>NZ_CP038033.1:3713206-4022640 GCF_004421105.1 Nitrosococcus wardiae
CCGACGCCATCATGATTAAAAGCAACTGGTTACATGAAGGCCTCGCCAAGCAACTGGGTATCCAGGACACGCCGGAAACCGGCTTTATTAAAAAGCATTTAATTACCCCAATCAGTTACGGTGATAACAAAACCTGCAACCTAGAAGGCACGCATTATCTGATGGCCTTCCATATTTCATCAAAAGACATTCCCAAGTGGGTATGGACAACATTCGAGCATATTCAGATGCCGGGACGCTGTGACATTACCGGTTGTAACGATTCCTACGGTTACCGCAATCCCAATCCGAACCTGCCGAAGAATGTCGCCGACAATTACATTGCACCGAAAACCAAGTCAGATAACTTAAATTCGCCCAGTGTGGTATTCGATCGCGACAGCATTTATCCCCCGGAACCGATTCGTGCCGGATTAGAGAGCGTACTGGATGATCTTTCGATCGGCATCAAGCCTTCCGTCAACCCGAAAGAACCTACGCCGCAAGACTTGGCCTGGCGCAACTATCGCCTGAAAGGCTCACAAGTGGATTTCGTCGACTCAACCGGCCGCAGCAACCTGCTCGGCAACTCGATTACCGAAGCAGGCTTTATGGACGGCTCCAGCTGCATCACCTGCCACGCGCGCGCCGGTATCAAGGTGACCCCGATGCCTAAAGACAAAACATTAGCTTGCAGCGAGTCCCAGTCGGTACTCAACGGTAAATACTGTTATACGTTCTTCGGACTGGGCGTATTTGAAAATAACCTCAGCGAATTCGGTTACGCACGCAGCGCTCACGGCATTCCGAATCCGGACTGGTACTACGCCAATGCCACACCGCCTGCTCTGAACATACTGCCGGTGGATTTCATATGGGGCTTTCTTTTCGCCTCACCACTGGTGAAATAAGTAAAACAAAATATCACCGGAGACGCGGAGGACACGGAATTAGGCATTTAAATCAGAAGCAGTAATTTTCTTAATTCCTGCTTCTGTTTTTAAATTCAATACTTGTTTTTTCTCTCTGCGTCCCCTGCGCCTCCGTTGTGATCTTTTTTAAAATTCAACTTTTGCCCTTTGGCTGGAGTAATCAGCGCTTTGCGAGCCAGATAGAAGGCTAGCGCATAGCGGTTCATTAATTTTTTTCGCCCTTCAATGAGTAGATATGAATATACTTCATGTTAAGGCGAACATCTAATTTTACCCCTTCCTTTTCCTTATCCCTGTTTTTCTCTACATGTAATCTTATGAAAATATTTCAACTGATTAGAATTTCGCCATAACGAACTGCAGTTCGGTCTCTCCTCATCTTGCTAGTCTAGAGAATTCACGCTTCTTGGCAACATCGAACAACTCAGCTATATAGATGATATCGGCGATTTTTGCTCCGTTGAAGAGACGGTATACGTCTTATAAGGAGCAGCTCGCAAAACGAAGAAAAATAGAGTTGATGTGCGTATTTACCAAAGCTCATATGGGCTGAAAGAATGAGTAATCCGTTGATATAAGGGAAAAATAGGTATTGGCCAGTATCCGGTTGCGTATGATTAAGACGCAGGTTAGTCAGTCTGTTTACATGTTTAGACTGCATTCCTGTTGCTAGTTAAGAAGGAGATGATGTGAAAAATTTATATAGCTTAAAAATTACTCTTTTAGCTCTAGCGCTGTGTATGCCCGTTGAAGGGAAGGTGTCTACTGCTTTTCCCCCTGAGATCTTTGTATTCGGCGACAGCCTCTCCGATCAAGGTAATGTCTGGCTGTTAACAGGGTGTTTTACTTCACAGCAAGTTCCTAGTGAAGAGTACTTCATGGGTCGATTCTCCAATGGTCCTGTCTATATAGAGCATATGGCTGACCTGTTAGATCTGATCGTGGAACCTATCGAGTCGGTGGATTGCACCCAATCCATCCTTCTCGGCGGCTGGCAGCCCGGCAACGGGAATAATTTTGCTTACGGTGGTGCTCGCACTAATGGACACCGCAGTGGATTAGAGTTGTTGGGGGTAGTAGGCCAAGTGAACAGTTTCACCGTTGGCCTAGCTGCATCCGGTGGCATGATAGATCCGGACACACTTTTTGTACTATTCGCTGGGGCTAACAATATTCAGGATGCCATTGGAGCAGCGAACGATGATCGCGAGGAGGCAAAAACGGCGATGCGGACTTCAACAGATGACATCATCAAGAAGGTCTCTACCGCGGCTAAAGAGATTGGCGATGCTATCAAGGACCTGGCGGCAAGCGGGGCGCGAATTTTTCTGGTGCCTAATGGACCCGACTGGGGGGTGGTGCCTGCAGTGATCAGATTAGAAAATGGAACCGAAACAGGGGTACCCCTGCCCGGTTACAGAGCCTTTGCCAGTGGAATCTCTGCCGCCTTCAATCAACGCCTGGTTGCAGAATTGGACAATGTAGAGGCCAAACTGGAACAGGCCGGGTTGAAGGTACTGATTATTCGCTTTGATTTCCACAATCTGCTACGAAATATGGTCGAGAATCCCGATTTGTATGGCTTTGAGAATGTCACAGACCGATGCTTCCAAGGCGATGACTTAACTTTTACTGGTGGGGGGACTGTCTGTGTAAACCCCGATGCCTACCTGTTCTGGGATCGGGTACATCCAAGCGCTGCGGCGCACGCTTTCATAGGTAATTGTTTCTACAAGGCCATTTTCCCTTTAGTGGGACAAACTAAGCCTGGCTTGAGCGGGCCAGCGCAGAATGATGCACCGCCACAATGTGCCTTCCTTGACTAGTGATAGCGAGGTAGCCTGGATGGAGCGAAGCGAAATCCAGGAATTAACTGTTTAGCCTAACGAAGGCTTGCAGCGGAGCGGTTGCTTCGCAAATACGGGAATCGGTTTGCAAGTTGGAATTACGTTTCTTGTTCTGTTTTTATTATTAATAGTGCCCGTCGAAAAAATACAGCGTATTAGCGCAGTGATTAAGAGCGTCAAAGCAAAACTAGAGATGAAGTGAAAAATTTTTGAGTCCAGATGCTGGGGTCACAAAGGGTAAAGATTATATGTAAAGCACACGATGGTTCTGTCAGTTAACTCGGAAACACTGCCCTGTGATGTCGATAACATTGCAATCTTTATCTTCGCTGTACCCGTGGATTCGGTCGTACTCTCTGAGGACTTCTGTTGCCCGCTCTGCAACACTAAGTTTTCGTTGACCCAATCGCCGATTTTTTTCAAAATACCCCCCGGAAGTACTTCCAGATTTTCCCGGTTGGTCCCTATGGCTAGCCGGGTTTTTTATTTTCCAGCGGGTCATCCACTGCCTAAGCGCTGCCTGATATCGACTTTCGCTTCCTCATTCCTAAGGAAAAGCAGCATCCGAGCGACCGCCCTGGCTGGAGTGGGCTTCGTCAATGATGATGGCGAACTTGGCTCTACGATGCTCGTTGCCGATTTCATCAAGGATGAACGGAAACTTCTGGACCGTGGTGATGATGATTTTCTTGCCGGCCTTGAGAAACTTGCGCAGATCGCCGGAATGCTCGGCATGGCCAACCGTGGCTGCGACCTGGGCGAACTGTTTGATGGTATCGCGGATTTGCTTGTCCAGCACCCGCCGGTCGGTCACCACAATGACGGAATCGAATAGTGCACCGCGATCATGCTCCAGTCCCACGAGCTGGTGCGCCAACCAGGCAATGGAGTTGCTCTTGCCGCTACCTGCCGAATGCTGGATTAGGTAACGTCTACCGACGCCGCTCTCCCGGGCATTGGCCAGAAGCATCCGCACCACCATCAACTGATGATAGCGGGGAAAAATCTGCTTGACCTTTTTCTTGCCGGTTTTCTCGTCCTTTTCCTCCACCACTTGGGCGTAGTTTTCCAGGATATCGGTCACGCCCTCCTTGGTGAGGGTCTCCTTCCACAGGTAGTCGGTGGCGAGCCCCCCAGGATTGGGCGGATTACCCGCGCCGTCGTTATAGCCCTTATTAAAGGGAAGGAACCAGGAGTGCTTGCCCTTAAGATGGGTGCACATCCGCACCTCGTGGTCATCCACGGCAAAATGCACAGCGCAGCGGCTGAACTGAAATAACAGTTCCTTCGGGTCCCGGTCGCGTTTGTACTGCTGAACTGCATCGTCCACCGTCTGCTTGGTGAGCTTGTTCTTGAGTTCAAAGGTGACAATGGGCAGGCCGTTGATGAACACAGCCAGGTCGAGGGAGAGTGCAGTCTCGTTGCGGCTGTAGCGGAGTTGGCGGGTGACGCTGAAGATATTGGCCGTAAACCGCTCGGCGGCCTTCACATTGCCCGGCGTTGGGGTGCCGTAGAAGAAGTCCATATGGGCCGGGCCGTGCTTGATGCCGCCGCGAAGCACATCGATTACGCCACGCTTGGCGATCTCCCCTTGTAGCCGGTGCAGAAACTGCGTGCGCTTGGGACCTTCTTGATCGATGCCGAGAGTCTCCAGGGTATCAGGCTGCGTGGCAGACAGGAATTGCAGTAGCTTAGCCAGATCAACAGCGTGTTCCCGGCCATAATCCTTCGAGTCACCCAGCACATAACCTGACTCCTCCACAAGGGAGGTAACGATGATAGATTCTAGGCCCTTTTCGCTGGTGTCAGTCGGCTTCATCCGCACCACTTTCATCCATTTTATGGCTGTGCGTTCTGCCGCTCTTCCACGATGTGGCCATCCTTCCATACCACAACGCCTGCGCCCACCTCTCTGGCCCTCTGCCGGGCCTTCTCCGCCGCCCGCTTCATGGCGATTTCCGCCGCTGCCAAATCGGGATCGCGCCGCTTGTTCTCCTTGCCGGAATCGACAGACTGATCACTCATGATTTCACTCCTTCCTCGATAAGCACGGGTTCGCTACCGGAATTGTCGTATAGCGCCCATTCATCGACCGCTGGTTTGTAGAGATTCTCGAAATTACGCAGCCCCGCCGCGAAACGCCGCCGAATGACCGGCTCGGGGATGTTGTGGCCGCCCTCGCGTACCCGCTGCCGAACCCGGGCAATGGCCAGTTCCGGCGAGGCAAGCCGGAGAAAAAATAGCTTGACGGTATAACCGTCTGACCGCCAGCCGGGAATCAAACCCGCGTAGCCCCGGCCGCTCAGCGTGGTCTCGAAGGCAAAACTCTCGGCTTTCCGGGCGTGGTTGTAAATTTCCTCCAGCATCAGCCGCCCGGCGCGGAAGGCTGCCCGTTCCGGCTCGAATGGGGCCAGTCCGGCGGCGATGAGATCGGCATTGACAAAACTCGGGCAAGCCGCCTCCTTCGGCAGAAATTCCTCGGCGAAGGTGGTCTTTCCTGCGCCGTTGGGTCCGGCAATGATGATGATTTTTTTCTCTGCTTGCCTGGTCATGTCCCGGTCTTCATTTCAACTCCGTCGTCGATCACGTCATCGGACTCGGCAGTGTCTTCATCCAACGCCGACAACGCTTCCTCGGCAATCTCCGGCACCTGGACGCCGCGCACATCCACTTGGCCGGTGACCATGTCGGAAATCAGTCGGGTGCGGTATTCGCGCATCAGCTCGATCTCGCGTTCCGCGCGCAGAACGGCCTTTTCAATCGGTTCTACAACAGTTCCTACATACTTTACTATTGCCTCCTGCTCCTTTTCCGGTGGAACTAAGATGTTAATTCGCTTCAGTTTATTGAGCCCAAGCACGCCTAGGGTGGTCAAATCTGTTCCAACGGAAATTTGCCCTACCACGTATGGCGCGCTTAGCGAATAGAATAGGAACATTGAATCAATCTGAGGTTTGAGCACTGCCAGCCTTCCTGAGAGGCAAATCTTTTGTTTCCTGAGCTGAACAACTTTCCCAACAGAGGCGACTCTTCCAATCGCCAAGTCACCGTTCTCAATTTGGAAACGCCTGTTTTGCTCCAAAAACACTTCTTCAGCCACACGATGGCCATCCCTTATGACGGTTCCATCTATGTCTAGATCTCCGACGCCCAGGAATGGAACTCCGTTAACGTCGAGTGGCGGGTTTCTATGTGACGATGCGGATCAATAACTCTTGATACCTGGCCTAGTCGAGCAACTTCCCAATGCTCCGGAATATCCCCGATCCATTCCACACCGCTGGGCTTGTGCTTGACATTGGGATCGAGCCCTCGGGTTACGGCCTGGCTGATGATGCCCTGCTTTTGCTCCTTGAGCAGTTCGATGAGCCGCCGCTTGTTGCGGATGAATGTGTTTGCCCTTGCGGTGAGCGCGTCAATGAATCTCAGGATCTGTTGTTGTTCTTCGGGTGGGGGCACAAGGGCACGAATAGAATAAAAATCATCTGTGTAAAGCCGCCAGAAGCCTTTTACGATTCCCTTAGTGGATTTGGTGAATTCTGTTATAAAAGGTGGGGTCTTGAATAGGAGTTCAAAGAATTTTGGGTCGTCATCTGTAATTGGTCGGAGAACCGTATAATCCGGGCTAACTACACCAGGCTGCTTTGCATAAGCAAAAACGCCAAGATGGGCCTTCAACCGGTTAAGAACTAAGTCTCCATTTTTGCAGAGCTTTCCGCCAGCGTAGGATTCTGACTGTAAACGCCATTTGTCGATTTTAGAGCTGTCAATTAATCCATGCTTTTGACTCATTGAAAGATGGGTTTCTCGCCCATTTTTAGAGCGCTCGTCCACTTCACGGAATAGATATCTACAACGATGCACCGCCCATTGAGCAGGAATCTTAGGAGCCGCAGGGCTACCGGAATCTTTGTATTCTGGATAGGGGGCCAGTTTCATCACTCAGCCTCGCCAACAATCTGTTCCAGCAGTCCCTCGGTCTCTTGCTCCAGAGCGTAGATATCAGCCTTGATTTCATCCAGCGTGCGCATGGGCTCTGGTTGGTAGAAATGGCGGGTGAAGGAGATTTCGTAGCCCACCAGTGTCTTACCCGGGTCGATCCAGGCATCCGGGGTGTAGGGCAGCACTTCGCGCTGGAAGAACGCTTCTATGCCGCCTTCTTCCAGCAGCGGCACCTGCTCGCTGTCGCGCAGGGCAGTATCCGGCTCGTACTCGACCACGCAAGGCTTGCCATTTATTTCGACCTCGAACAGGCCGTGGATGGGATCGGGCGTCGCTTTGCCCGGCTTGTGAATCTTCTTCAGCACCGGCGCAGCGTCCTCGCGAGTGTCGCACAGATCGCTTTGCAGCAGCTTCTTGCGCTTGGCGGTGAGCTTGATTCCATGCGCCTTGGCATCAGCGCCGCAGGTATCCATGAAGGCGTTGAAATCCAGGTGCGGTCCAGCACCTAGGTTCTCGGCCACTCGGCGGGCCAGCTTGGCCAGCGGCTCTTCCTTGGCCTTGGCGCAGATTCTCTCGAACCGTTCCAGATGCGCCGAACTCAGGTCAACGGCGAGGCGCAGCGGGCGAGCCACCGTCACCTTCCAGTAGCCGAAAGCCTCATTGGGGAAGATCTTGGATTTCTCGGTCTCGGCCGGATTCACCACCAGATCACAGATAGCGCAGATATGCTCCTCGGAGAGCTCGCAGTTCTTCTTGCCGAGATTGCGGCGCAGTGGCACGAACCATTCGGTGGCGTCAATGAGCTGGACCTTGCCCCGGCGCTCCTCGCTCTTGCGGTTGGTCAGCACCCAGATATAGGTGGCGATGCCGGTGTTGTAGAACATGTTCTCCGGCAGGGCAATGATGGCCTCCAGCCAATCGTTTTCGATGATCCAGCAGCGGATGTTGCTCTCGCCCTGACCAGCGTCGCCAGTAAAGAGCGACGAGCCGTTGTGGACCTCAGCGATGCGGCTGCCGAGGCGGGTGGCATGCTTCATCTTGGCGAGCTTGTTGACCAGGAACATGAGCTGCCCGTCGCTGGAGCGGGTAATCATCTTGTATTCCGGGTCGCCACCATGCTGGGTTACAAAGCGCAGGTCATTGATATCGCCCTTGCCGCCAAGGCGTTCGAGATCGGTCTTCCAGCTCTTGCCATAGGGTGGATTGGAGAGCATGAAATCGAATTCCTGGGACGGAAAGGCATCGCTGGAGAGCGTGGAGCCGTACTTGATGTTTTCGGCCCCGCCCCCCTCGCCTTTGAGCAGCAGATCGGCCTTAGCAATAGCATAGGTTTCCGGCTGCACCTCCTGGGCGAAGAGGTGGATGGAGACCTCCTTGCCGTGGCTTACGGCTAGCTCCGCCAAGCGTTCTTCGGCCACGGTGAGCATGCCACCGGTGCCGCAGGCCCCATCATAGACGAGGTAGCTACCGGATTCGATATCGTCGGCTACTGGCAGAAAGATGAGGTCGGCCATGAGCCTGACCACATCCCGGGGCGTGAAGTGCTCACCGGCCTCTTCGTTGTTTTCTTCGTTGAAGCGGCGGATCAGTTCCTCGAAGATGGTGCCCATAGCGTGGTTGTCGAGTGCCGGAAGCAGCTCGTTGCCGTCCACATCCAACACCGGCTTGGGGCTGAGATTGATGCGGGCATCTAGAAATTTATCGATGAGATGGCCGAGGATGTCCGCATCGATGAGCGTGGGGATCTGGTTGCGGAATTTGAACTTGTCGAGAATTTTCTGAACATTGGGGGAAAAGCCGTCCAGGTAGGCTTCGAAATCGGCCTTAAGCTGCTGGAGCTTGGCGCGGGATTTCAGGTCGCGCAGGGTAAAGGGTGAGACATTGTAAAAGGCCTCGCCGGAGGCCTGGCAGAGCGCGGCATGCTGGTTGGCGATCTTGGCGGTGTCCAACTGCTGCTTCATACCGAGCACCTTTTCTTTGGTCGGCTCCAGTACAGCATCGAGACGGCGGATGACCGTCATCGGCAGGATCACGTCGCGGTACTTGCCGCGTACATAGACATCACGCAGAACGTCATCGGCGATGCCCCAGATAAAGTTGACAAAGCTATTGTAAATTGCGTGGTTCATAAATTCCTGCTCTATGCCTACTTTGGTCTGCGCTGCTTATTGTGTGATTTGATTGAGATGCCGTTATTCACGCAGTAGTCCCGGAACAGCACCTCTACCCTATTGGCGATGGAATGGTGCTCGCGGACGCAGCAATACGAATCGCTTCTTTCAGGCTGGGCTCGATACGATAGGGTCAGCGTGGTGGTCTTGATGATAGCCATATCCCTCCCCCGGCAATTCACTGCAAATATACTGTAAGGTACTGTAAAGTCCCGTATAATCCAAGTGGTTATAGCGTGATAGGCAGTAAAAGATGGACCAGAGTCTAGGGCTGACTATCGCCTGTAGTTTATGAGCACAAACACTTTTATTGGGCCATATCTAGCCTTCGGCTGATCCCTACAGTGAAAAGCAGGAGCCTTAGCCTGGCTAGTACAAAGGCGATTGCGAAAGGGCACAACATGGACTTTAAGGAGATCAATCCACTTTGGAGCCTTGCTGATCCGCTGACCGTACAGCAGGCGGCAGCGCTGATTGCTGGGTTTGATCCAAATGCGGTTCGCTTCAATTCCGACGATGCAGCATACTTTGAGAATGAAACTGGGCTGACCGACAGCTATAGCATTGCGTGGGTTCAAACCGCATTCGCAGCGCTGACCAATGCGATCAACGGAGGCAAGCTGCGAGCAACTATTCGCCGATCTGCATGGGAACGGGGGTGGGATGAAGCGCCAGACTACGGCGAGCGCTTCACAATCGATATTGAATTACTGTCATCCGATATTGCTGAAGCATGGGAAGCAGACCCGACATACGCTAGGCGGCGCGGCATTATTTATCGGGTAGAACCGGACTGGAGCAAGACCACTATCGAACGTGACAACCTGCGCATCTGGCTGAAAGCTAGGGCATCCGCACCGGCTTTTTCTTCCCAGCAGCGACCGATGCCCCCGATTACCTTGACCCGACGAATCCCCGCTATGCTCCCAAGTTGGCGGCGGCGGTGCGGGCATGGCAAGCTGTGACCGATCCCAATGGCAAGCATCCGAAACAGGCGCTTGCGAAGTGGCTGCGCGAACATGCGGCGGAATTTTGTCTGACCGATGATAAAGGGAAGTTGAACGAAGCCGGTATTCAGGAAGCTGCAAAGGTAGCAAACTGGCAACCTGGCGGCGGCGCGCCCAAGACCCCCGGCGAGTAACCTACCCACCCCCTAGAGCCGCGCCAATGCTGGCTTTCAAGACTGGCGCAGTTTCTAACTTACTCCCCCCCACCGGGGAACTTGCCTACCCCCCCCCCAATTTTTCGCGGCGGGTTTTCTGGACTTGTCTGGCTATTCTGCCCGAAGTGGTGGCATCACAATTCGTACCCCTGTTCAACACCGCCCTACGAGGTACAAATATGGGTGCGATAATCCTTAGACTTCCCGCCGTGAAGGCCCGCACTGGCCTTTCACGATCGACGATTTACCTACATATTTCCGAAGGTCGCTTCCCCAAGCCGGTGCCCCTGGGTGCACGCGCTGTGGGCTGGCCTGAGGATGAAGTGAAGGCAATCAATGCGGCCCGCATTGCTGGAAAATCCGACGACGAAATCCGTGCGCTAGTGATCAAGCTTCACGCGGATCGCAAGACGCGGGCTTAAGGGGAGGCGGCCATGAATAGAACAAGCATGGGGCGCGCTGGCGCACCCCGGAAAACTTCTAAAAATCACTTCAATTTTACTAGCCTCGCTTCCCGTATCAAAGCGTTAATCGTCACCTTGGCTTTATGGGGCGTAATTCCCATAGGAGTGGCGGATTGGATTATTCGCCAAGGGAGGGCACACGATGATTAATCTCCCCCACTTCCGCGATGCCATCCGCGCTGCTGGGCTGGAACCGCCTGAGGTCATCGAGCCCGGCAAACGGCACCGATTCCCCGGCATCGGCAAGCGCCTGAGCAACCGGGCCGGATGGTGCCTCCTGTTCGATGACGGCTTAGGGGGCTGTTTTGGCGATTGGTCTTCCGGAATCGAAGCGGCCTGGCAAGCAAAACGAAGCACGCCCTATTCACAAGCTGAACGGGCCGCCTTTACACGCCGGGTCGAAGCAGCGAAGGCGCAGGCCAAAGCCGAACGGGATGCTAGGCAAGACAGAGCGGCTAACCGGGCAGCCACGATCTGGAATGCGGCGACGCCCGCACCCGAAACGCATCCTTATCTCCTTCGCAAAGGCATCCAAGTCCACGGGGCGAGATGGTACAAGGGGACGTTAGTGCTGCCCGTAGTGGATTTCACCGGCAAGCTGACCAGTCTGCAATTCATCAATGCCCATGGCGACAAGCGGCTCTTATCGGGTGGCCGCAAGCAGGGCTGCCTCATCCCCGTGTCCGGCCACAGGGGGGGAATCTCCCGTGTGATCCTCCGCATGATCCTCTGTGAGGGCTGGGCCACCGGCTGCACCCTGGCAGAGGATGAACCCACCGCCTGGGTATTAGCCGCCATCGACGCCGGAAATCTGCATTCGGTTGCCGTGGCCGCCCGCTGCCACTGGCCTGCCGCGGAGCTCATCATCGCGGGTGACGATGACCGGCTCACCGCAGGCAATCCAGGCGCCACTAAAGCGCAAGCCGCCGCGATGGCCGCTGGCGCCCTGCTGGCGCTGCCCCCGTGGCCTGAAGGGGCGCCAGAAACCTTAAGCGACTTTAACGATTTGGCGGTGTGGTTGCGCCAGACAGGAGGGGGAGTATGAGTTCTGATTTTTTAGCCCACCCTGAACCGCAGCATGCGCACAACACGCAAAATTCCTCTGAATCCAGGAATTCTGCGAATAATGCGAATTCTGCGTCTAGCCCTGCCCAACTCTTATCGGCGGCGGCTCCCCCCACCGAAGCGTGGCCGGCACTGGTGCCGCTGGATGCGCCCAACCTACCCCGCCTCGATTTGGCTCACCTATCTAGCTGGGCAGGGGATTATGCTCGCGCCTTGGCGGCCGCCACTGAGACGCCGCCCGAATTGGCCGCAGGCATGGTGCTGGTGACCTGTGCCACCGCGGCCGCCCGCCGCCTGGAGGTGGAGGTAAAACCGGACTACGTTGAGCCTTGCAATCTCTGGGGTGTGGTGGCCCTGCCCCCTGGCAATCGAAAAAGTGCCGTGCAATCCGCCGCCACCGGGCCGCTACTCGATTGGGAGCGGGAGCAATCCGCGCGTCTGGCCTCGGAAATCGCACGCCTCACTAGCGAGCACAAGACGCTAGAAGCACGTATCAAGGAGCGGCGCGGCCGGGCAGCTAGAGAAAAAGATCCTAGCAAGGCCGAGGCGCTCAAGCAGGAGGTTGCCGATCTGGAGGCTGAATTACCGGCAATCCCCTTGCCACCTCAGCTCTGGACCTCGGATGCCACCCCCGAGCAGCTGGGCAACCTGCTGGCTGCGCAGGGGGAATGTATGGCGTGGCTTTCCTCGGAAGGTGGCATCTTCGACTTACTGCAAGGCCGGTATTCCAGCGGCATTCCTAACTTGGATCTGGTCTTGAAGGCCCATAGCGGCGATTCAGAACGAGTAGACCGGGGATCACGCCCGCCGGTCTATCTCGATAGCCCACGCCTGAGTATTGGTCTCAGCCCCCAACCGGAGGTGTTGCGGGGGTTGGCCGCTAAGCCGGGATTCCGTGGCCGTGGCCTTTTAGCGCGCTTCTTGTATCTGTTGCCGCCCTCGCCGCTGGGTTACCGTACCTTGGACTCCGTGCCCATCCCGAAAGCGGTAGGCGAGGCCTATGCGGCGGGGATACGGGCCATGCTGGATTGGGAGGCCCTCACCAATGGGGAGAACGATCAGCGCCCCCACCGGCTGCGCCTAAGCCCTGAGGCCTATGCGGAGTGGCATGCTTTTGCCCGGGGCATCGAAGAAAAGATGCGTCCCGGCAACGCGCTGGAGCATTTCACCGACTGGGCAGGGAAGGCGCCAGGGACCGCTGCACGGCTCGCCGGCGTGCTGCATGGCATTAAGCATGCCCATGGCCGGCCCTGGGAGGCGGTGATCACGGCCGAGACCCTGAACGATGCCTTGGAAATAATGACCGTCATCACCCACCATAGTCTGGCAGCCCTGGAGATGATGGGCGCGGATCTTAGCATTGCCGCTGCCCGACGGGTATGGCAGTGGATCGAAAGAGGTCGACTGCCCCATTTCTCCATACGCGAGGCCTTTAATGCCCTGCGGGGCACCTTCCCTCGGGTTTATCGCCTACGCGAGGCACTGGAGGCGTTGGAAGAACGTGGCTATGTGGACATCATTGAGCCGCCGCGAGAAGGCCCCGGCCGTCCACCCTCACCCATCGTCAGGGTGAGGCCAGAAATTGTGGAGGGGTGGCGATGAGTTGGCGTGAAACGCTGGGAATGCTAGGCGTGACCCCTCACACTGAACATGCCTCTACGCGCAATTCGCACAATACGCAGAAATCCCCGGGGTCGAATCCTTCGGCAACGAGGACAGCTTCGGCAGATAAAGATTCTGTGGCCGCGGATTCCTTGACGCAATTTACGCACAATTCGCAAAAACCCCCTGAACCGGACCCTTCTGCGGATTATGCGGATTATGTGAATTCTGCGTCTAGGAATAGAGATTCCGAGCAAGCGGATTCCCAATTGCTGGAGGCCTTGGCCGAGGCCTGCCGTGGATTGCCCATTACCCCAGGGGAAGTACGGGAGGCCTTCACCCCGGAGGACATCGAGGAATGGCATAATGGCTGCCTCCCCCAGGACACCTTGGCTACCTTTGCCCAAGCGCTGGTGCAACGCCGGGAAATGGATAAAGGAAAACGCCCGGCCCTATACACCGAGCCTGCCAGCTGCCAGCATTGCGGGCCGGTCTGGCTGTGGTTCTCCGGCGAGGTACAGGGGTGCCCCTGGTGTTGGAACCGGATAGCTAACCGGCCAATACCGCGCCCCCAGCCGGTTCGCTGTGGGGGCTGTGCCCATTTTCAACGTATCGACCACCCACACCTGGGCCATTGCGCCCAAGGGGAACCGGAGGGTATCTCGGGCTTGTGGGATACCGACCGGCGCCATTGCGAGCGGTATCTACCCCGGCCGGAAGCCCCGAATGATAGTCATTCGAGATGGAAAGGGCTGGAAATAAAAGGTGAATTTTCCAAATGATTTCGGATAAATCTGGAGACGATTATGGGCGGCATGGGTAGCGGACGACACTGGTATCTTGGCGCAAAAGAGGCGACCACCGATTACCGAGCCATCGACGTGCGACTTTGGAAAAAAGAGGGCTTACTCAACCCCCATCAATTATTCGGCTGGCAATGGTCCCGCAACGGTAAATGCGTGGCATCCATCCAGATGCGCACTGAACCGGACCGGGTGATCCTCACCTATCGGCACCGAAGCTATGGCCAGGATTGGAAGGACGAAAGCTACCCTGTTTTTCTGGATTGGACCTCCTGCCATCTTGGTGGTCAACGCCCCTGGTTTCTCTGCCCGGCATGGAACTGCGGGCGACGCGTGGCAATCCTTTACGGCGGTGGCATTTTCGCTTGTCGTCACTGTTACCAGCTAGCCTATCCCAGCCAGCGGGAGAGCCCCGATGACCGAGCGGCACGGCGAGCAAACAAAATCAGGGAAAAACTGGGCTGGGAGCCAGGAATCCTAAACGGTAGAGGATGGAAGCCCAAAGGGATGCATTGGAGTACCTTCGAGCGGCTGACTACCCAACATGACGCCTTCGTGCAGGTTTCGCTTGCAGAGGTGGCGGGACGGTTAAACCTGTTTAGTAAATCGCTAGATAGCTGGATTTGAAGAATTAGCCAAGCTAGCGCCTAGCAATTTGGAGAGTGGGGGTAAAAGTGGGGGTAATTTTCGACTTTTTGCTAAAAACAAGAATGGCTTGATCCAGAAAATAACTCTAATCCTTTGATTTATATGGCGCGCCCGGAAGGATTCGAACCTCCGACCCCCTAGTTCGTAGCCAGGTACTCTATCCAACTGAGCTACGGGCGCGCAAAACAAAGCGTTTATTATGCGGAATTTTAAAAAAATTTCAATAAGCAAATCGCGTGCCAATTAGGGCTAAAGGCCCTAGCGCCGAATCTAGCCCTATTCGAAAGGGGCTTACGCAACAGCATGATATGAAATTTTATCATAACCCCGCTAAAAATGGCGGAGAGAGAGGGATTCGAACCCTCGATGGAGCTACTAACCCCATACTCCCTTAGCAGGGGAGCGCCTTCAGCCTCTCGGCCATCTCTCCGGAAAAAACCTATTTTTAACTTTAAATATCAATAATAACAGTTATTCGCTGCCCCCAGAAATAGCGGGTGTAGCCTGGAGTGCCGCTTCTGTAAGCTCTGACTCGGTGGCTGGCCCCTTACCGTTAGCCTGTTCCTTCTCGCGCTGGATACGCGCATAAATTTCTTCCCGGTGGACAGTAACTTCTTTTGGCGCTGTCACGCCAATCCGCACTTGGTTGCCCTTTACACCTAGTACAGTCACCGTGACGTGATCCCCTATCATCAGGGCTTCGCCGACGCGTCGAGTCAAAATTAACATAGGTCCCTTCTCCTCTTCTCAAAAATGGGCCCACCCGAATGGGTCCATGGTTTCGCAGCCTCCATACCGGGATCATGAACTCGGCATAGTAGATTCTTGCCTAATAATGTATATCCCGCTTTTCTGCTCGTGTCGCGCCTCCCTACCTGCTGCACACGCTGTTATTATGCTTTTACCAAATTGTAATATATAGCGTTATGTTTGGATAGTTTCTCTCTAAACCAATTTGACTCATCCATCTTAGATCATGAAACTATCCTTAGAGGGATGATGGTATTCTACCTGGTGTCTTTTCCAATTCAAATGCCGAATGCAGAGCCCGGACTCCAAGTTCTAGGTATTTTTCATCGACAACCACCGAAACTTTAATCTCAGAAGTTGAAATCATCTGAATATTGATACCTTCTTGCGCTAAGGTGTGAAACATAGTACTAGCAATGCCAGCATGTGAGCGCATACCTACTCCTACCACCGAAATCTTCGCAATCTTATCATCCCCCGTTACCTCACGGGCTCCCAAAGTCCGGGAAGATTCGCGCAAGATCTTAAGGGCTTTAAGGTAATCATTACGATGCACTGTAAAGGTAAAATCTGTCGTGCCATCTCGGCCTACATTTTGAATGATCATATCCACCCCAATGTTGGCACCAGAGATAGGGCCGAGAATATGGTAGGCAACACCTGGCTTGTCGGGAACCCCAAGGATAGTTAACTTAGCTTCATCACGATTAAAAGCAATTCCAGAAATCAGTGGCTCTTCCATTCCCTCTACCTCGGCTGTAATCAGAGTACCCTCCCCACTTTCAAATGACGACAATACCCTCAAGGGTACCTGGTATTTACTAGCAAACTCAACTGAACGAATCTGCAAGACCTTAGCACCGAGACTAGCTAGTTCAAGCATTTCTTCGTAGGTCAGATGGTCTAGCCGCCGGGCTTCAGGAACTACCCGTGGGTCGGTCGTGTAAACGCCATCGACATCAGTATAAATTTGGCACTCATCTGCCCCAAGGGCTGCTGTCAAGGCCACTGCAGTAGTATCAGAGCCTCCCCGCCCCAGGGTGGTAATATTGCCTTTTTCGTCCACCCCTTGAAAACCAGCCACAACCACAATCCGCCCATGGCTCAAGTCATCACGAATACGCTGGGCATCAATTTCCTGAATACGCGCTTTGTTATAGGCACTATCCGTACGGATATGTACCTGGGCTCCGGTGTAGGAACGGGCTGGAATACCACGCTTTTCAATGGCAATGCTAAGCAAGGCAATGGTGACCTGCTCGCCCGTAGAAAGCAAGACATCTAATTCTCGGGGATTAGGCTGAGTATCAATTTCATGGGCCAAGCCCAACAGACGGTTAGTCTCGCCACTCATGGCCGAGACCACCGCAACGAGGTCGTGCCCTTGCCGCCGGGATGCTACAAGTTTCTCAGCAACCGCCTCGATACGCTCGAGAGTACCGACGGAAGTACCACCAAATTTTTGAACAATTAATGTCATTTACCTCGACATAAATAAATAAAATTATTAATCTACCCGAAAAGTCATCCCCTAAAAGGCCTCAAGGGAAAGGATTAATAAACGTCATTGCCCTTTGGATTTTAGATGACTCTCCACCCACTCCGGGACTGATTTAAGGGCGGCATCCAACTTTTTCGGATCCTTACCCCCTGCCTGGGCCATATCCGGCCGCCCCCCACCTCGGCCTCCCACCTGTTCAGCCACAAAATTAACCAAATCCCCTGCTTTAATCTGGCTAATGGCATTTTTAGTCACCCCTGCAATCAAAACCACCTTACCTTCCACCACTGTGCCTAACACAATGGCAGCGGTGGCCAGCTTGCTTTTAAGTTGATCGACCGTATTACGCAAAGTTTTGATATCAACCCCGTCAATCCGGGCTGCCAAGACTTTAATACCCTGGATTTCCTGGGCCTGAGCGCTTAGATCCGATCCTCCCGCGCTGGCCAGCCGGGCCTTGAGGGTCCGTATTTCCCTCTCCTGCTGGCGGGCTTGTTGCTGCAATAATTCAAGCTTGTCAATCACCGACTCCCGCGAAGCCTTGAGCCGACCTGTAACCGCTTCCAAGCGGGCCTCATTCTCCTCTATCCAGCGTAGCGCCGCTTCCCCGGTAACCGCCTCAATCCGGCGAATCCCGGCAGCAATACCTGTTTCATTAACAATCTTAAAGAGACCAATGTTGCCGGTACGATCCACATGGGTACCACCACACAACTCTACAGAAAAATTTCCCATGCGCAAAACTCGCACTTGCTCGCCGTATTTTTCACCAAACAAGGCCACGACTCCCGCATCCAGAGCCTTCTGCAGGGGCATAATCTGCGTTTCTACAGGTAAATTTGTCCTAATTTGGGCATTCACCAAATGCTCAATTTGACGCAACTGTTCTGGTTCTAGCGCTTCGAAGTGGGAAAAATCAAATCGCAGCCGTTCGGAAGTCACCAGAGAGCCTTTCTGGGCTACGTGCTCCCCCAGTACCTGCCGCAGCGCCGCATGTAGAAGGTGCGTGGCCGAATGGTTGAGCCTCGTGGGAGTCCGGTGTGCTCGCTCCACTTCGGCTTGAATTAAATCGCCGACCCGTAGCTCACCTAAGCGGACTTCGCCTAAGTGCGCATGTGCGGCCCCCTGCTTCTGGGTATCCGTCACATTGAATAATCCATTGGGACCACGCAGCATTCCCCGGTCCCCTACTTGCCCGCCCGCTTCAGCATAGAACGGAGTCCGGTCAAGCACTATAATTCCCTTTTCACCGGCACTTAGTTGCTCCACAGCCTCTGTGGTCTCAGCCACCCGGAATAGGGCGGTCACTTGGCCTTCACCCCGCAGATGCTCGTAACCAATAAATTCTGTTTCCAGATCTAGCTGGAGGTCAGAGCCATACTCGATCTTGAAGCGACTAGCGGCGCGGGCACGCTCACGCTGCTTGGCCATGGCGTGCTCAAACCCCTTCATATCCAGCGTAAGACCCCGCTCCCGAGCAATATCGGCAGTCAGGTCCACAGGGAAACCAAAAGTATCGTAGAGCCGAAATACCGTTTCCCCAGGAATCACCTGACCCGATAGCTTCTCTATATCCTGCTCTAGGATTTTGAGCCCCTGGTCTAACGTTTCATTAAAACGTTCCTCTTCTAATTTCAGTATCCGCTCTACCCGACTCTGAGCCTGGGGCAACTCAGGATAGGCTTCTCCCATTTCTTCAGCTAATGGCTGCACTAATTGATAGAAGAAAGGATCACGTAGGCCTAGTTTATGCCCATGCCGGATGGCTCGGCGAATGATACGGCGCAGGACATAACCCCGCCCCTCATTGGAAGGTTGTACGCCATCAACCACCAAAAAGGCACAGGAGCGAATATGATCAGCAATCACCCGCAAGGAAGTCGGTTCTTGATTTTGAATGCCCGAAAGCGCAGTAATTGCAGTAATTAAATTACGGAACAAATCGATGTCGTAATTATCATGGACTCCTTGCATTACTGCCGCCAACCGTTCCAAACCCATCCCCGTATCGACAGAAGGCTTGGGCAAGGGGGAAAGGTGGCCTTCCTTATTCCGATCATACTGCATGAAAACCAGATTCCAAATCTCAGTATATCGGTCACCCTCCTGCTCCGGACTACCAGGAGGACCTCCCGCAATGCCAGGCCCGTGATCATAGAAAATCTCAGAGGAAGGGCCACAGGGTCCTGTATCTCCCATGGACCAGAAGTTATCTTCGGCACCACAGCGGGCAAAGCGCTCAGGACTAACGCCAATCTCCTTTAACCAAATATTGGCCGCTTCATCATCATCTTCAAAAACCGTAATCCACAGCCGCTCAGGCGGCAACTTCAGCACTTCGGTCAACAACACCCACCCATAACCGATGGCCTCGCGCTTAAAGTAGTCTCCAAAACTGAAATTGCCCAGCATTTCAAAAAAAGTATGATGGCGGGCAGTGTATCCCACATTTTCAAGGTCATTATGTTTCCCCCCGGCACGGACACAGCGCTGGGCACTCGCAGCACGGCGGTAAGCGCGGGTTTCTCGGCCAAGGAAAACCTCTTTAAACTGAACCATGCCCGCGTTGGTAAAAAGCAAAGTCGGATCATTAACGGGGACTAAAGGACTACTGGGAACAATCTCATGGCCCTGATGGCGAAAATAATCGAGGAATATTTTTCGAAGTTCAGCACTGCTTTTCATAATCGGTTGCTTACGCTGAGCGACTCAGTCGTCTATTCCGCTTAACGCGCGATTAATCTGTTCCTGGGTGAATCCCCGGTACTGCAGAAAACGCATCTGCCGGGCCCGTTCCCCAAGGCTGCTGGGAAGTGCCTGTCCAAAGCGCTTGCTCCGGGCTTTCATCGCTTGGTTATCCCAATCCCTTTCCTGAATCAGGCCATCGGCAATCAAGGCCTCGCTGATACCCCGCTCCTTGAGTTCGGCCGCGATACGGCGGGGTCCAAAACCACGTTCTGCCCGCGAACGAATATAACTTTCGGCAAAGCGTTGATCGCTTTGTAAGTTATCCCGTTCCAGCTCTGCCAGCACAGCCTCAATTAAATTAGATTGATATCCCCGGGCAGTAAGCTTACGGTGTAATTCCCAACTGGAGTGCTCTCGCCGCGCCAGCATCTCCAACATTAGGCTTCGAACGTTTACTGCACCGTTATCGCCCATATGAAGAGTCAGGCTTCCACCTCCTCAACCTCTGCCAATGCCGCTTTGCTCGGCAAGAGCCTCTCCCGGATACTGGCTTCAATGCCCTGGGCGAGCTCTTGATGTTCCTTGAGAAATTGACGCACATTATCCCTGCCCTGACCAATCCGATCCCCATTATAGCTGTACCAAGCGCCCGTCTTTTGGACAAGTCCCTCCTGGACTCCCAGATCGATAATCTCTCCTTCCCGGGAAACTCCACTCCCATAAAGGATGTCGAAGGAGATTTGTTTGAAAGGCGGTGCCATCTTATTCTTAACGATTTTCACCCGGGTTTCGTTACCGATGATCTCCTCCCCTTTTTTGAGGGAGCCCACTCGACGAATATCCAAACGCACAGAAGCATAAAATTTGAGCGCGTTACCACCGGTGGTTGTCTCCGGGCTACCAAACATCACTCCAATCTTCATCCGAATCTGGTTAATAAAAACGACCAGTGTATTGGAGCGCTTAATATTAGCGGTAAGCTTGCGCAGGGCCTGGGACATCAACCTGGCTTGCAAGCCTACATGGGAATCGCCCATTTCTCCCTCAATCTCCGCTTTGGGGGTCAGAGCAGCCACCGAGTCTATCACAACCACATCCACCGCCCCCGAGCGCACCAGCATATCGGCAATCTCTAGTGCCTGCTCCCCCGTATCCGGTTGGGAAACAAGAAGATCATTAACACCAACCCCTAATTTCTCAGCATACTGAGGATCCAGGGCGTGTTCGGCGTCCACAAAAGCCGCTGTCCCTCCCACCTTCTGGGCTTCTGCAACAACTTGCAGAGCTAAAGTGGTCTTGCCTGAGGCCTCTGGTCCAAAGATTTCAACCACGCGGCCTCGCGGCAATCCTCCCACTCCGAGGGCGATATCAAGCCCTAGAGAGCCCGTAGAAATTACCTCAACCCCGCGTACGGTGCTGGCATCCCCGAGACGCATTACCGCGCCTTTGCCAAACTGCTTCTCAATCTGTGAAAGCGCAGCTCCCAGCGCTTTTTTCCGGTTTTCGTCCATTGCTTGACCTCTAATTCTCCGCAGCGTACAAGCCTATGCCTTTAATTAAAAATTATCCCATAGTCTGGCTAGGACATCCTAGTCCGCTGGCATTAAAATGATCAGTTCACATCCCTAAAGGCCAAGTGCGTAACACTTGGTACTGAGCCCCGCTGGGATAGGTCACTGATTGTACCAAACAAAAATGGTCAACCTGCCAGACCAGGGGTGCCACCCGAGTGGCGGGAAAGTGCCCGGCCACCTTACGCGCCAGAGTCATATGGGCCCGGTAAGGCCGAGTCTCGGGCTGATGGCCACATACCGTCAGCCCTTGATTCAATTGTTGCACCAACTCTATCAAGGGCTCCGGCGTCTCCTCGGTAGCACACCAAACTACCCGTGGTCGGGACCAATGCTCTATCTTCTCCAGCTGTAGCGTAAAGGATCTCCCCACAATAGTATCGGCCACCGCTTCGACACAGGCACGCTGTTGCGCCGTCATACTCCCCAAGAAAACCAAAGTCAAGTGCAAATTCTCTGGGCGAACCCGTTTCCCCTGCTTACCCAATACCTGCCGGGCAATTTGAGCCAAGGACTCCTGAAACGCCTGTTCAGGCCAAAGGGCAAAAAACAAACGTTGAGTTTCAGGTGGACTGTTCAAGGACATCCAATAATCCTCGCAAAGCCCGCTCCACCGATTGCCGTCGCACTGCATCGCGGTCCCCTGGAAAACCTTCCCCAGCGGTCCACTCGCCCCCTGTCTTCAATGCCCAAGCAAACCAGACCGTTCCAACAGGCTTGTCTGGAGATCCCCCCCCAGGTCCAGCAACCCCGCTGACAGCAATACTGATCTCTGCACGACTGTGAGCCAACGCACCTCTCGCCATTTCCTTGACAGTGGCTTCACTCACCGCTCCAAAATGCACCAGCGTTTCCGCGCTAACTTCAAGCATCTCCTGTTTAGCTTCATTGCTATAGGTCACAAAACCCCGTTCAAACCAAGCTGAACTCCCGGCAATATCGGTGATGGCTTTTGCTACCCATCCACCCGTGCAAGACTCGGCAGTGACCACCTTCAAGCCGCGTGCTTGTAAGACCTTTCCAAGCTGCTGAGCTAACATCTCTAGCTTCATTTCAAAGATAGTTATACCAATCTATCTAGCAAATGTCCTGCGATGACATGATCTAAGGCTAGTCACCAAAATACGGTCGCCGCTACTCCCTAACAAGTGCTTGCTATCGTCCAGGACATGCTTGCTATAATCAATGCCGCTATAACAACAATATCCAATAAATTTCTTCCCGCAAACAGATATTTTAATCTGCCCCTACCCAAGAGGCGGAAGCTTTAATTCAGCGATATTTGCCAACTCACTACCGACTGCAAAGGTCTGTCTATGTCAGCGAATGGCCCGAGAAAACCCCATACTCCCATGATGCAACAGTACCTGCGAATTAAGGCAGACTATCCCCACACCCTTCTACTTTACCGTATGGGTGACTTCTACGAGTTGTTCTATGAAGACGCTCGACGTGCTGCAGAACTACTGGATATTGCCCTCACTAGCCGCGGTCAGTCAGCGGGCGCCCCCATCCCCATGGCGGGAATCCCCTACCATGCCCTCGATTCCTATTTGGTAAGACTAGTACGTCAGGGAGAGTCAGTGGCCATCTGTGAGCAGATGGGTGACCCCGCCAAAAGTAAAGGCCCTGTAGAACGACAGGTAGTGCGGGTGGTTACCCCTGGAACAGTGACCGATGAAGCCCTGTTGGAGGCCCGTCAGGATAATTTGCTTGCCGCTCTCCAGCGTAAGGGTGACATTTTTGGATTTGCCGTGCTTGATCTTTGTAGTGGGCGCTTTAGCGTCCTAGAAGTAAATAACGAAGCGGCAGCAGCCAGCGAACTGGCCCGCATCCGTCCGGCGGAACTTTTAGTGAGCGAGGAGCTAGCCCTTACCCTGGCCGATCCTCAAGCAGCCACGGTGACACGACCTCTACCTCCCTGGTATTTTGATACGGAGAGCGCCCAACGCCAGCTTTGCCAGCAATTCGGAACCCAGGATCTAACCGGCTTTGGCTGCGAGGATCTGAAAACCGCTATTGCCGCTGCAGGATGCCTGCTGCAATATATCCGCGATACCCAGCGAACTCAGCTTCCCCATATCCAAAAACTCCAAGTAGAATCTCAAGAAACTAGCGTGATCCTGGATCCCAGCACGCGGCGCAACCTAGAATTAGAAGAAAGCTTGAGTGGTCATTCCAACCATACTTTGATTGCAGTATTGGACCGAACGGCAACCGCTATGGGCAGCCGTCTGCTACGGCGCTATCTCCATCGGCCTCTGCGGGACCAAACTCTACTCAAGCAGCGTCAACAGGCGATCGCTACTCTCTTAGAAACTGGGTTAAGCGCTCCTCTGCAAAAGCTGCTCCGGGGAATTGGTGATATTGAGCGAATCCTCTCGCGGGTAGCCCTACGCTCAGCCCGCCCACGAGATCTTGTCCAATTACGTCACTCTCTGGGATTATTACCTGACATTCAAGCTCCCCTATTCCCCCTCCAGAGTCCCCAACTCCGGTTACTACAGCAAAATCTAGGCCCCTTTCCAGAACTCTACCAATTGCTGCAGCGAGCCATCTGCGAAAATCCTCCTGTGCTCCTCCAAGAGGGAGGAGTGATTGCCCCCGGCTTCGACTCTAAACTGGATGAGTTGCGGCATCTAAGTAACAATGCTGGGCAATTTTTAGTGGAACTGGAGCAACGGGAACGGGAGCGCACCGGACTTTCGACCCTTAAGGTAGGTTATAACAAAATCCATGGCTACTATATTGAGATCGCTCGCACTCAAGCTCATAAAGCACCTCCTGACTATACTCGCCGCCAGACCTTAAAGGGAGCTGAACGCTATATCACTCCAGAATTGAAAGGCTTTGAGGATAAAGTATTAAGTGCCCGGGAACGGGCGCAGGCGCGGGAAAAAGCCCTTTACGAAGAATTGCTTGAGCAAGTGGCCAATCCGCTCCCGGCTTTACAGGCCTGTGCCAGTGCCTTGGCGGAACTGGACGTACTGAATAACCTGGCTGAACGGGCCGAAACCCTGGAATATATGCCCCCCGTGTTGAGCGATCAGCCGGGGATTCTGATCGAAGGGGGCCGCCACCCAGTGGTAGAGCAAACTTTGGAGGCCCCTTTTGTATCCAATGATCTAACCCTCCATGAAGAACGACGGACGTTAATTATTACCGGTCCCAATATGGGGGGAAAATCCACTTACATGCGCCAAACGGCCTTAATTGTCCTTCTCGCCCATATTGGGAGCTTTGTCCCAGCCCGCCGCGCGGTAATTGGCCCTATTGACCGAATTTTCACCCGCATTGGCGCCGCCGATGATCTTGCTGGGGGACGCTCCACCTTTATGGTGGAAATGACCGAGACCGCCAATATTCTACATAATGCCACCAAACATAGCTTAGTGCTGATGGATGAAATCGGCCGGGGCACGAGCACTTTCGACGGCCTGTCCCTGGCCTGGGCCGTAGCTTCCCACCTTGCCTACACGGTGCGTTCCCTGACTCTATTCGCAACCCATTATTTTGAACTGACTAGCCTCCCTGAGCATCTTCCTGGGGTGGCTAACCTTCATCTCACGGCAACCGAGTATAAGGAGCGTATTGTTTTTCTCCATGCGGTGAAAGAGGGGCCTGCTAACCAAAGCTATGGTCTTCAAGTGGCCGCATTAGCTGGCGTTCCCCAGGAAGTGATTACCCAAGCACGGCAACGACTCGCGGAGTTAGAAAATAATGCCCGGCAAAACCCCACCGATGGAGGCGAAACCCAACTCGACCTATTTGCCACACCTGCGGATCATCCTGTCGTTCAGATCTTACAGGACTTGGAGCCAGATGAACTCAGTCCCCGGCAAGCCTTAAAGAAACTCTATGAACTCAAAGCGCTGTTAAACCTTGCTGTTACCAACTAAAACGACAGTCATTTTTGGCGTTTGCGGCCCAGGGCTTTTAGCTACAACAACCTGATTCTGCACAGGAACCTCCCTGGTGGATCCCGCCTTTGGTTTCTTGTGCTGGGCGCCGAGTCCCCGCAGGCGCACACCAGGTCACTGGTTCTTGGGAGACGGCCGGTGAAATTCCAATAAAATCATCATTATAGGGGCCGGTGGTTAGGAGCCGAAAGGTGCGCTCACACACCGCAATGCGTTCTCCCCGCGGAAAAACATGACCTTCTTCATCATGGACCTGGGTATAAGGTCCCTTATAAATGACCGCCTGCCCCACATCCATACATTCTGAGCCTTCAGGTTTAACGGCAGTGAGAGTCGCTGAGCGAAACTCGATGCCCTCCACCACCTGCCAAGGCTCGGCCTCCCATTTATCGTAACTCACCGCAACAAAGCCCATTGCTAAGAAGGCATCAAGGAATTCTTTTTCCTGGAAGGCCCCGGAAATACAGCCAGACCACAATTTTGGATCATCACGTAAGTGTTGGGGAACGACCTCATCACTGATAATATCGGAAATAGCGACCCGCCCACCCGGACGCAATACTCGGAAGATTTCCGCAACCATTTGTGCCTTTGCCCCATCCTCTACTAAATTCAACACGCAATTGGAAATAACCAGATCCACCGAGCTATCAGGGATTAGGGGGGTTTCCTGGCGTTGTTGGGTTTTAAAAGCCTCTAGACGGGCTAAATCTCGGCTCTTGGACACGGGGTTTGCAGCTAAATAGGCATCTACGGCAGCTAAGTCTAAAGCCAGATCCTGGATCAACCCCTTTTTAAATTCGACCCGTTCACCGCCCAACCGCTTTGCCATTTCGGCTTGATATTTTTGGGCTAGAGCAAGCATGTCGTCATTCATATCTACGCCTATTACTCGCCCTTGGGCGCCAACGAGTTGCGCTGCTATATAACAGATTTTACCGCCACCACTGCCGAGATCGAGCACCACGTCTCCTTCTCGAATATAGGGGGAAGGATCGCCACAACCATAGTCCTTATCAATGATCTCCTGGGGCAGAATTTGCAACAACCGTGAGTCATACTCCACTGCGCAGCACAACTCAGTTTGATGCGCCTGAGCCCCTTCTGAATACCGTTCCAACACATTAACTTGCTGCGACATCTATGCACTCCTGGTTCAATCGATAATCTTGCCCTAAAATTTCATCCTTATCGGTATTCCATCAACTCAAAGCGCCACCGCAACTACTCCCCTGTCCAGCGCTGCAACCATAGCAATGATCGGCCACAGCGATGGGATTGCCTTCTAAATCTGTGCCCCACTCCAGGAGTTGGGAGAGATGAATGGGTGATTTGCCGACATGGACCAACGGCAAGCCCAGCATCTGATTAAAATCACAATCATAAACATATCCTTGCCAGTCAACGCTAATAAGGTTGCGACACATCACCGATTCTAGATTTTCTGCCTGGTAGGCCTCTCGCAAAAGAGCCATATATTTTCTAAACAGTCCCTTGGAAACAAGCATGCTGCCAAAGCGCTGGATCGGCATATTGGTCAGGCTAAACAGATGGTTAAAAACAATCCCGTAGCGTTCACCAAGCTGGTGCTTATATTCCGCCTCTAGTCTCTTTTGGGGTGGCGGTAAAGTCGCACCCTGGGGGTTATACACAAGATTGAGTATTAGCCCTGAAGCCTTGTCACCATAGCCTAAATGATTGAGTTTCTGTAAAGCTCGGATACTGGTCTCAAACACCCCCCGGCCCCGTTGCCGATTGACATTCTCTTCCAAGTAACAAGGCAATGAGGCCACCACTTCTACTCTCTGGGCGGCTAAGAATTCGCCTAAACCTTCCTGTCCCGGCTCTTCAAGAATCGTGAGATTGCAACGATCAATGACTCGGACTCCCAAACTCCGCGCCCTGATGACAAGATCTCGAAAGTGGGGATTAAGCTCTGGCGCTCCGCCGGTGAGGTCTAGGGCAGTGACGCTGGAGGTTTGTAAAAACGCAACAACTTGTTCAATGGTCTCCCGAACCATGACTTCTTTACGCTTCGGCCCGGCGCTGACATGGCAATGGACACACTGCTGATTACAGCGATAACCGAGATTAATTTGTAACGTTTCTAGAGGCTTACGCCTCAGGGCTGGAAAATCCGTGGCTTGCAATAAGGGTAGGGTTGCATGCATGGAACTGTCTATATGCCTCAAACAGAAAAGATTTTTGATAAGACTTAAATTTTTCAGACTTCTTAGGGACCCTTTTGTTACAGTAGCTAGATAACCTTCATATTGGCTTTACAGGTTTTTTCGCCACATTATTCCGAAGATAGACGGGCAATGCCTGTTCTGCCATTA
This sequence comes from Nitrosococcus wardiae, assembly GCF_004421105.1. Lineage (NCBI taxonomy): Bacteria > Pseudomonadati > Pseudomonadota > Gammaproteobacteria > Chromatiales > Chromatiaceae > Nitrosococcus > Nitrosococcus wardiae. The sequence goes on from NZ_CP038033.1 coordinate 3,740,591, forward strand.
CTGCTTCACCTCGGGCAAAAGCAGCAGCGCCGAGCTGGGCTATTGCGATAGCGCGGGGATAGCACTCTGCTTCCCAACCAGTTACTCTCTCCTCAAGACGCCCGCGCAGCTTATCCTTATAAGTTCCCCAGCCGGTACCTGCTCCAAACCACCCCTCCCCTGCCACCAAGGGGACTGCCTCGGGAGCGCAGACTTGTTCGGCACCTGTTAATCTAACCAAACCCTCAGCCCCTTGTTCATAGGCACCCCAATAAACCTCACCCATCCGGGCATCGATAGCCGCCAGAATCTTTTTCGCCCCACAAGACTGGGCCAGGGCTGCCAGGGAGGAAACGGGCAATACGGGCAAGTCGTGGGCAAAAGCGATCCCTTGCGCCACCCCCACACCAATCCGTACACCAGTAAAAGACCCCGGCCCCTGGCCGAAAGCCAGCGCATCGACAGCGCTCAGAGACATACCTGCTTCCGCCAATAGGGCCTCTAGCATATTTAAAATAAGATCTGAATGCCCTTGAGGAGTAACCACAAAACGCTCACGGATCTGGTCAGCTATAAGCAGGGCTGCAGAGCAGGCTTCCGTCGAGGTATCAAGAGCCAATAGCTTCATATTGAGCTAAGATACAAGGAACTGTTTTTCCTCAAATAACTTGATGCTATGTTTCCAGTAAGAAACCCTAATCCAACCTCGATTCGACCGGTCATCACCATTGGCCTCATAGTCATTTGTATCTTAGTCTTTTTGTGGGAACTTTCATTGGAGCCGAAAGAAGCCGTTCGGGCTATCTACAGTTTTGCGGTTACTCCAATATTCTTTCTTCATAAAGTGGAACTAGTCGGCAGCCCGATACCCATTGAACTCACCCTCATCACATCCCTTTTTCTCCACGCCGATATATGGCACCTAGCCAGTAATCTATTGTTTTTCTGGATCTTTGGAAAAACAATTGAAGATGCCACTGGACATGTTCGCTTTATCCTTTTTTATTTTCTATGCGGAATTATAGCAATAATGCCGTATATCCTCCTCAACCCTACCTCTCAAAATCCTATAATTGGTGCAAGCGGCGCCATCTCCGCAGTATTAGGCGCTTATCTCCGATTATTTCCCCACTCCAGAATTGTCGCCGTCTATCTACGAGGTTTCTATCCTGCTCTGGCCCGGGTACCGGCAGAATGGGTGCTCATATTCTGGTATGGACTGCAGCTTATATATGGAATATTCACCACTGCCGAGCAAGAAACTGTCGCATGGGAAGTCCATTTAAGCGGTTTCGCCGCTGGTATGCTCTTCGTGCCCTTATTTTATCGCTCGCCAAAATAAGTTTAAAAATAAAGCCAATGATCTAGAAAAGGTTAAAAAATGAATCGAATAATTTGAACTCTGTCAAAAACATGCATATTTTTTCCATGTTCTATTGATTTGCCTTGAAACCTGTCCTAGGTTTTAACCATGGGGTTTATGAGGGTTTTCTAGCCCGAGATTCCATAAGCGAATTTTATGCCATATAAATATTATAAATATGCAAGAGAGGTAGGCATGAGACAATCCCATGGGAAATTTCCTAAAAATTGGGCACTAATAGTCATCACCTTCCTAGCTGGCGCGATATTACTTTCTCCAACTGTGGTTTTCGGGGGACAGTCTATCTCCACGTTGGAAGAACGGGTCCGGCAAATGGAAGAAGAGCTTCGGATGCTGCGTAGAGAGCTAACGCGGGTTAGAGAAAAAGCTCAAGAACCTGCACAGCAGGTAGAGCAGCTTGAAGAGCGAGTAGCGGTGGTAGAAAGAACTAGCCCATCCAAACCCGAACCCCTGGGGTATAACATGCTCTTCTTCCGCGGGGGGTATACCGAATTAAATAGCGACCGCAGCAACCAGGTCTTTACAGATATTTTTGAGACCGGCGGCATTCAAAATGATGATGATTCTGGTTGGTATGTGGGCGCTGGATTCGACTATTTTCTGAACGATAATGTCTGGGGATTAGTACCTAACACTTCAGTCTTTGCAGAATTAGGTATTGAATATAAAAATTTAGATACTAAAGATGACGCCCTCCGCGTAGTCCCTGTCGCATCAAATGCGATCGGCGTTCAAAATACTAGCACTGAGGGGGTTACCCTTAGCATGCTTACCGTTAGTGCTTCACCTAAGCTCAAATATACAGGCTGGGGGAAATTCCAACCTTGGATTATTCCAGCAGGTCTCGACTTCCATGTGATTAGCCCGCCTTCAGATGCTGGCACAGTGCTTGACATTGGCGTGCAATTCGCCGCAGGTATCGATTATGAACCTATTCGAGGATTTCACGTGGGGGTAGATGGCCGCTACCATCTCGCCGCAGATGAAACGGATGGTGTCGAAAACGACCACTGGACAACGGGAGGTTATTTAGGCATTCATTTTTAAGGGTTTGGAAAACCAGCTATGAAAACCATAGAGGGGGAAGGGAAATTTCTCTTCCCCCTTGCCATTAGCTCATAACTTTATCGAGGGAGCTAAAAATTGTTCCTCTAGGCTGCTGTAGGGTGATTCTCATGGGAATTTACGATTAAAATTTTATTTCCCCTTGGGCCACTTTGCTCCCGCCCTATCTGCATACAATAGTCCCTATATTCCTCCAGCGTACAATATTTCCTGATTTCCTGCTCTCCCATAGTAACTGTTTATTGGGAGGCTGCTACTTTTGTTTCCGCTGTTGCATTGATCAATTGCTTATTATTTCGTGCCCGCACTAACTTCCAATAACCAAAGAGATTAGTAGAAGTAATATCAATCACTTCCAGATCAGTTCCTTTTACAAAAGAATCTAAGCAGAGATCAGGATGAAATCCAAGAAACCGAGAAAGGGGTGAAAGCAAACGTTCCATTCCAGCAAGTACTGGATTGGTACTTTGAAAATGGTTCAGAATAAAAAGCTCGCCATCTGGCTTGCAGACGCGCTTTAATTCATCGACTAATCGTTCAGGATGGGGCACTACAGAAGCCACATAGGTTGCCGTCACCTTATCAAAACTATTGTCAGGAAATTCCATATATTCGGCATCCATCACCCGTAGCTCAACCACATTTTCCAACCCTAAGCGCTTCTTCCGAACATTTGCTCGCTCCAACATCTCTGGGGAAATGTCAATCCCCGTTACCTGGACAAAAGGAGGATATAAAGGCAAAGAAAGGCCAGTTCCAACGCCGACTTCTAAAATTTTATCACCTGGCTGGCAATTTAATTTTTCAATACTCTCCTTCCGCCCCCGTTGCATTACCGGCCCAAACCAGGCATCATAAAGAGTTGCATAGCGTTTATAGGCTTTCTGTACTGCAACAATATCCAAGCGGGAACGTTGTTTTTTTTCTTCTTTAATAGAGCCTTTCAGTTGGCTAGGAGTATTTTTTAACTGATCAGGCTCATTGGTTGTTTTTTTCATAGGAATTTGCAACCTCTTTTTTATTGGTTGAAAAATCAGCTGCCCCTAATATAAAAATTATCGGGTCTCCAAATCTATTTTCGCTGTTTTCCACTTTAACTATAGCGCATTTGCTTACAATTTGAGTTGTTTTTAGCACTAAATAATAAAGTACTATTCTAAATAAAGAGTCCCCGCATTCCGTAGCATTATTTCAAAACTCCCTAGCCACCAGATGGCTGCACAGGTATAATAGTAGCGTCATAGGATTCTAGAAAATTCGATAATTAGAGGGCAGAGAGCTACGCTAAGAACAATTTAAAATATTTTCCTGGGCTTTGTAGAGCACCTGAAAAATAGCGAAGTTAAATTCAGGCGCTTGGATCCTGGCGAGAAATGCTTCAACAGCTAGCGTTGACGGATTTATCCAAAAACCCGTTTTTCTGCTACCCGGTGCAAACTCGCCGTTCCGTTCTGCCAATAGAATTTTGTCCGTAAATTGTAAAATCTAGATGCTTAAATAAGCTTGGCCTCCAAGCAAAGTAGCTTTTAGGGGACCGTATGCTCAAATAATTTACTAGCTATGCAAGCCCCTTATTGTAGGGCTAACTATTTAAAGGACAAGCCGCCTAGGGCAGCAGACGATAAACTATAAATTATGACTGATATAGAGCCATGGTAAAATGCTTAAGTTTAACTCTAGTAAGATTAATACAGCTTAGTGCTGTAGTATTCTATGCTTACATCATATTCATCTACGTGGGGGCATTATTTCTTCTGCCTCTCGCTGGTATTTATCATTTATCTAATGCCTTGAGTTTTCTCGGACTACCTACCTTTCTTGCTGCTATAACCGCAATCGCGATGGTAGCAGGGATAATTTATGCCGGTTACAAGATCCCAAATTTTTTCACGACTATTCGAGATTTTGGATTAAATCTGGTAAGTCTTGGGTTCGATCAAATCAAGCAGTTTAACCAGATTGCTGAAGAAATAAAAGGCTCTTCCCCAGCGAGCAGTAGCGCCTCACATCACCCAACCTAGTAAACGGGGGCGTTAAGAGCAATAATCTCTTTGGCTGCCTAGGGAAAGGCAGCCTCACCCCTTAAGAAGCTATTTTCTCTTTTTAATATCCTTGGGTCGGATCAGAGAGATCAGTTGACCTGCCTGAGCCTCTGCCTCTAAGCAGTCCCAATCACCAGACAGCTTTAACTGAGCCAAAGCGGCAGTAGGAAAGTGCTTCCCTTCTGCAGGCTTTGCTATTCTTTCACCGCAGAGAAAAACAAGCAAATTCTCTAACCCAGGGTTATGGCCGACTAATAAGAGAGTATCAACCAAAGCTGGGCACGCCGAAATGACCCTCAACAATAAAGGGACATCAGCTTTATAAATACGTTCATCCCAATGGATTTTATTTTCAGGAATATTAAGCTCTCTAGCCACCATGCAAGTGGTTTGTTTTGCCCGTAGTGCAGGTGAGCTAACCACATACCCTGGATGAAGATCATGCGCTTTCATCCAGTAACCTACGCGCGGTGCTTCCCTGATTCCACGCTTAGCTAGGGGACGCTCAAAATCAGATGGGCTCCCCGTATCCCATGCAGATTTAGCATGCCGAAGGATTAATAACTGACGCGACATAATGCAATATTATATACCCCTATAAAAAGCAAAACCCCCGAGTGAGGGTTTCAATCGGGGGTTTAGCGAAGATATAAGATGCCTGGCGGTGACCTACTTTCACATGGGCAACCCCACACTATCATCGGCGCTGAGTAGTTTCACTTCCGAGTTCGGCATGGGTTCGGGTGGGACCTACTCGCTATGGCCACCAGGCAAAAACTGCTCTCTCTTGGGGGAAGTCTGCTCTCTCTGGCAATCCACCCAACTTGCTTGGGTGTTATATGGTCAAGCCTCACGGGCCATTAGTACGGGTTAGCTTCACACATTACTGCGCTTCCACACCCCGCCTATCAACGTTGTCGTCTCCAACGACCCTTCAGGAACCTCGCAGGTCCTGGGAGATCTCATCTTGAGGAGGGCTTCCCGCTTAGATGCCTTCAGCGGTTATCCCCTCCGGACATAGCTACCCGGCCATGCCACTGGCGTGACAACCGGAACACCAGAGGTCCGTCCACTCCGGTCCTCTCGTACTAGGAGCAGCCCCTCTCAAATCTCCAACGCCTACGGCAGATAGGGACCGAACTGTCTCACGACGTTCTAAACCCAGCTCGCGTACCACTTTAAATGGCGAACAGCCATACCCTTGGGACCGGCTACAGCCCCAGGATGTGATGAGCCGACATCGAGGTGCCAAACACCGCCGTCGATATGAACTCTTGGGCGGTATCAGCCTGTTATCCCCGGAGTACCTTTTATCCGTTGAGCGATGGCCCTTCCACTAAGAACCACCGGATCACTAAGACCGTCTTTCGACCCTGCTCGACCTGTCCGTCTCGCAGTCAGGCACCCTTTTGCCTTTGCACTCACTACGCGATTTCCGACCGCGCTGAGGGTACCTTCGCGCTCCTCCGTTACCCTTTAGGAGGAGACCGCCCCAGTCAAACTACCCACCATGCACTGTCCCCGACCCGGATAACGCGCCTAGGTTAGAACTCCAAACATGCCAGGGTGGTATTTCAAGGTCGGCTCCACCGAAACTAGCGTCCCGGCTTCTTCGCCTCCCACCTATCCTACACAAGCAGGTTCAAAGTCCAGTGCAAAGCTGTAGTAAAGGTTCACGGGGTCTTTCCGTCTTGCCGCAGGTACACTGCATCTTCACAGCAATTTCAATTTCACTGAGCCTCGGGTGGAGACAGTGTGGCCATCGTTACGCCATTCGTGCAGGTCGGAACTTACCCGACAAGGAATTTCGCTACCTTAGGACCGTTATAGTTACGGCCGCCGTTTACCGGCGCTTCGTTCAAGGGCTTCGCCTCGCGACTAACCCCATCACTTAACGTTCCGGCACCGGGCAGGCGTCACACCCTATACTTCCTCTTTCAAGTTCGCAGAGTGCTGTGTTTTTAATAAACAGTCGCAGCCACCTGGTCACTGCAACCTCCTTCCGCTCCAGACGCTCGGTCCTTCACGTACCAGAGGCACACCTTCTCCCGAAGTTACGGTGCCAATTTGCCGAGTTCCTTCACCCGAGTTCTCTCAAGCGCCTGAGGATTCTCTCCCCGCCCACCTGTGTCGGTTTCGGGTACGGTCTCACATAACCTGATGCTTAGAGGCTTTTCCTGGAAGCCGGGCCTCAACTGCTTCGCCCTTCAATAAGAGCTCGTCATCACGCCTCGGAATACGCGCCCCCGGATTTGCCTAGGAACGCTCCCTACACGCTTAAACCGGGACTTCCAACCCCCGGCCAGCCTAGCCTTCTCCGTCACCCCATCGCAGTTATGCCAGGTACCGGAATATTAACCGGTTTCCCATCGACTACGCCTCTCGGCCTCGCCTTAGGGACCGACTCACCCTGCGCCGATTAACGTTGCGCAGGAACCCTTGGGCTTTCGGCGAGGGGGCCTCTCACCCCCTTTATCGTTACTCATGTCAGCATTCGCACTTCCGATGCCTCCAACATGCCTCTCAGCACGCCTTCTACAGCCTACGGAACGCTCCCCTACCGCATAAATCCCCCGCAGAGGACTCATACCCGCAGCTTCGGTATATCGCTTTAGCCCCGGTACATCTTCCGCGCAGGCCGACTCGACCAGTGAGCTATTACGCTTTCTTTAAAGGATGGCTGCTTCTAAGCCAACCTCCTGGCTGTCTTCGCCTTCCCACATCGTTTCCCACTTAGCGATAATTTCGGGACCTTAGCTGACGGTCTGGGCTGTTTCCCTCTCCACGATGGACCTTCTCACCCACCGTGTGTCTCCCATGCTCCCACTTCCCAGTATTCGGAGTTTGCCTCGGTTTGGTAAGGCTATACGCCCCCCTAGCCGAAACAGTGCTCTACCCCCAGGAGTGATACATGAGGCACTACCTAAATAGCTTTCGGGGAGAACCAGCTATCTCCGAGCTTGTTTAGCCTTTCACTCCTAACCACAGCTCATCCCCTGATTTTTCAACATCAGTGGGTTCGGGCCTCCAGTGGGAATTACCCCACCTTCACCCTGGCCATGGCTAGATCGCCCGGTTTCGGGTCTACTCCCAGCGACTCAGCCGCCCTATTCAGACTCGGTTTCCCTACGGCTCCCCTCTCGGTTAACCTGGCCACTGAAAGTAACTCGCTGACCCATTATACAAAAGGTACGCAGTCACCTCCCTAAGAAGGCTCCCACTGCTTGTACGCATACGGTTTCAGATTCTCTTTCACTCCCCTCTACGGGGTTCTTTTCACCTTTCCCTCACGGTACTTGTCCACTATCGGTCGGTAGGGAGTATTTAGCCTTGGAGGGTGGGCCCCCCTTCTTCAGACAGGATACCACGTGTCCCGCCCTACTCATCTTCACCTGTAACACCCTTTCGTGTACCGGGCTATCACCGTCTACGGCCGGACTTTCCAATCCGTTCCACTAAAATCCTACAGGCTTTTGGGCTGCTCCCCTTTCGCTCGCCGCTACTCAGGGAATCTCGGTTGATTTCTTTTCCTCTAGGTACTGAGATGGTTCAGTTCCCCAGGTTCGCCTCACATGCCTATATATTCAGCATGCAATACCTAGCCTCAACTAGGTGGGTTCCCCCATTCGGATACCCCCGGATCATCGCCCGTTTGCCGGCTCCCCGAGGCTTTTCGCAGACTACCACGTCCTTCTTCGCCTCCTACCGCCAAGGCATCCACCGTATGCGCTTATTCGCTTGACCATATAACCCCAAACAACCTGGGCTATATCATTCTCGCCAACATACCTCGCAAGCTCCTCGCTTGCCTCGCCTTGAACTTCTCTTCCCCTCGTTTTTAAAGAGCATGCAAGAGAATAATACCATACTCTTGCTTTATTTTAGACATCACCGTGAACACTATGCTCATTTTTGGTGGTGCCTAAAATCTTTCATATCTTGGTGGAGCCAGGCGGGATCGAACCGCCGACCCCCTGCTTGCAAAGCAGGCGCTCTCCCAGCTGAGCTATGGCCCCTTTTAGGCTGTATCAGCGCTCAGCCACCAAAACACTCATTCATCCATTTACTGAACGCTGAATTTGGTGGGTCTGGGTGGATTCGAACCACCGACCTCACCCTTATCAGGGGTGCGCTCTAACCGACTGAGCTACAGACCCGATATTCGCCCTAGCCTAAAAATTCTGACTCTGGGAATAACCATGTTTCAACCCGGCCATCCACAGCAGCGCGCTTGGAAATTTATACTAACAAAAACTCTTATAGCCTACTTCGCTCATCGAAATCAAAAAATCACAAGCGCCTAACAATCCAAATATCCCAATACTTGGTTGCCCTACCTCAACTCAAAACACGATAGGTGCTGTTTACCAGGTATGGTGATGACAAATCGATATTACATGTCTCGATCAAACAGCTTATGTGGATGCTCGCGAAGCAGATTATCTGCTTTATAGTAAAGGAGGTGATCCAGCCGCAGGTTCCCCTACGGCTACCTTGTTACGACTTCACCCCAGTCATTGACCACACCGTGGTAAGCGCCCTCCCGAAGGTTAAGCCACCTACTTCTGGTGCAGCCAACTCCCATGGTGTGACGGGCGGTGTGTACAAGGCCCGGGAACGTATTCACCGCGGCATTGCTGATCCGCGATTACTAGCGATTCCGACTTCATGCAGTCGAGTTGCAGACTGCAATCCGGACTACGACCGGCTTTCTGAGATTAGCTCCGCATCACTGCTTGGCCACCCTCTGTACCGGCCATTGTAGCACGTGTGTAGCCCTGGCCATAAGGGCCATGATGACTTGACGTCATCCCCACCTTCCTCCGTTTTGTCAACGGCAGTCCCCCTAGAGTGCCCGGCCTAACCGCTGGCAACTAGAGGTAAGGGTTGCGCTCGTTGCGGGACTTAACCCAACATCTCACGACACGAGCTGACGACAGCCATGCAGCACCTGTCTCCCGGCTCCCGAAGGCACCCCCGCATCTCTGCAGGGTTCCGAGGATGTCAAAACCAGGTAAGGTTCTTCGCGTTGCATCGAATTAAACCACATGCTCCACCGCTTGTGCGGGCCCCCGTCAATTCATTTGAGTTTCAACCTTGCGGCCGTACTCCCCAGGCGGAGAACTTATCGCGTTGGCTACAACACTGAAAGGCTTACCCTCCCAACGTCTAGTTCTCATCGTTTAGGGCGTGGACTACCAGGGTATCTAATCCTGTTCGCTCCCCACGCTTTCGCACCTCAGCGTCAGTTATGGTCCAGGAGGCCGCCTTCGCCACTGGTGTTCCTTCCGATATCTACGCATTTCACCGCTACACCGGAAATTCCGCCTCCCTCTACCACACTCTAGCTCAGCAGTATCAAGTGCAATTCCCAGGTTGAGCCCAGGGCTTTCACACCCAACTTACTAAACCGCCTACGCGCCCTTTACGCCCAGTAATTCCGATTAACGCTCGCACCCTCCGTATTACCGCGGCTGCTGGCACGGAGTTAGCCGGTGCTTCTTCTGTGGGTAACGTCAACACGATGCGCTATTCACACACCGCTTTTCTTCCCCACTGAAAGGGCTTTACAACCCGAAGGCCTTCTTCACCCACGCGGCATTGCTGGATCAGGCTTGCGCCCATTGTCCAATATTCCCCACTGCTGCCTCCCGTAGGAGTCTGGGCCGTGTCTCAGTCCCAGTGTGGCTGATCGTCCTCTCAGACCAGCTACCGATCGTCGCCTTGGTAGGCCCTTACCCTACCAACTAGCTAATCGGACGCAGGCTCATCCCCTAGCGCGAGGCCCGAAAGTCCCCCGCTTTCCTCCTCAGAGCGTATGCGGTATTAGCCCGAGTTTCCCCGGGTTATCCCCCTCTAGAGGCCAGATTCCTACGCGTTACTCACCCGTCCGCCACTCGCCAGCCGCCTAAGCAAGCTTAAGCGCTGCTGCCGTCCGACTTGCATGTGTTAAGCATGCCGCCAGCGTTCAATCTGAGCCATGATCAAACTCTTCAGTTGAATCTTTCAAGCCAATTAAATTGACTAAAACTTAAATTGACGCCTAACAAACCACAATCTAGTGCAACTTGCTCACGCCAAAAAAATCCAACAAATAACCTTTCAACGCAAGCATCCACACAAGCTGTTTGATCTCGATTTTTAAAGAACTAACTCTGCAATACAGAGCTGTATATAGTTTATACGTTCTTCCCTGATAACGCCACCCTAGCGCTTTTACCTTCGACAATCCCTGCGCCGGTGATGAGGCGCGTATTATACAGTGCTTATTACTTCCGTCAAGCTTTTTCTGCTGCCTCAGCTTCTTATCCTGGCGAACACCAAAGTCGTCGCCAAAGGAAGGGCGAATTATCAAGATCTAAGCGCTGCCTGTCAAGTCTAAAATACAGACTCTGGACTATTTTTTAACAATTATCTTCAGAAAGCTGTATGGATACTCGAGCAAAACGCCGTTTACCTACCTGTACTACCCGGATAACGCCTGGTAATACTTGGAGAGATTGGTTCTCGATGCGCTCACCATCTATCTTAACAGCCCCTTGTTTAATCATACGCAAGGCCTCCGAGGTACTTGTAGTAAGGGCTGACTCCTTCAGTAACCTGGCAATGGATATCCCCTCTTTTCCCGTGGATATTGGAATCTCAGGGATATCTTCCGGCAGAACGCCCTGACGGAATTGGGCAACAAAAGCGTCATGAGCCTGTTTGGCCATACTCTGACTGTGGAAGCGGGCAACAATTTCTTTCGCTAGCTTTACCTTGATATCACGGGGGTTGGCTCCCTGTTCAACTTCCTTCTTCCAACGGATAATCTCAGCCATTGGGCGAAAGCTCAACAGCTCAAGATAACGCCACATCAATTCATCAGAGATGGACATAAGCTTGCCAAACATCTCTCTTGGTGGCTCGTTGATGCCGATATAGTTTCCCAGGGATTTAGACATCTTCTGCACCCCATCAAGCCCTTCTAAAATAGGCATAGTAATAATGACTTGCGGCTTTTGACCGTAGATTTTCTGCAGGTCTCGGCCCACTAGCAAATTAAATTTCTGATCTGTACCGCCTAGCTCTACATCAGCTTTTAGTGCCACTGAATCATAGCCCTGTAGTAAAGGGTAGAGAAATTCATGGATAGCAATAGGTTGCCCACCTTGGTAGCGTCTATAGAAATCATCACGCTCAAGCATACGCGCCACTGTATAATGGGAAGACAGCCGCACTAAATCAGCAGCCGTCATTTCATTCATCCAGCTGGAATTGAAAACTACCAGGGTTTTTTCAGGATCAAGTATCTTAAAAATCTGTTCTTCATAAGTGCGGGCATTTTCCAAGACTTCATCACGTGTAAGAGGTTGGCGCGTTATATTTTTTCCTGTGGGATCACCAATCATTCCAGTGAAGTCGCCAATCAAAAACAAAGCTTCATGCCCAAGCACCTGAAACTGGCGCAGCTTATTAAGCAATACCGTATGTCCTAGATGCAGCTCTGGGGCAGTGGGATCGAAGCCAGCTTTGACTCGCAAAGTTCTCCCTTGTTCCAACCTTAGCTTCAGTTCTTCTACAAGCAAAATTTCTTCGGTTCCCCGCAGTATTTCATCGAGAACCTGCTGCGGTGATGCCATGATTCCTCCACATCACTTAAGCAATATCAACTCATTAAGTTTGACTATACCACAGCCTCACCTGCCATCGCTCTGTAAATTTACAAGTTTGCTTTGGTCCCCACCTAAACTGGCCTCCTGAATTAAATTGAGTACACCAACTCCTGTAGATACGACCAAGTTTTTGTTTTCTTTGATTAAGAGGTAAGATGGAACAGCCTTTGGTTACCTCTAGAGCTGCGCGGGAAAAACGTGCATCCAGTAAGAAAGAGACAGTGCAGAATACTTAAATACTTGCGAACGGGGTTGATAACAGCTTCAATGGAATACAAATAACCTCCTTAATTCATCTGGGCTGGAACCAAATCCTGGGTAGCAACGTATACCCTATTGACCCAGCGTTACTAGCGAATTACGGTTGATAGTAGAAAACTCTGCCCATGGGCATGCGTTGATTAGGATCCAAGATGATGATTGACAAGGACTACCGCTACTACATCCACAAGACAAAGAACAGAAAGGCCGATAAGGCTTATTGGCATAAAAAATATCGATTCAGAAAAAAGCATGTGCCCTGGATGCTCACCTTAGGTTGCATTAGCCTACTAAGTACTGGAATTGGCCTTACTTTATATGGGCGGGAACTATCAGCGTATCCCACCAGTCCCCTGATACAGATTGACCACCTAATCTTAGGGACTATAACTACCCACCAGCCCTCCCCCACCGCAGGCCCCACAGCCATTGCTCCCAAACCTCGCGCAATTACACCTACACCGGAACTCCATAGCTGGCAAAACATCACTATCCAAAAGGGAGACAATCTTTCCCGTATTTTTTCACAGCTCGGTCTAAGTCCCCGTCAGGTCCATGAGGTGATGTCCTTAGGAAAACCCGTGCGCCCCCTGGCGCTCCTGCGTCCTGGCCAGCTGTTACAGATCGCCTTTAAGGGCGATAACGACAGCCGGCGACTAGTCGCCTTACGCCTTAATTTTAGCCCTATCGAGTATCTTGAGGTGCGGGCTAAAGATGATAAGTTCCGGGCTAAACGCATAAGTCGGAATATTCAAACCCGCATTGAAACTGTTACGGGAACCGTTGAAAGCTCTCTTTTTAAAGATGGGCTTCAAGCGGGCCTTACGAATAAGCAAATCATGGAGCTAACCCAAATTTTTGGTTGGGATATTGACTTCGCATTGGATTTGAGGCCGGGGGACAAATTCAAGGTGCTCTTTGAGGAACATTACCTCCAAGATAAAAAAGTACAGAATGGACCTATTCTTGCCGCTGAATTTAGCAATCGCGGCAAAACCTTCCAGGCCATTCGCTATGCTGATGGCAACGGCCATTCAGCCTACTACACTCCCACAGGGCTGAGTATGCGTAAGGCCTTCTTGCGCACGCCTGTCAATTACTCGCGAATCAGCTCTCATTTTAACCTCCGGCGTAAACATCCCGTTCTCAACCGAATCCGCGCTCATAAAGGAGTTGATTACGCAGCTCCAACTGGAACTCCAGTCAAAGCCGCTGGTGACGGCAAAGTCGTATTCGTGGGCCACAAAGGAGGATATGGCAAAGCCGTCATACTACAACATGGCACTAAGTACAGCACTCTCTACGGACATTTATCTCGCTTCAAGCAGGGGCTAAAGGTAGGAACCAAAATCACCCAGGGGGAAATCATTGCCTATGTAGGCCAAACGGGCCTTGCCACTGGTCCCCATTTACATTATGAATTTTTGGTTAATGGAGTTCATCGCAACCCCCTTACGGTAAAATTACCCCAGGCCAACCCGATCCCCTCTCAGCTCAAGCAGGATTTTCAAAGATACGCAACTAAACTTGTGGCACAACTGGATGCCGTGGATACCACCACTGTGGTCCTAAACCAATCATCTAACCCCCAATCTAAGTAGGCCAAAATCATAATATGGCTCAACGTTACATGGGTCTCCTGTCCGGTACCAGCATGGATGCCATCGACGCCGCTCTGGTAGAGCTAGAACCATTTCGGCTTTTAGCCACCCATACCCTTCCTATGCCAGCAGCCCTGCGGCAGCACTTATTTACTTTGATCGAACGCCGCACAATCTCCCTAGAAGACTTAGGAGCTTTGGATATTCGTCTCGGACGTCTCTTTGCAGAGACTGCCCTGGGATTATTAGCTAAAGCACAGATTTCAGTTGCTAAAGTCCAGGCCATAGGGAGCCACGGCCAAACCATCTACCATTGGGCCCACGCTCCAAACCCGTTTACTCTACAATTAGGGGATCCCAATACTATTGCGGAAATGACAGGCATTACCACAGTGGCCGATTTCCGCCGCCGCGACCTTGCGGCTGGCGGTCAAGGCGCACCTCTGGCACCTGCTTTCCACGCTGCTTTTCTCAGCACTTCCCATCATCACCGGGCAGTACTGAATATTGGCGGCATGGCCAATATTAGCTTTCTGCCCATCGACTCTGAAAAACGGGTATGGGGGTTTGATACGGGCCCAGGCAATGCCTTAATTGACGGTTGGATACTCCGCCATTTAAATAAACCCCTGGACCAAGATGGCTGCTGGGCAGCGTCAGGACAAGTTAATAAGGCACTATTACAATACTTACTGGCCGATCCCTTTTTTTCCCTTTCTCCCCCCAAAAGTACCGGCCGAGAATATTTCAACATGGCCTGGTTGGATCATAGGCTGGACAAGATGGGAGCAGAGCTCCCCCCTGCAGATGTCCAGGCGACTTTATGTGCACTCACCGCAACTAGCATAAAGCTTGCCATACAAAACTTTAACTCCCGGACGGAAGAACTTTTGGTTTGCGGAGGAGGGGCCAACAACAAGACCTTAATGGAGGAATTGCAGAAACTGTTGGCCCCCTGCCATGTGACCACTACCGCAACCTATGGAATCCCTTCTCAATGGGTTGAAGCCTGCACCTTTGCTTGGCTAGCCAAACAAACCTTGGAAGGCCACCCCGGAAACCTGCCTGAGGTGACCGGCGCCAGGCATCCAGTCATTTTAGGGGCTATTTATCCGGGCAACGCTGCAGCTAATTCCCGCGCATAAAGTTCGATATCTTCTTCGGTGCGTAGCTCAGTGGCACAAACTAGCAGGGTATCACCCAATTCCGGATAAGTGCGATCCAAACTCACTCCAGCTAAAATTCCACGTTGCCCTAAGGTTGACAACACTGTTGATGCCTGAATAGGGAAACGCAATACCGCCTCATGAAAAAATGGCTTATCAAACACTTGCTCCACTCCAGGGATAGCCGTTAGCCGTTTCACTAAAGCCATGGTGTTGGCATGACAAGCTGCGGCAACTTGAGCTAATCCCTGGGGTCCTAATAATCCCATGTACAAAGTAGCTGCAGTCACCATCAAACCCTGGTTGGTGCAAATATTTGAAGTGGCTTTAGAACGGCGAATATGTTGCTCCCGCGCCTGCAATGTCAGCGTATACCCTGGCTTATTTTCTAAATCTACGGTACGGCCGACAATCCGCCCTGGCATCTGACGGACATGGACCTGCTTGCAGGCCATGAATCCAAAATAGGGTCCTCCGCTGGCAAGCGGTATCCCTAACGGTTGGCCCTCGCCACAGACAATATCCGCGCCTGCATCGCCCCATTCACCGGGTGGTTTCAATAAGGCCAACGAAGTAGGATTAACTACGCCAATCACCAGTCCCCCTTGTTTATGAGCCCAATTGGTTAGGACATCCACTTCTTCCAAACAGCCAAAATAGTTGGGCTGAGGGATCACCAAAGCCGCAAAATCCTCCTTGATAGACTCCAGGACTTCCCAATCTATAGCCCCGCTGGTGAGGTCATAGGGAATCTTCCGCAAAGAAATTCCCTGGTTTTGCACTAAGGTTGTCACCACCTTACGATAGGCGGGATGAACCGTAGCAGGCATGAGTACACAGGGGGATTTCCCCCGACGACTTAGGCGGACCGCCATGAGTACCGCTTCCCCCAAGGCAGAAGCACCATCATAAATGGAAGCATTGCTCACCTCCATACCTGTCAGCGCCGCTACCATACTTTGATATTCGTAAATAACTTGTAGCGTGCCTTGGCTAGCCTCTGCTTGGTAGGGGGTATAAGCGCTATAGTATTCCCCCCGTGAGGTAATTTCCCAGATCGGTGCTGGAATATGGTGCTGATAAGCACCCCCGCCGGCAAAACAAATCGCTGAGTGATTCTGTGCTGCCCGCCCCTGTAGTAGCCGTGTCACTTCTATTTCATTCAAACCAGGGGGTACAGCACCAAAATCGGTCGTTCTCAAAGCGGCAGGAATTTCATCAAAAAGCGCCTCAATATCGGACACTCCTATGGTTGCCAGCATAGAACGGATATCTTCATCAGTATGGGGGATAAATGGCATGACACTTGTCTCCTATCGGGCACGAGGTCTGAGTATAGGGCACTAACTCTCAGCAGCAATCATCTCAGCATAGCCCTTGGAATCCAGGAGTTGGTCCAAGGCCGCAGTGCTATCCGGACGCAACCGGAATAACCACCCCTCGCCATAGGGTTCCTGGTTAATGAGTTCTGGGCGGTCTATAAGCAATGTATTTACCTCGATGATCTCTCCTTCTACGGGAGCATACACATCGGATGCCGCCTTCACCGATTCGACTACCATGCATTCCCCGCCGGCACGGACGGTAGCACCCACTTCTGGTAACTCAACATACACCACATCGCCTAACAGTTCTTGGGCATGCGCAGTAATCCCTACTGTCAGGTCACCCTCCTCTTCCTGCCGGGCCCACTCATGGGTCTTGGTATATTTTAATTCTGCAGGAATTTCACTCATGATTTTCTCCTTATTCACTCATTACTCTATTCATAACCGATCATAGCGTTCAACTAAGCAACGCAGTCGTACCGCTAGGTCTGATTTTATTTGTGACCAATTAAAACGCCAGCGCCAATTACCTTCAGTCGTTCCAGGTAAATTCATGCGTCCTTCGCTCCCTAACTCCAAAATATCTTGCATCGGTATAACCGCATGTTGCGCTATCGACTGAAAGGCACATTCAATCAGCGCCCATGGCATAGGCTCGGCCGGAAATCCTAGGCATTCGTAGACCCAGTGACGTTTATCTTCAGACAAGCTATTAAACCAACCCAGAATGGTATCGTTATCATGGGTGCCCGTATACACAACGCAGTTTTCTACATGATTCTCAGGAAGATAAGGGTTATCAGGCCCGCCATCAAAGGCAAATTGTAAAACCTTCATCCCAGGTAGATGAAATTGATCTCGCAGCACCTCTACTTCTGGGGTAATGGTGCCTAAATCCTCGGCGACCAATGGCAGAGCTCCGTAGTAAGCTTCCAGGGTGTGAAACAAGGATTCGCCAGGCGCTTTTACCCAATGCCCCTTAACCGCTGTTTCAGCACTGGCAGAGATTTCCCAGTAGGCTTCAAAGCCACGAAAATGGTCAACACGGATGATATCGCATAACCTTAGCTGGGTGCGCATTCGCCTTAGCCACCAACGAAATCCATCGGCTTCAATGCGATCCCAACGATAGAGAGGATTTCCCCAACGCTGACCGGTTGCCGAAAAATAATCAGGAGGCACTCCCGCTATCACCGTCAACTGGCCATCCTTATCTAAAGCAAAATATTCTGGCTGAGCCCAGACATCAGCACTATCGTGGGCAACAAAAATGGGCATATCACCGAAGATCAATACCCCGTGCCAGTTGGCATAATTTTTGAGCCTGGACCATTGTCGAAAGAAGATAAATTGCTCAAAACGGTTACGATCCATTAACGCCCCTAGCTCTTGGCTTGCGGCCTTAAGCACCTGCCCTTCCCGCCGAAACAGCTTGCGGGGCCATTCAAACCAAGGGGTATGACCATAGGTTTCCCGCAAAGCTTGAAATAGAACGTAGTCCTCCAACCAAAAAGCTTGATCACGGCAAAATGCTGCAAATTCAGCCCGCATCGCCTGATTTGCATAAATAGCAAAGCGGCGACACCCCTGTTGCAGCACCGCCTTGCGGTCGCCCAAGTCGACCTCACAGGCCCCAAACCAAGGTTCCTCAACCAGGGCCTGCAAGGAAATTAATTTCGGATTACCGGCATGAACCGAGAGGCATTGGTAGGGGGATAGATCCTCGTGAGTCGGCCCTAAGGGAAGGACCTGCCAAACCGTAATACCCGCTTCCGCTAGAAAATCCACGAAACGGTAGGCATCTGCACCTAGATCGCTACCCGGTAAAGACGTGATATGAAGTAGAATTCCCCCATGCCGCTGCCGAAATGGCTCAGCCTTTACCACGTCAACATCCCCTCAATGGGTTGGGTGCCACAGTAGAAGATCAACAAGCCGCCAATTCCTCTCATGAAAGGGTAATAGGACTATTCATTAACTGATCCATTAATCGGCACCGATTAGCTCCCCTTTTTGACCAGTAAATTAAGGCCGCCTGTCGCCCTAAGGGCCAAGCTGTTTACCACGACATCAATTTAAGGATTTAAAAATAAAGAGAGAAACTAGATCGAGGGCAGTGCCTTTTCTGCACCCTAGCATCAAAACCGAAAGTACAGGATAAGCAGCGCCCTGCCGACCGTCAACGGATATAACGGTATTTTTGGCCCAACATCTCTGGGGTGACTAAAACGACCTCTTCCTCCGTGACGTAAAAACGCTTTTTGTCCTCTTCCAAATCCTCACCAATCACCATACCATCAGGCACTTTACACCCCTTATCCAAAATCGCTTTCCTAATATAGCAATGCTTCCCTATCGTCACATCCGGCAATACCACACTCTCAGCCACCTCGGTATGGGACTCCACGCGTACATTGGAAAACAATAACGAATGACGGACCCGGGCACCGGCAATGATGCACCCCCCGGAGACCATAGAATCCACCGCCATCCCCCGACGATCCTCGTTGTCGAAAATAAACTTCGCAGGAGGCAGTTGAGCTTGGTAGGTCCATATCGGCCAATCTTCATCATAAAGATTGAGTTCTGGACTCACCCCAATTAACTCCAGATTAGCTTTCCAAAAAGCATCCACCGTCCCCACGTCACGCCAGTAGCCAGGATCCCCGCCCTGGACATCACGGAAGGGGAAAGCAACCACTCGATAATTGCTACGTAGCATAGAAGGAATGATATCCTTACCAAAATCGTGGGAAGAGCTGGAAGTATCCGCATTTTTGATCAGCTGTTCATAAAGGAAAGGCGCATTGAAGATGTAAATGCCCATAGAGGCTAATGTCTCGCCAGATCGCCCTGGAGAGGGTTTGGGATGCTCCGGTTTTTCAATAAACTCTATCACCCGGAGATTTTCATCAACACTCATGATACCAAATGCCTTGGCCTCCTTGAGGGGGACATGGATACAACCGACTGTCATATCGGCTCCACACTCCACATGGTAGGCCAACATATCCCCATAATCCATCTTGTAGACATGATCGCCCGCTAAAACGAGTACATAATCTGGATTATGGGTGCGGATAATATCAAGATTCTGATAAACCGCATCGGCAGTGCCTGCATACCAAGAGTCCTCAATTCGCTGTGAGGCCGGTAATAACTCTACAAATTCGCCAAGGTAGCCCCGCATGAACCCCCAACCTTGCTGAATATGGCGGACCAGCGAATGGGCCTTATACTGGGTTAATACCCCGATACGACGGATACCCGAATTAACGCAGTTGGAAAGAGGAAAATCGATGATACGAAATTTACCTCCTATCGGTACTGCTGGCTTAGCTCGCCAAGCGGTCAAATGCTTCAACCGGGAACCTCGCCCCCCCGCAAGGATTAGCGCTAAAGTGTCACGGGTAAGACGGCTTACGAAACGGGCACTATAATTTTTTGCCATAGTAAAAAAAAACCTTAGCTAGGGCAGAACTGGCCTGTAGACTTTAACTGTATAGTATAGCGTACGACCTTAAAAATAAGATATACCATGACCGATTCTCAGTATTCTGCACAACCGATGGCTCCTGAACTCTCAGAGGCCCTTGAAAAGATTGTAAAAGCTCGCCACCCCGATCCCTTTAAGGTACTAGGCTGCCATCCCCACGGAAAAGGCATTGTGGTACGGGCCTATCTCCCCCATGCAACTCAAGCCTGGGTTGGAACCGACGGCACTCGTGAAATGGCACGATCTTCAACAACGCATTTATTTGAATGGCATGGCGAGGTCAAAGACCTTTCCCTACCCTATCAAATTCTATGGAAGGATGAGAGAGGAGAAACTTATTGCCAGTACGATCCCTACTGCTTCCTTCCACAGCTTTCTGATTACGATCTCCACCTTTTCAGGGAAGGCAAACACTGGCACGCCTATCGTATTCTGGGCTCTCATCCGGTGACTGTGAATGGCATCAGTGGTATTTTGTTTGCTACCTGGGCACCCGAAGCTGAACGGGTAAGCGTAGTAGGAGATTTCAACCGCTGGGATGGTCGTTGCCATCCCATGCGGCTTCGGGGGCTAACCGGAGTCTGGGAGTTATTTATCCCTGGTCTGAAGCCAGGCACCCTCTATAAATACGAACTCCGTAATCGGAATTACGGCTCTATTCATCTTAAATCCGACCCTTATGCACAACATTTCGAGCTACGTCCTGATACAGCCGCCATTGTCGAGGCAAAAAGCAATTACCTGTGGCGGGACAAAAAATGGATGCTTCAGCGCAAGAAATTCAACTGGCTGCATCAGCCAATTTCGGTCTATGAAGTCCATCTAGGATCCTGGCAACAGGATGAAAACGGCAAATTCCTCAACTATCGCCAGCTAGTCTGGCGGCTAGTGGATTATGTCCTAAAAATGGGGTTTACCCACATTGAGCTTCTGCCAGTGACTGAACACCCCTTGGATGCTTCTTGGGGCTATCAAACAACGGGCTATTTCGCGCCAACGAGTCGCTTTGGCACACCTGATGAGTTCCGATACTTTGTAGATTATTGTCACCTCCATGGCATTGGCGTATTCATGGATTGGGTGCCTGGACATTTTCCCAAGGATGCCCATGCCTTAGCCCGATTTGACGGCAGTGCTCTCTACGAACATGAAGATCCCCGTCGTGGAGAACATCGAGACTGGGGAACGCTTATTTTCAACTACGGCCGGCATGAAGTAAAAAATTTCCTGCTTTCTTCCGCCTTCTATTGGCTCGAAGAGTTCCATATTGACGGCCTACGGGTAGATGCAGTGGCTTCGATGTTATATCTAGACTACTCTCGAGAGGAAGGGGATTGGATACCTAACCAGTATGGGGGACGCGAAAACCTTGAGGCTATCGAATTTCTACGAGAGCTGAATACAGTACTTCATGAACAGCATCCAGGCGCCTTGGTCATCGCTGAAGAATCCACCTCTTGGCCTATGGTTTCGCGGCCAGTCTATCTTGGGGGCCTGGGCTTTTCCATTAAATGGAATATGGGCTGGATGAATGACACCCTACTCTACATGAGTAAAGATCCCATTCACCGCCATTACCATCACGATGCCTTGACCTTTGGGCTACTATATGCCTTTAATGAAAACTTTATGTTGCCCCTGTCCCATGACGAAGTGGTTCATGGTAAAAAATCTTTACTCTACAAAATGCCTGGGGATGAGTGGCAACGATTTGCTAATCTCCGCCTGCTCTATACCATGATGTTTACCTATCCAGGCAAAAAGTTGTTATTCATGGGCGGTGAGTTTGGACAAGGTGAGGAGTGGAACGAGTCCCGAACCCTGGACTGGTACCTGTTGGAATATCCTTTCCACCAAGGAGTGCAGATGACCATCAGAGACCTCAACCGCCTCTATTGTAGCCTCCCTGCCTTACATTATCAGGATTTCGAGAGGGAAGGCTTTGAATGGATCGACTGCCATGATTCTGCCCAATCGGTCTTGAGCTACCTGCGCCTAAAAGAGGACGATTTTGTCGTGGTGGTATTAAATTTTACTCCCGTCCCCCGCGCTAATTACCGTCTCGGGGTCCCTAAAGCCGGCGTCTATGTAGAGTACTTCAACTCGGATTCTAGCTACTATGGCGGCAGCAACATGGGCAATAGCCAAGATATCCAAGCCGATGAGATTAGCTGGATGGGACGTCCCTATTCTATCAATATTACGGTGCCTCCCTTAGCGGGAATCGTCTTGCAACCGAAACCTCCCACCAAGGAGGAGCTCCCTACCCCCTCCTTCAATCCCAAAAAATCAAGCCCTTAGGCTTATTCCTTGGAATGGGTATTGCTGATGCGCTTATAGTAATTCATCAGCCCATTAGTGGAGGAGTCATGGCTACTGACCTCTCCGGAGGCTTGTAGCTCCGGTAAGATAGTCTTGGCTAACTGCTTGCCCAGCTCTACTCCCCATTGGTCAAATGAATTAATGTCCCAGATCACCCCCTGGACAAATACCTTATGCTCGTAAAATGCAATCAGTGCCCCCAGAGTCCAAGGGGTTAGCTTGGGGAAGAGGAAAGAATTGCTGGGGCGGTTGCCTTCAAAAAGCTTGTGGGGAATGAATTGCTCCAATCTCTCCTGACTCAGGTTTGCCCCTTCCAGCTCTGCTCGCACCTCCACCTCCGTTTTTCCTTTCATTAAGGCTTCGGTCTGGGCAAAGAAATTTGATAGCAATATCCGGTGATGTTCTCCAAGAGGGTTATGGGATTCAATCGGCGCTAGAAAATCTGCCGTTACCAAGAGAGTCCCTTGGTGCAAGAGCTGGAAAAAAGCATGCTGGCCATTGGTACCCGGTTCACCCCAAATGACATTACCTGTGGTATAGTCCACCGCCTCTCCACCGCGAGTTACACTCTTGCCATTACTTTCCATCTCCAATTGCTGTAAATAAGCAGGGAAATGTTCTAAATACTGATCGTAAGGCAGGATAGCATGGCTTTGGGCACCTATAAAATTGATATTCCAGACTCCTAGCATAGCGGCAATTACCGGCATATTTTGCTCGAAAGGCGTTTCCCGAAAATGCTCATCCATCCCATGAGCCCCTTCAAGCAATTGCTCGAAATTATCCATGCCCAGGGAAAGCGCAATGGATAAACCAATAGCACTCCAAAGGGAATAACGACCACCGACCCAATCCCAAAACTCAAACATGTTATGGGGATCAATGCCAAATTTTTCCACTTCGGCTCGGTTGGTGGAAACCGCAACAAAATGCTTAGCTATCGCCTTCTCACTAGGCGCCCCACGAAGAAACCACTCCCGGGCACTATGGGCATTGGTCAAAGTTTCTTGAGTAGTAAAGGTCTTCGACGAAATCACGAACAAGACGGTCTCAGGTCGAATGACTTTCAGGGTTTCGGCCAATTGAGTCCCATCCACATTAGAGACAAAATGGACCCGAATGCCGGGTTTAGCATAGGGACGTAGGGCTGCTGTCACCATGGCAGGGCCTAAATCAGAGCCACCGATCCCAATATTGACGATATCCGTTATACGTTCGCCACTAAACCCCCGCCACTGACCGCTGTGCACGGCATCGCAAAACGCCCCCATACGTCTCAAAACAGCATTCACCTGAGACATTACATCCTGACCCCCTACCTTAATGGGGCGATTTGAGCGGTTGCGTAATGCAATGTGCAAAACCGGACGATCTTCCGTACTATTAATGGGCTCGCCGGCAAACATCCCCTTAATCCATTGCTCGAGCCCTCGCTCACGAGCCAGATCAAGGAGCAGTTTCAGCGTTTCTTCCGTAATCCGGTTCTTAGAATAATCAAAAAGGATGTTTTTGAAAGTTAATGAGAATTTATTAAACCGCTGGGGCTCGGCCGCGAATAAATCTCGCATATGCTGCTTTCCCATGCGGCCATGATGCTGGAGAAGAGCGGCCCAAGAGGGAGAGTGCACCAGGGAAAGTTTCATCATTTTTCTCAAATATTGTCTTTAGTGCTGTTGCCGAATATAGTCAGGTAGTTTGCTTTGAGACATAGATTGCTGGGGCTGCGCTTTACGTAAATCTTTAACACTAACCGTCCCCTGGACCACCTCATCTTCCCCCAGGATAAGCGCCCAACGGGCACCGCTGCGATCAGCTCGTTTCAGTTGACTTTTAAAGCTGCCACCACCGTAATTGATCTGCAGCCGCACACTTGGCATGGCCTCCCGCAAATGCTCAGCAAGCAACAATGACTGGCGTTCTGCCTGGGGGCCAACAGCGACCAAATAGAGATCGACCATAGCCGGCTCTTTCAAGCAGCCTTGCTCACCCAGCAACGTAATCAAGCGTTCCAAACCCAGGGCAAAACCCACCGCTGGTGTGGGTTGCCCGCCTAACTGTTCCACCAGACCGTCAAAGCGCCCACCCGCACAAACAGTCCCCTGAGCGCCTAGCTGATCACTGACCCATTCAAAGACGGTTCGGGTGTAATAATCTAAGCCCCGGACTAACTGGGGGTTAATTTCATAAGTAATACCGGCGATATCAAGCAGATCTTGCAACGCTTCAAAATGATCCCGTGAATCCTCATCTAGATAATCGAGAAGCCGGGGAGCCTGCTCAATCATTTCCTGTAATGCCGGATTTTTACTATCCAAAATACGTAAAGGGTTACTGTGAAGCCGGCGGCGGCTATCTTCATCCAGGCAGTCCTGATGGGCTGTAAAAAAGTCCACAAGGCGTTCCCGGTAAGTTGCCCGTGCGGCAGGGGAGCCGAGAGAATTGAGCTGCAAGCGCAGACCCTTTAGTCCTAACTGACGCCAGAAGCGGGCGGTCATCAAGATGAGCTCAGCATCCACATCAGGCCCTTCAGGACCCAAAACCTCCACCCCAATCTGGTAAAACTGCCGATAACGGCCTTTCTGGGGCCGTTCATGGCGGAACATGGCACCGTAATACCAAAGGCGCTGAGGAGGGAGCAAACCATGTTGCAGGACAGATCGCACACAACCTGCCGTGCCTTCTGGCCGCAGAGTTAAACTATCTCCATTCCGGTCGGTGAAGGTATACATCTCCTTCTCAACAATATCGGTGACTTCACCAATGGAGCGCTGGAATAACTCCGTGGGCTCTAATAGGGGTAGGCGGATTTCCTGATAGCCATAGCTGGCCAATACGCTGCGTAAAGTATCCTCCACCATTTGCCAATGGGGGGTTTGATTCGGGAGGATATCGTTCATCCCCCGAATAGCTTGTATCTTTTTCACTACACCCAAACCTTGTTTATTCAGAGAAGAAGCCTCAAGGCACAGCCCCCCTCTCCCCTGTCAGTTTTCACCGACCGTGAACCGAGCTACGTTTCCCTGTGTATAGGGCACCAAATCCAAAGGTTGACCATTAAACTCCACGTTTGCCGCCAGAGCATTACCTATGATGGCGTGTAAAGGGGCAGTGCCTGTTAACTCTAGGGTGGTGCCAGCCTTTAGCAGTTTGTACACAAGTTGCTCACCCGTGCTATCAAAGACCTCCACCCAACTATCACCCCTTAAGTGCAGGGACAGCTGAGCAGGAACAGAACCCCCCACACCTTGGACTTCTTCCCCCGCCGGATGATCTTCTGTAATGGGAGCGGGAGCCACGGAAGAAGCAGTTTCTGCTAACCTCTCGTTGAAATCTTCCCCTAGCGACTCTGGTTCCTCTGCCGATACCCTGGAGGCTGGATTTAGGCGTTGCGGAGAGACCATTGGCCTTTCCTTTGCCTTGGAATTATTAATTTCTGACGCTGTGAGGGGAGTGACCATTTCCTCCCCTACACTTTTTTCCTGCTCCGTGGAAACCTCATCCGTCAGAAGCTCATTGGAAAAAAAAGGGATATTTCCCTCCCAAACCATCATTATTAAAATACCTAACAACCCTATCAGCAGATAGGTCACACCCCAGATGGCCCCATGACCGCGCTTAACAGGTTTAGCATTTGTCCGGGGCGTTAGGGTAGGTGAGTCCTCTGGTTCCCATTCGTCAAGGATTTGTGCCAATAAAGGATCCGGAGGCACATCAAGAAACTTACAATAGGAGCGCACGTACCCCAGAACAAACGCTTTTCCTGGCAGGGAATCCCAGCGGCCCTCTTCCATAGCTCGGACCGTATCCAATCGTAAACGAAGGTTCGCCGCAATTTCGGTAAGCTCAAGGCCACGTGCTTCCCGCGCCCGACGCAACCGCTCACCCGGAGAAATTTCTTCCCTAGGGGTGGGGGCGGGGGTTGTTTCCTCGGAGGCTACCATTATCACCGTTGCCTTTCCATACTCTCCCGCAATTGCAAATTTTTGTAAGATTGAACCTGACGCTCAACGCAATGGTCGACCATCCGGTAATTGGTCCCTTTTGATGTTTTCCACTCGTCCAAACACTTGGCAAGAATCCGGGCATAGGGGCCACTGGAGCCTTCCTTGATGTTGTACCGGTCCATGTATTCTTTAATACGGCGCGCTGAAGAATGTTGACGCTCTACACAATGTTCTTGCATTCGATAGTCACTAGGCCACTCTGCTGCGCAAAATTGTTTGATTGACGCAGAAGCTAATGCGCTCGGAACAACAACGACTTCCGGGCAATCTTGTAAATATTTTTGGGCTTTCTGGAGATGCCCTTTATTAAAATTTATTTCAGCCATGCGACACGAGGACTTAGGGAGTCTTGGCTGGATTTGCAAAGCCTTGCGGTAATATTTTTCCGCCTTATTAAGCTCGGATTGCTTTTGGGCAGCCCTGCCGGCATTCTCATAGGCCAATTCCGGCGTGCCATATAAAGGATTTTTAACCGCCTCCAAAAAATGTGTTTCCGCTTCTCGGTAACGTCCTTGGCTATAAAGGAAAACCCCATAGTTATTTTGGGCTTCCGAATAACTAGGATCTAGTTTTATAGCTCGCTGAAAATGTTTTTCCGCCTCTTCTATCTGACCCAAACGTTGCTTGAGTAAGGCCAAAGCATTATGGGCACTGGGCAGATTAGGATCTTGTCCTATTGCGCGCTCCAGTTTTTTTAGTGCTTGTTCCAACTCCCCTTGCTTGAAATATTCCACTCCCAATTGGACATTAATTCGGGCCGCCCTGGCCGTATCAACCGAGGGGCCAGAGGCTTGGGCTTGAGAAGAAGAAGTTGAAGCACAACCACCAAGACCAAGCAAAATAATAGCCAGTACTCCCGTAAATACCAATTTCCTCATGCTGACAAGGACTGCGGTAAAGAACCCGCTATACGCTGTTGGTTTAAAGTACGGCGTGTCCGGTCTTGAACTTGACCCGCCAACTGACCACAGGCAGCTGCAATATCGTCACCACGAGTTTTGCGGGTAACCGTCATGAGCCCTCCTCGTAGCAATTCCTCTCGAAAACGATTAATGGTCTCAATATCAGAACAACGGTAAATACTGCCTGGAAAAGGATTAAAAGGAATGAGGTTAACCTTAGCGGACAAACCTTGTAATAACCGTAATAAAGCCCGGGCATGTTGCAGAGAATCGTTTACTCCAGCCAGCATGACATACTCGAAAGTCACAGCACGCCTTCTATCCCCGGCAACGTAACGCCGACATGCCGCCAACAACGCCCCAATAGGATACCGTTTGTTCAGTGGGACAAGTTCATCGCGAAGTTCGTCTGTGGGGGCATGGAGTGAAACCGCAAGGCTCACCGGGCAAATGGCGCGCAGCCGATCCATTGCGGGAACCATCCCGGCCGTACTGAGAGTCACTCGACGCCAAGATAGTCCATAGGAAAAATCATCTAACATCAAGTTCATGGCAGCGACTACGTTATTAAAATTAGCAAGAGGCTCTCCCATGCCCATCATCACCACATTAGTAATGATACGCTCACCTTTGGGATCCCGACCTAGGGCTTTATTCGCCAACCATAGCTGGCCAATGATCTCCGACACACCCAAATTGCGATTAAATCCTTGCTTCCCCGTGGCACAAAAAGAACAATCTAAGATACAACCTATCTGGGATGAAACGCAGAGTGTGCCTCGGTCCTCCTCAGGAATAAATACCGCTTCAATACAATTACCCCCGGATACCCGTAGCAACCATTTACACGTCCCATCGGCCGAATGGTGCTGATGGAGTATCTCCGGGAAAGCGATCACTGCGGTCTCTGCCAGGCGCCCCCGTAGCGACTTGCTAAGATCGGTCATAGCGCTAAAGTCGGTGACAAACCGCTGGTAGATCCAACGAAGCATCTGGCGGGCGCGAAAAGGTTTTTCACCGAGGCGGGTAAAAAAGGCTTCCAACCCGACCCGATCCAGATTAAGCAAATTGATTCTGGAATCGGTCATTATCTAAACGATTTCGGTTTTTAGTTAATCCGCGGACAAATTTCTTCTGGCTTAAAGAAAAAGTTAATTTCCTGCTCCGCCGTCTCTGGCCCATCAGAACCATGGACCGCATTAGCGTCAATGCTTTCCGCAAAATCAGCGCGAATTGTCCCTGGAGCCGCTTCCTTCGGATTAGTTGCCCCCATTAACTCGCGGTTTTTGGCAATGGCATCCTCTCCTTCCAAAACCTGCACTATGACCGGCCCAGAGGTCATAAATTCAACTAAATCATTATAAAAAGGCCGTTCTTTGTGAACAGCATAAAATCTTTGAGCTTGTTCCTTGGACAAGTGGAGCATTCGGGCTGCCACAATTCGCAGCCCCCCTTTCTCAAAGCGGGTGTAAATCTCCCCGATGAGATTTTTAGCGACGGCATCTGGCTTAATGATAGAGAGGGTGCGTTCAATCGCCATTTATATTATGCTCCTTATTTACTGAAAAACAGAAAAAGATAAGTAAGAAGAAGAGATTTTTGGGGAGAAATTATATCATCTTAGTCAGGGTTTATGCCTAGAGCAATATCAAGATCAGCAATAATTGTTAATGTAAATTGCAATTGAACACCCCAACCACCTAAAAAGCGCTTCCATGCTACCTTAATAGGGAGCCAACTAGTTCCAAGCCAACATCATAAGTTAAACAATTTTGGTAATAGTCAGTTCATGACCTAATTTGGGCTAATAAAACGGTTGACGAGATTAAACATGCGTACTTCTCAATACTTGCTTACGACTACCCGCGAAACCCCAGCCGATGCGGAAATCATTAGCCATCAGTTAATGCTTAGAGGAGGTTTCATCCGTCGCCTCGCGGCTGGCCTTTATACCTGGCTGCCCTTAGGCCTACGGGTACTCCGCAAGGTTGAAAGCATTATCCGTGAAGAAATGGAGAGGACCGGGGCCCAGGAAGTTTTAATGCCTGCAGTGCAACCTGCGGAACTATGGCAGGAAACGGGACGCTGGGAGCAATATGGACCTGAATTACTGCGCTTTACCGACCGCCATCAACGGCCTTTCTGTTTTGGTCCCACCCACGAAGAGGTCATTACCGATCTCATCCGCCGTGAAATACGAAGTTATAAACAGTTACCAGCCAATTTCTACCAAATTCAGGTGAAATTCCGGGATGAAATCCGACCCCGCTTTGGCGTCATGCGGGCACGGGAATTCTTAATGAAGGATGCCTATTCTTTTCACTTGGACCAAACCTCATTGGAACAAACCTATAGACAAATGTACGAGGCTTATTCTCGTATCTTTGAGCGAATTGGACTGACCTTCCGAGCAGTGCAAGCGGACACTGGCGCCATTGGTGGCCAAACCTCCCATGAATTCCATGTACTCGCTGCCTCTGGTGAAGATGCCATTGCTTTCTCAGATAAAAGTCCCTATGCCGCTAATGTGGAATTGGCAACGGCCCTTCCCCCTACCGGCGAGCGAGCCTCCCCCAAAGAGACATTATCTTTAGTAGAGACACCAAAGCAACGCACCATTGAAGAGGTCAGTCAATTTTTCAACATCCCCCCCTCACGTTGCGTAAAAACCCTATTAGTAGAGGGCAGCGAGGGAGGATTTGTGGCCCTTGCACTAAGGGGGGACCATGAACTCAACGAGGTAAAAGCACAAAAACTTCCCCAAGTGGCTAGCCCTCTTCAGTTTGCCACTCCCGAGCAGGTGCGGGAAACCTGCAATGCAGATGTCGGTTCCATAGGCCCCATAGGCCTGGACATTCCTCTTATTGCAGATCATAGCGCCGCCCATTTAACAGACTTCGTTTGCGGAGCCAATCAGAAAGGTAAGCACTTTACCGGGGCTAACTGGAAACGGGATTTACCCGAGCCCATAACAGCTGACATCCGCAAAGTAGTTGATAAAGATCCCAGCCCCGATGGAAAAGGTTTTCTCTCCATCGCCCGCGGTATCGAAGTCGGTCATATCTTCCAGCTTGGCGAAAAATACAGCCAGGCCCTGAATACCACGGTACTCGATGAAACGGGCCAGGCTATTATCTTGACAATGGGCTGCTATGGTATTGGGGTCTCTCGAGTGGTTGCTGCGGCTATTGAACAAAATCATGATGAGCACGGCATTATCTGGCCTGATCCTATTGCCCCCTTCCAGTTGGCTCTCGTACCGATTAATGCCCATAAGTCAGTACGGGTACGGGAAACAGCCGACCAACTCTATAGCCAGTTACAAGCAACAGGCTTCGAAGTATTACTCGATGATCGCCAATTACGCCCCGGAGTGATATTCGCTGATATGGATTTGATTGGCATCCCCCACCGCTTGGTAATTAGCGACCGAGGATTAGATGCTGGTACTATCGAATACAAGCGGCGCCGAGATGGTAAGACAAGCACAATTCAGTTAGACAACTTGATTCCCGCCCTCAAGTCCGCATTAGAAACTCCGATACCTGGGAGGTGATGAATCGTTACAGCTTACTGTTTATCCTAGCTTGCTTTTCTACCTTCTTGGGTGCGGCCACTACTGAGCGATTTGATACCCAGTTGAGGCAACAACTTATCGCCGTTGTGGGCATGAAGGATGGTTTTAAAGATCGATTCCATGCCCAGGTTTGGTTGCTAGATATGGAATACCGCCTTAAAACCCGGTTACCTAATCTTAAAGAACGCCTGGCAATCCTACGCCTAGCTCACCGCGAAGCGGTCCGGGCAAGTTTACCTCCTGAACTGGTATTAGCAGTCATTGAAGTAGAAAGTAACTTTGACCGCTTTGCCATTTCTGAGGCCGGAGCTCGAGGCCTTATGCAAATTATGCCTTTTTGGCGCAAAGAAATTGGCCATAGGGAAGATAATCTCTTGGATATTGCAACTAATTTGCGTTTTGGTTGCACTATTCTTCGTCACTATATTGACCAAGAAAAAGGCAATCTTACTCGAGCCCTAGCCCGTTATAATGGCAGTATTGGAAAAATCTGGTACCCAAGCCGGGTTTATAAAGCCCTTCGCCGTTGGCGATAACACCAGCTCACATCCTATTTATTAAAAACCCCGACCAAGGCCGGGGTTTTTAATAAAATATTCTCGTTATTTTGCTGCTAATTCCTTACTGAACGAGTCTCCACGGAGGCCAATGGGTTACGGTCTGTCCAATCTATTTCTTCCCTAATGACCATCTCACCCCGTCGCTCACTGGCATCTAGATCAGTATGCTCTACGGGTGCATGCACTAGATTCTGATGGCAATCAATGCATGTCCATCCTTCGTTGAGCTTTTTGTGAGCTCGTTTGCCAGATTTAGCCACGGGTTGTGGATCCTTATGACAATCCCGGCAAGTGACGCTATCCCAACCCCTGAGGTTCATACGGGCATGGTGGGCCATTTCCAACCGCCGCTCATTGAATTTCTCAAGCGTTGAATAATCGTTGGTAAATTCTAGATAGAGTTCTCGCGCCCCATCCACCACATGGGTATAAACCGCCTTATGGAAATTCCCTAAGCCCTGGGGAATATGGCAATCTTTACACTGGGGTTCTAATCCAAACGAACCATAATGGGCAGATTCTTGCAATTCCTCATAAGGATAAGACATAGAGTGGCAACTGGTGCAAAAAGTGGTGGTCGACAAAGCCGCCTCACCACCAAAAATGATAACGATCAGAGCGAATAAACCACCCGCCCCAACTGAGATCGGGCGCCAATGAACTTTAAAATATTCACGAATGGCTTGCCACCATTGTTTTAATTTAGACAGCATATTATTTTACTCCTAGCATTTACTTCTTCTTCGGCGGCGTAGCGTGCTTTTGGAATTCCTCATGGAACGATGCCACCGGGTCACCAGAAAAAACGCCCTCTAGCTTATAGTGCTCGTGCATCGCCTCATCATTCTGCACTGCTTCTTTGAATTTAAATTCGTATTTCGGATCCACTTCGGGGGTGAAAGGGGTATAAGGCTCTTTGGCATGGGGCCAGGGGGAGCCTTCATAGTTGAGGTGGCAGGCATTACAGCGCTCTTCAAATTCTTTATCCGTAAGGACCTGCCCCGCAGCCGCTAGCTCTTCCCGTGGAGTAGTTTCCTGGGTTTCTTCAAACTTATCCGCCGCATCTTTATGAATATGCTTGTATTCAGATCCAGGACCATGACAGGATTCGCAACCGACACCCTGCAAATATTTTTTTAGGCGCCTTGGGAGATCAATTTCATAGCCCCCATCCTTTCTAAACCCCGTTACATGGCAGCCAACACAATCAGGATCTTCGGTGTAATCCTCATCCGGATCTAACTCCGCTTTTTCCTTAGCCTCCACTTTCTCACCAGGCTCTAAGGACTGCATCGCCTGCCCATGAGCCGTTTCGAGCCATGAATCATACTGGGGTTCATGGCAACTTTTGCATTTTTTGAGCCCATCGTAGGGGGGTTCCTCTTGGGCCCACGTTGTTCCCATGGCAACTGCAAGCAGAGCATAAAAACAAAAATGTCTAATTATCTGGTTCATAAATTTTCTCCTTCGAAGGAAAACCCAAAATTAACCAGCATCATTAGCAGGCGGCAGGGAGTAGACCCAGTAACCTCCATACTGAGCAACCAGTTTGAGCTTTTCAAGCTCTGTCGGATTTGAGGTGGTAAAAGGTAACATTTTGGCTATCAAAGTATCTTTATGAGCACTATCGGTCAAAAAATAAGCGCGAACCGTATCTTCCTCCTGGTGTTGAACCAGGTAGGCCTCATAGCCATTCTCTTCCATCCACTCCTTGACATGAGGAATTAAGGCATGAGTCCGCTTGCTGCCGGGAAAATCATTATAGCCAATACCAAAGCGCTCGGGCGCCATGGCCCCCAATTTGTAGGCATCCGCCCAGTGAACAACAACATAGGCTTCACGGCCCCCAGCCAACTCTCTCAGTATTGATGCACCTGCCACTTCGTCAGCCAATAGCGCTTCCGCAAGACGCTCTTGGCGAGCTTTTGCTTCGCTTGAGTCAGTGACCTGCCAAAATTCGTGCTCGAATGTTTCGATCGCTTTCCGCTGACTGGCCCACGGATCAGGTATAAGCAGCGGTTGAGCCAGATTCTCGTCAAACAAGGTGTTCGCTCCAGCAAGTAACTCAAGCTGACGGGAAGTATCCCACCAACCCAATACCACCGCTTCAGGCGGCACATGCTCAGCAATTCCCCGAGCCAATTTGGTCAAATCTTTAATGTTGCCGCTAACCGTTAATACGGGTTCAATCAGATTATTTTTCCACTCCAACAATACGGGAGCATGATCTTCCTTAGACCCGGTATAAAACTCTACCAAGGGTTCTTTTTGTACTTCTTCTGCAAGTAATTCGTACTTACGGATAGTCATCCCCCCATAGGCCTCAAGGCCCAAATCAGGGAATTTTTCTACCCCACCTTCTGCCACCTTTTTGTATTGATATGGCGCTTCCCCATCGCCGGCTGAATGGAGAATTGCCCATCCCAGCCAGCCTAAGAGGAGAAGCCCCCCTGCTATCAGGATTACCCCGATAAACAGGGGAGCTCTGCTTACTCCTTTTGCAGAAGATGGCATGGTTTTTTCAGCCACAGACACTGAGGACTAGCCTTCCGCCTGTTGCTTACGACGCCAAGCCACTAAACCCACGCCAGCAAGCACCATACCGCCGCCAAGGCCACCCACAACAGCGCGCTCTACCTGATTATCCAGGTCTAATACGCCGGCAGCTTTAATATCGCCTTCCATCATGGCGACCTTGGTTTTTAGCTTGGCAAACTCCCTAAGCTGGGTATTAGCATCCTGGATATTGGTGTAACGCTCCAGCAACGGACCCCAGCCTTCGGTGTAAGTCCAAAATCCAGGGTTTGCATGAGCAAGCGCTTTATAATGCTTGAGTAAATCCTGCTCCCACATTTTTGCATACTGCAGTTCAACCGCGGTAGGGTTGTTGCCCTTTGCAATAAAGAGCTGGAAGAACTCACCGGGGGCATCATGCTCCGGCTTCGGTGGAGCAGGACGGTTAGTTTTCTGGCCAGGCAACAATCCATCCTCGTATAAGCCTTCAAGGATATGTTTCGCCTCGAGTTGTTTCTTAAGACCAGAAATAATCCCATTATCTATGAATTCTAGATAAGCCTCGGCAAAGGTAGGTGAGTGGCAATTGTTACAGGTTTCTACCCAGGCATCCTGACGATCCTCATACCACTCATGCTCTAGATTGTTGGCGATTTTTTCCTGGGGATTGAAGCCCCACCGCACTTTGCGAACCACGTTATGACCAAACCGCCCTTTATACTCAAAATGACAAAAAGCACAGGTCGGCGCAGTTTGCCCATTTTCTGCGATTGCATCCTTAAGCGGTACTTCCCAGTCCCAGGTATCTCCTAGCATCAGATAGACAGCACCGTGTTTAGAGAATAAGTAGTTTTCATACTCGTTGTGATCAGCCCCATTATGGCAATAACCACAAGCATCTGGCTTGCGGGCTTCTACCGCTGAAAACTGATGGCGAGTATGACAAGTGTCGCAGCGGTTCTGGTTGATATGACACATGGTGCAACCCTCTGCAACCTCCCGATCCTCCATTGCCGCCCAAGTGGCTAGATCGACGTTAGCTTGGTAATCCAGGGCGTGGGATGGACGTCCCGGCGGCCAAACCGGATCCATCTTATTACCCTTCGCATCCGTGGTTGGCCAGATGATGGTATCACGCTCCGATTCTCGCTCGGCGAACTCTTTCAGGTGGCAAGTTCCACAGATGGCTGCATCAGGTAGGCGAAGATCTTCTTTGTGGTGACCTTTTTTAGCGCCAACGCCAACGTGGCAATCAATACAACCAACCTCTTTGAGTTCTTCGTTCTCTCCAAGCTTACCCAAGGACCGAAGGTTATCCTCGACTTCCTTTATCAGCTTCTTCTTGTAATAGCGGGAATCGTCTTTTGGCAGGTTACGGATTTCATCTAAATTCGCGTGGACACTTTTTTTCCAGGCATGGACCCAACCCCGAGTTTCATCTTCATGGCATTCGACACACTCCTCGCGGGTAGCGACCTTGGCCGGTGAACTCGGCGGCTTGTAGTAGGAGTAAGGATCCATATATTGACTGAACGGGACAGGCTCCCAGTATTCAGCATATTTGCCTTCTCCATGTCCTTGCCCTGGATCATAATAACGCTCTGTTACTGCCTCATATAGCTCTTTAGGCGAAGTTTTATACTTATCTAGTCCTAGAGCTTCGTAAAGCTCATCCGGAATATCCGCACTGGCACCGCCCGCGAACAGCAGACTTGCACTGACTACCGCGGCAGTGGCTCGCAAAAGCCTTCCAATTATACTGTCACTCATAATTGACCTCTAATTGCACTGTCACTCACATTGACCTCCTTCACACCCGGGGTCGTAAAGCATAAATACTATAGTTTTTTGTGGTTATAGGGTTTACTGGCCTCAATGGAAAGTACCGCTTAGTGAAAAAATAAAAAGACCATTAGGGCCAGTTTGGTATCACAGCATGGCACCAATGATCGCGCCTATTCAGTGCCAGAATAGCTGCGGGTGGAGCAACTCAGCAACTGATAACCTAGAAAATATAATCCTTCAAACCGCTTACAAACGAGCAAGTGAGGACTGTAATCTAGGACAGCAAAGCCTCAGTATCGCACCTGCAACTGGCGTGAGTATAACAACAAAACAGATCATTGCAATAAAGCCCTGGAGAGGGGGTATCAGATTGAGTCACCTAGACTTGCTGTGGTCCTAAACGTAAGTATATGTACCACTAAAAATGGTACTAACAAGGGCATCTCTACTGGTTCTATAGTAAACATCAAGAAATAGATTTATAATGGGTCCAGATTAACTGTCTTTAATTAAAAAAGCACTAGAGTTAAGGCCTATGCAACTACCGCTGAAGCTAGAGCGCCGGAGCAACCAGACTTTACAAAGTCAGCTTTTCGAACAAATTCGCGGCTTGATCCTGAGCGGTAAATTGAAACCGGGCACGCCTATGCCTGCTACCCGTTCTTTAAGCGAACAGTTGGGGGTCTCCCGCAATACGGTACTTCTAGCTTATGACCGTCTTATTGCTGAGGACTACCTTCAGACCCAGGAAGCCGTAGGCACCTATGTCAATTCCCATTTACCCATGGACTCCTTGGTCCTCAAAGCACCAACACAACCGCTGGTACTTCCTGAAAAACCTCAGGCAAGACGGCATCCAGTATTGTTTCGAGGCCGGGCCCAAAAAGTGGCCAATTCTCAACGAAATCGCCTTGCCATGGATTTTCGAGTGGGACGTTTAGACCCTCATTCTTTTCCGGTCAAAACCTGGCGACGTTTAATTTTACGCCATTTGAGTGCAGGCGGGTCTAACCTGACAGAATATCGAGATCCTGCTGGTATTTTGGCACTGCGAGAGGCCATCGCCAACCACTTAGGACCCGCTCGTGGAATTGCTGTTACCCCGGAGCAAGTCATTGTCGTGAGTGGTAGCCAACAGGCGTTGAACATCGTCGCCCGTTTATTGGTAGGCCAAGGAACACGGGTGGTTACAGAGTGCCCGTGCTACCAGGGAGCCGCTTATGTATTCGAAAGCTATGGCGCCCAACTCCATCCCGTGCCGGTGGATAAATATGGATTACAAGTTTCGAAACTCCCCCCCACACCGGTAAGTTTGGCTTATGTCACCCCGTCTCATCAATACCCCATGGGATCAACCCTATCCCTAAAACGGAGAGTCCAACTACTGGACTGGGCTGGACAAGTGGGGGCGTACTTGATTGAGGATGATTATGACAGCGATTTCCGGCATAATGGATCTCCCTTGACGGCTCTAGCGGGGTTGGACCCTTATGGCTGCGTGATTTACATGGGAACAGTGTCAAAATCGATTGGTGCCGGGCTGCGCCTTGGTTACGTAGTAGTCCCTGGAGAGCTAGTGGAACCTGCAAAAACAGTCAAGGCTTTGCTGGATAGCGGCAATCCTTGGCTTGATCAAGCCGTCCTGGCCGATCTCATCTCCAGCGGTAGCTACGCTAAGCATTTGCGGCAAATCCGACGTATGTACCTGCGCCGCCGCGATTGTCTTATAGCCGCCCTAAAGTCACATTTTGGGGAAGTTACTCTGTCCGGTTTGGAGGGAGGAATGCATGTTGTCTGGCACCTACCTCCGAATTTCCCTACCGCTGCCGAAATACAGGCCATTGCCCAAGAAGTGGGCGTTGGGATTTACACTCTAGAAAGCGGAGGCGCCTACGATTACGGCTACAAGGAATACAGTGAACGCACGCTAGTCTTGGGTTATTCGTCCCTTCCTGAGCTTCAAATTCGCGAGGGAATCGCAAGGGTGGCAACAGCACTAACAAACACTCTGGGCCATTCGAAACAATACCACCCAGACAGTCCGAATGCTGGCCAAAGCAAAGGCCGCCCTTCGCCAAAATCTAAAGTGCTTTCAAACTAATTGCAATTATATCAACAAAGAAAGTCTATAAATTTTTGTTAAGAGGTATCCTATGAAGCAGTCCGATTCTAAACGTCAAAAAAACCAATATTTTCGGAAAGCTGTCAGCTTTGCCTTTGTAGGCTATGTCACCCTCAATACCTTAGCCTACGCGGCAGATTCATCTCCCGCCCTCTTTAATGTCAACAACGAACTTCTCCAACCCAAAGACTATAGAGAGTGGGTCTATGTCGGCACACCGGTCACCCCTAATGACATGAATGATGGTAAGGCTATCGTGCCTGAATTTCATAACATCTATATCGATCCGGAAGGATTTGCTCACTGGAAGAAAACTGGCGAGTTCCGAGACGGGACCATGGTAGTGAAAGAACTTCTCAGCGTGGGCGCCAAAAAGGCATTGACGGGTAATGGTTACTTCATGGGTGAATTCACTGGTTTGGAAGCAGCAGTCAAAGATTCAAAACGGTTTCCTGACGAACCAGGCAATTGGGCTTATTTCATGTTTGGAATGGAATATCCCTTAGCTCGTAAAGCTGCACCCAAACCCACTGCTGAGTGCAATTCA
Organism: Nitrosococcus wardiae; assembly: GCF_004421105.1. NCBI lineage: Bacteria > Pseudomonadati > Pseudomonadota > Gammaproteobacteria > Chromatiales > Chromatiaceae > Nitrosococcus > Nitrosococcus wardiae. The sequence continues at coordinate 3,778,901 of NZ_CP038033.1, forward strand.
TGCCATGAAGCTAATGCCAAGGACGATTGGGTTTTCACTCAATATTATCCTGTCCTTCAGGCTGCAAAACCTAAGAAATAGGGATAGCAAGGAAATACTTTGACATCCTCATGGGGGTAGAAACCAAAGCGTAATTACCCACGAAAAAAAGGGGCGCTTAGCGCCTCTTTTTTTCCTACCGCAAGAGGATCTTATTCCCTCTTCCCAGTGTCGGATCCACTCCAGGAGCGTTCATCAACAAAGTAATGGCGCCACGCATGGCAGCGCTCATGGTGTGATCAACAATGGCATTATTCGTTGACCGGTCGGCTGGAGAAACAATATCCAACATATCCCCTGTTGCCACTGCGACATTATGGGTTTGCACTCCGTAGAGCACATTCTTCGGATTACCATTGACATAGACCCGGTCCCAAATACCCGCGATGGGGTGCAGGGCCACCGGCATGTTAATATTGGCATTTACAAAGTAAATTCGGACCCGTTCACCTGGCTCGGATTGTAATGTCAAGGTAGCGTTCTCATCATGCACTGGATCGTAGTGAAAGATCTTGCCGTTGATAAGGGAAGCTGTCCAATTACGGTTTTCAATCATCGCATCTCCCATGTGCATACTTATTGCCTCCTCCTATGCTGGCGCTCGCTCAATAACGATTTACCTTTAAAGCCGTCATGGTTATGCATGCCATAAGGTTTCTGCATAGACTCGCCGTAGAAAAAGTTTGGATCATATTGTTTGTCTTGCCAGACATACCAATCATTCGATAATGGTCATAGGGCCGCCAGGGAACTTCCCGTTATTAGTGGTATGGTGATCAATCTCGACTTTGGCCACGCTAAGCAGCCATAACTAGCTGATTTATCAAAAAGTCAAGTTCTTGGCGTGGCAATTTTATGCTTTTATCAGTTGATTTTGAGTTTGAAAAAAACTTTGCAGCCCAAATGGATCGTCTGACAAACGCAATCACATCGGAATTTGACCAGCATCCTTTGCCATATCTTTTAATTTAGCGATGGGTTTGCCCTTAGTAGATTTTCTTCCTCGCTTGCCTGGCCTGGGCGGCTCAGGAAATTCATATTTCTAGTTCAGCCGGCTCTTTAGGGTCTACCACAATGGGGCCCCACATACCACGAATCCCCACGTGTTCATTGACATTAACGTGGCAGTGATACCAAAGCGTGCCGGTCTTTTCTGCTTTCCAGTGATAGGTAAAAGTTTCCCCCGCCTCGATGGCATTCTGGGTTACCTCCGGCACACCATCATTACGCCAATTATTTATTTGATAGATGCCGTGCCAATGAATGGTATGGTTGAGAGAAGTGTTATTCACTACATGAACGATGACGTCATCCCCCTCCCTGACATGGATAAGCGGCCCTGGAACTTGGCCGTTAAAAGCAAATACCTGATAGTCCAGACCAGGCGCTACCTTCATACTTATCTCATCAATAGTGATCTCAAATTCTCGCTCTTCCGCCCAAAGTTGGTGAGCCGGCAAGAATACCCCTAACAGGATTAATGCAACCGTGTGTCTCGAAATTAACGTCTGGGTTGTCTAGCATTCTTCTGCCATACTTCAAGAAAACTCATGCAATCCTTCCTCCTTTACTTATTAAGGATCAGCCGAGCAACGGCCCCAATACTAAGGTAAAGCACCTCCGGGCTGGCGTTCCGCTCAAACCATTTACCTCATTAATATGCATTTAAAATGCGTCTTTTTGGTTATACCCATTTATTTTTTTGTTATTACCCCCGAGACTAAATATCTTTATGCTCGGCTAGGGTATTTACTTCCATAAGGCTTGCAGGGACATCCTTGTCACCTGTCTTCGTGCCTCTGAACTACTTCAAAAATACTCAAACTTCCTGTCTAAGCGTTAAGTACTTTTTGCTATCACCAAAAATTTGAGCCATAGAATAAGTTGCTTTTTCCTCCAAAACATCATGCGCCTTCCTGCGCCCTAGGGCTTTCTTGTTCCATGGCCCCTTTAGAACCCACCGCCACGCCTTGCACTCCATCGTGCTCGTTGACATTGATATGATAGTGGTACCAAAAGGTACCTGTTTTCTCTGCTTTCCAGCGATAGGTAAAACTCTCACCTGCTTCGACAGCCTTTTGTATAGACAAGAGTCTTTTTTTCATTTCAGACATACCATCGTTGTGCCAGCTATCCATTTGATAGACACCATGCCAACGAATGGTATGTTTAAAAGGCGTATTGTTCTTTACATGAACAACGAGATCATCGCCTTCATCAACATGGATAAGTGGTCCCTGAATCCGCTCCTCGGAAGAAAACGTACTCATTTCGCCAATGGGAAAATCAAACTCCCAATCTTTCGCTAGAATTTGTTGGGGAGACAAAACTACCCCTAGCAAAAACAAAGCAAACCAAGCCAAGAAGCGGTATCTAGGCTGGGGGGTATTACTTTGCCAAGTGTTGAAAAATTTCATCTGATTACCTCCTCTTTTGCTTACGCCACAATCACCTAAATCGTGCTCGCCTCACAATGGCCCATAGAAAACCGAGGCAAAAAATTTATCGATCTAAAATCCCATTGTGGTGGCTTATCCTTTATAAAATATATTTTATTTACATCTTTATAGATAAATAAAAAGATGTATTTAATATGTATGTTTATTGGTAAATATGTATATCAAATACATCTTTAAGATATTTATATCTTCCCTTAAAAGAAATGTCAAGAAAATTTATTTTCTTGCGACAGCTTAATGCCTTGCAAAGGGATTCGTGGAGATTGGGGCAAGAGCAAGTTGCCAACAGACTAGCTTCAGAATTCCACGTGCTTGCGGAAGCTGCCCACTTAATTGCTATTAATTATGGTCTCGGGAGCAGGGTGCTAGCGAACCACCTCCCCGCGGAAACAATGATGAAGATCACTGGGTAGTAAAATGAGACAGTCAGCAAAGATGGATAACCGTTATGGTATGCTAGCTGCCTAGCGCACCTCAAACGCTTGAATCTCAGGAACTTCTACCGTATCGCACTGGATATCAGCCACCTCTGCTAAGGTTGGCCCCTGCCACAGCCACTGCTTAAGCGCTTCAACTGCCTCCTCTTCTCCCTGCAAAAGAGCTTCAACCCTACCATCAGGAAGATTACGCACCCATCCCCGAACCCCTAACTCCATTGCTTTTTCCCGAGTAGAAGCGCGAAACCATACTCCTTGAACCCGACCATCAATGAGACATCGGACGCAAGCCACCATCATGACCTCCCGCTGTACCTTTCATGGCCCTCAATAGGCACCCCTAGATAAACTCAATAGCATTTTGTCTTACGAGCGTATAAAAACGATAATCTTCTATCCAGGGCAGATATGTCAAGAAGAGTGCCAGAACGAAAAATAACGGCTCAAGCGGCTTGAACAGGAATAGTATTCCGGGTATGAGTGATACGATTTTGATCGTCCAAGTAAATTAAGAGTGGTTTAAATGAACTCATTTCAGAGCGCTCGAGCATCGTATAGGCACAAATAATGAGCCGATCGCCAGGACAAGCCTTATGGGCCGCAGCGCCGTTTACTGAAATAATACCGGAATCGTTCTCAGCCTGTATTGCATATGTGACAAAGCGTTCCCCATTATTTAGATTATAGATATGAATCTGCTCATACTCGTGAATACCCGAGGCATCTAGCAAAGCGCTATCAATAGCACAAGAGCCCTCGTACTCTAACTCGGCGTGGGTCACGCAAGCGCGATGTAACTTGGACTTGAGTAGAGTCAAGTACATGAATTAACAATCCTTCTAACGATAAAAAGCCCAATGTATCTTCTATAATTATACGTCTTAGCCAATTCACTTCAACCGAACAGACACGTTATCGATAAGACGAGCCTTTCCTAGGTATACGGCGGCTAGAATAACCAGATTTTCTTCACCCCCTACCGGCTCAGCTAGATCCTCCGCCCTTCGGATACAAAAATAATCAGGGCGAAGACCTGCGCTTGCCAATATTTGCCAGCCTTCTTCCTCTAAAGTCGAGAAATCGCATCTTCCACCCTTCACCACTTCCGCAGCGTTACTGAGGGCGCCAAAGAGGGCGGGAGCCCTTGCCCGCTCCTCCTCCGTAAGATAGTTATTGCGGGAGCTTAATGCCAAACCATCTTTATCCCGCACCGTAGCCACGCCCTCAATATCTACAGGCATCGCCAGATCGGCAACCATGCGCCGGATAACAAGCAGTTGCTGGTAATCTTTTTCTCCAAATACCGCCACATGAGGCTGTACAATATTGAATAATGCGGTCACCACAGTAGTCACCCCCCGGAAATGTCCTAACCGGGAAGCGCCTTCCAAAATATCTGAAAGTCCGGGTACTTCAACCCGCGTGACATTTTCCAACTGCTGCGGATAGATATCTTCCAGCAAAGGGGCAAAGAGCACCGCAACCCCATGCTCGGCTAACCATTGCTGATCTTTTTCAAAGGTCCGGGGATAACGAGCATAATCATCCTGATCAGTAAATTGGAGAGGGTTAACGAAGATACTGACAACGACCCGATCCGCCAATTGAGCGGCCCGTGCAACCAGAGCCAAATGGCCTGCGTGAAGATTACCCATGGTAGGCACCAATGCTAGCCGTTCCCGGGAAACCCGCCAGCATTCTACAGCACTGCGCACTGCGGCAATAGTTCGTAAGGTTTGCATTAGTAACTCAGCTCAAGAGTAGGGAACTGACCCTTTTTTACCGCACTGACATAGGCCTGAATTGCATTTGGAATACTATCTGCCCCATCAAGAAAATTCCGGCTGAAGCTTGGGGGCTTACCAGGACTAATGCCCAACAGGTCATAAAGTACCAATACTTGGCCATTGCAATCAGGGCCAGCACCACAACTAATGACGGGAATCTCTAATGCCTGTGTGATTTCCTTGCCAAGGCGAGCGGGGACGCATTCCAAAATCAACATATCTGCCCCCGCCTGCTGCAAAATTACCGCATCCTCGTGAATCTCTTGGGCCGAATTCTCTTGCCGGCCCTGTACGCGATAACCCCCAATCCGGTGCACCGATTGGGGCAGCAGTCCTAGGTGAGCGCAGACGGGAATACCCCGTGTAGTGAGTTGCTCCACAGTCTTGCGTAGCAGGCGTCCTCCTTCGAGTTTTACCATTTGCGCCCCCCCTTCACGCATCAGTCGGGCAGCGTTATCAACCGCCTGAGTGGGAGTGGCGTAACTCATGAATGGCATATCTGCCAGAATAAAAGCCCGGTGGCTGCCTCGCACGACGTTCTGGCAATGATAAACCATGTCATCCATAGTGACCGGTAATGTACTCTCTTGTCCCTGGACGACCATGCCTAAGGAATCACCTACGAGCAATGCCTCCACTCCGGCAGTTTCCAGCAAGGCAGCAAAGCTGGCATCATAGGCTGTCAGCATGGCGATCTTCTCGCCCTGCTGTTTCATTTTCCGTAATTTAGTTAAAGTCAAGCGGCTCATAACCGTTGTAAGTCCTGAGGGGAACAGCATTGGGCAAGATCAATCACCCTTCCTCGCCCTGGGACCACCACATGGGAGGCAATTTCTGCTAAGGGATAGAGCACAAAGGCCCGCTCATGCAATTGGGAATGGGGTAGGGTCAACTTCTCCGTAGCAATCTCTAAATCACCGTATAGGAGCAAATCGAGATCCAAAGTGCGCTCACCCCAGTGGCGCTTGCGCACTCGATGATGGCTCTGCTCAATAGCTTGCAGCTTAGCTAGCAAATCAAAAGGTCCCAACTCCGTGTCCAGGACCGCAACTGCATTAATATAATCCGGTTGATCCTGAGGTCCCATCGGAGCGCTTCGGTAGAGCTTAGAATGGGCTACACGGCGGGTTTGAGGCAGAGCAGCGAGCTCAGCCAGGGCTTGACAAACTTGCTCCTGAGGCTGGTTAAGATTGCTGCCTAACCCAATATAAGCTCGAACCATGATCCTTAAGCCTCCGTTGGGGTCGCAGACTTACCCACACGCTTCCTCGGCTTCCGGCGATGGCGGGACTTTGTCACAATCTTAACATAGCGCAAACGTTCCTTTTCCCCCATCTCTTGAATTTTAGTCCACCATTGACAAAGCTCTGCCAGCTCTTCACCCGACTGTGCCCGCAACAAGAGGAAATCATAGGCAGCCCGAAAGCGTGGGTGTTGCAGTAGGCGCAAGGGTCGCTTACCCCGTCGATAAGCAAAGCGCGGCTGCAAATACCAGATCTCGCGCATGGGCAACGAAAACCGCCGGGGCAAAGCCACATGGACGGCCTGATTGGCTAACACAACTTCCGCTGCGTTGCGCATCGCTTGAGCCCCCGGAATCCCTTCTTGCTGATAGCGCTCGGTGAGCTTTCGGGTAGGTTCCCATAGTAAAGCCGCAAATAAAAATGCGGGTGTCACCGGCTTACCCTCTTCAATTCGAACATCCGTGTTGCTCAGCGCCTGAACTAAAAAAATTCGAGGAAAACCCTTTTCCTCTTCAGCTAAACAGGCCTCAGTTTGCGGAAATAACCATTGGAACAAATGAAAATGGCGAAGTAACTCGAAAGTCTGTACAGCGCAACCTCCAAGAAATAGTTTCAATACTTCTTCAAATAACCTCGCCGAAGGTATCTCTTGCAGGGAAGGGGCAAGTTCCCAAATGGGCTTCTCGCTTTCAGGGTGGAAGGTAAAGCCCAACTTAGCGGCAAACCGAACTGCTCTTAACATCCGCACCGGATCTTCCCGGTAACGAGTCACCGGATCACCGATCAAGCGCAATCGACCGGCTTTAAGGTCCTTCATACCCCCTGTGTAATCCACCACAGAGAAATCCCTGATGTTGTAGTATAAAGCGTTAACCGAGAAATCCCTCCGCCAGGCATCCTGTTCCAGAGTTCCGTAAACATTATCGCTCACGATACGCCCATTCTCACTCAACCCTTTCCCTGGAGGGCCGCGAAAAGTAGCCACCTCAATAATATCCCGTCCAAAGCGGACATGGGCTAAACGGAACCGGCGTCCAACCAGCCGACAACTGCGGAATAGATCTCGGATTTGCTCTGGCCTAGCATCTGTGGTTACGTCGAAATCCTTGGGTTCATGGCCAAGCAACAGATCGCGCACGCAACCTCCAACCAAATAGGCGCTAAAGCCTGCTTTTTTCAAACGATATAACACATTGAGAGCAGGCTCGCTAATATTGGCGCGCGAGATCACATGCTCAGAACGAGGAATAATTATGGGCGAATCAATAGCTATAGCTCGTTTATAATTTTCAAGTTAAAAATTAAAATAAATTAGGTCCTTAGGCGCTTGGTATTGGTATATGGAAGGGCATTTAATCCCCTAATTTTTCGCCTCTTCAGTTAACAGGCTTGCAAATACCTTCCCGGACTCTAGCCTACACTATCAGCACCCTTTGAAATATAGGTATTTTACGCATAGATATTTGCCCTCCCAAGATCAATCTCTGCTTGAGCAGCCTGCGAGGATATGTATAATATCAGTTTTTTACTCTGGACACTTGCTGTCGTTAGCTCCCATCGTCTAGCGGTTAGGACACCGCCCTCTCAAGGCGGTAACAGGGGTTCGATTCCCCTTGGGAGCGCCATTTATATATAGTCACTAACTACTATCATTGTTTTATACTCCAGAATTGACCATCACACCCTATCTGCCTTAACATCAGCAAGGTAGTCCTTACCTCCAGTATCCCATTAATATGGGGCTACGGCGGAACTAATGTAATCCAAATATATTGAGCATACTTGCTCCCCTCCATAGGGGGACTAGTGTTGTTTCGGTTCCAAGAAGCTGCTGCCATAGTGAATAGAAACTCTTCTAGGCGGGGGTAGGGATAAGCTTCCTCAAATTACTTTTTTGCTCATTGTAGCTTTGTAATTAGGAGATCCTAATTGTGCTGAAATCAAAACACCTCTTGCTAATCTCAACGGTGATTGCATCTTCTACTGCCCTTCCCCTTTTTGCAGAACAGCAACATCAACATGCTGCCCACAGGAATCTCCTCGGAAACCTCCCTGCCGATAAAGTCGAGGAAATCCGTGCTCTGGAAAATCCTTTACCTAAATCGCCCGATGCCATCGCAAAGGGTAAGAAAATTTATGAAGGTAAAGGCGGGTGCGCCAATTGCCATGGGCAAACAGGCGCAGGAGATGGACCCATGGCTGCCGAGCTAGATCCTCCTCCGCGCAATTTCCAAGCACATCCTACCTGGTTACATCATAGCGAAGGAGAAATTTTCTGGGCCATCAAACATGGTATCCCGGGATCAACTATGCCCTCCTTCGACGGTATTCTGACTGATAAGGAGATTTGGGCACTATTAAGCTTTTTACCCACCCTCACTGCCACCTCGGAAAAAGGCATGAAGGCAGAAGATCACCATCAGCATGAGCATGATCATGGACATTCCGAAACTAATGCTTCGGAAAAAGATCATGGGCATAAGCAAGAGCACGGACACTAAGATTTGGATAGCCAATGACCCCCACCTCCAAAAGGGCCGGAATTTGTCCCTTTGGCACAAGCGCGGAAACCTCGGACTGCTGTCCGAGGAGGAAGCGCCCAATTATGGACTGCCCTAGGGCTTTTACCCCAACCCTTTTGCAATTTTGCAGGGAGCTTATTGACACTTACTCATAACTACACTTTACTGTTTAGTAGATAAAGGGGTTAATCGCTATTAGGAAAGATATAATTATTTGATAGAACTGGGTTTTTCACAGGAGCAGCCATGGCACAGGGCCTTTCAAACAAACAACGCAGTGAACTTAAGCAAAAGCTACAACAGCGGTTTGATGAACTGCGGGAACAGGTACGACAGGAACTTCGGGAGAGCGACAATAAACACTACATTGAGCTTGCCGGTAAAGTACATGATCCAGAAGAGGCCTCCCTTGCTGATCTCCTCGTAGATCTCGATCTGGCCATAATTGACCTTCACATTGAGGAAATTCGGGACATTGAGCATGCGCTGATGCGCTTTCCCATGGGCAGTTATGGCACCTGTACCGATTGCGGCACCAACATAGATTATCAGCGCCTTCAAGCTAATCCAGCGGCAAAACGATGTCTTGATTGTCAAGCCAAGCACGAGCAGACCCACGCGGAAAAAGCTCATCCAACCCTATAACTAAGCTACTGCTTCTCCCCCGGGGAAGTGCAGTCAGGCCCCGCTTATTTTAGCCTTCTTCTTTCCTTTCCTGACCAAGGCTGCAACAGACCCAGTGCCGATAGGTAATGAAACCCCTACTACAACCTTTGGTCGTCAACGATCCCTTTGATGATCCCGTCCTCTATCTGGACTTTCTCTTTGAGAAACGAGCCCTGTTGTTTGACCTAGGAGATATCCGAGCTCTTCCTGCACGAAAGATTCTCCGCCTTAGTGAGATCTTCGTTTCCCACACCCATATGGACCATTTTGCAGATTTTGACTGGTTATTACGGTTGGTTCTGGGGAGGGAGAAGCGATTACGGCTATTCGGCCCCCCTGGTTTTATCGACCATCTCAAACATAAGCTGGGGGCCTACAGTTGGAACCTAGTCCATAACTACGAGAATAACCTAGACCTTATCGTCACCGAACTACACCCTGAGGAAACCGGTCGGCAGGCAATTTTTCGCTGTCGCCGGGCCTTTGCCCAGGAGCATCAAGAAGATCCAGAACTTCTCGCGGGTATACTAGTGGATGAACCTAGCTTTAGGGTACGTGCCAAGGTCCTAGACCACGGCATTCCCTGTCTAGGCTTTGCGGTTGAGGAGAGCCAGCATATCAACATATGGAAGAACCGTCTGGAAGAGATGGGGCTATCTGTAGGCCCCTGGCTACGGGATTTAAAACAGGCCATCTTAACCGGACAGCCTGATGAAACCCCCATAAGGATTTGGGCGCAGAAAAATAAAGAAGAGCACCCAAAGTTCCTGTCCCTTGGCTTACTCAAACAACGTGTTTTGCATATCGCACCAGGGCAAAAAATCAGCTACATCGTGGATATAGGCTATTCAGAGAGTAACCTCCAAAAGGTAGTGGAATTGATTCAGGACTCTCATCTCCTGTTCATCGAAACCACTTTTCTCCATAAAGATGCAAAAATGGCAGCAGAAAAATATCACCTTACCGCCCGACAGGCCGGCTGGATTGCCCGAGAGGCGAGAGTCAAACAACTTATCCCCATCAACTTCTCACCCCGCTATTCTGACCAGCGGCAAGAGCTAATAGCAGAAGCCCAAGAAGCATTTGGGAGATGGAGATAACCATGGGATAAAAAAATGCTTACCTCCAGCAACAGGCCTTATTCGAGGGCTGACGGATTGGCTTTTCCACCCAAACTTTGCTCTTTTGCCCTGGAGGAGGGACCCATTTCACCTTCCGGCGGTAAACCCTCTGTAAATTCCACTAGATCGGCACGGAAAGTAATTCTAGGAATAGAGAAAAGAATGAAAAAGGGTGAGCTTTTCTGTTGGCTCACATTGGCAAGGGCTTGGGCTTTTCCTGTAGAAACGCCAGCCTTTTGGTAAAGCTCTGTTATTGCATTTGCATAACTCACCGGCTTTAGCGTAATTAAACCCAATAACTTAAACCCCCAACTGCTACCCGTCACATCGGCCTTCACAATTCTATAGTTCTTCTTAGACAAATTTACAGAGGTTACTGTCCACATGGGCGTGGGAGAAGAAGCCGAGGTAAGGGGCATTGCGGACATAGTGGCAGGAAAAGGACAGCCCGTGAACAATAAAGGGGTTAACAGCACTACAAAGTATTTTTTCATCCTATTTGCCTCAAGCGCCTGGGTTAAGCTTTACTTGCTACTATAGTTCATTGCTTGGATTGTTAGATTTTTGATACGCACCTTAGGAGAAGATCAATGGCTAACGGCGCACTGGGACGTCTAAAGGGCCTTTCCGAGGCCGATCGCCAACAAATCGAAGCAACCCAGGCAATGCTAGGACCAGAGCCTGAACGCATGGGGTTTGTGAAAAACCTCTTTTGGGGAAATTTCCGGGAAGAATTGATCTTCCCCTTCCCCGAAGTCAATCCAGAGGAAACCGCTCGTTGCGAGCAACTCCTTAGCGAGTTGGAAGAGTATCTGCAAAATGAGCACCCTGCTATCGCCATTGATCAGGAGCAAAAAATCCCAGAGTGGGTGATCAAGCGTCTGTTCAGCATGGGAATCATGGGGATGATCGTCCCTAAGGAGTATGGAGGCGGTGGCTTTGGAATTACCAGCTATAATCGGGTACTCTCCCGGATTGGGCGGCATTGCGGCTCAACCGCAGTAGTGGTCTCTGCCCACCAATCCATTGGTTGCGGCGCTATCATCCTGTTTGGGACAGAAACACAAAAAAAACGCTTCCTTCCCCCCATGGCCCAGGACTATCTCAGCGCCTTTTGCCTTTCCGAACCTAATGTGGGCTCCGATGCGGGTGGTCAAGAAACCCGCTGCGAGCTTTCTGAGGATGGTCAATTTTATATCCTCAATGGCGAAAAAAAATGGGCTTCCTCCGCCGCCCTCTCGGGCCTCTTTACCGTCCTGGCCAAACAAAAGATCCAGCACCCACAAACCGGAAAAGAAAAAGAGCAAATCACTGCCCTCATCTGCACTCCGGATATGGAAGGCATTGATATCTACTCCCGCAATCGCAGCAAGTGCGGAATTCGAGGGAGCTGGCAAGCTAGAATCCGCTTTCACAACGTCAGGGTTCCTAAGGAAAACCTTCTCCACCAAGAAGGAAAAGGGCTTAAAGTCGCTCTCACTTGCCTAGATTATGGTCGCTGTACCCTGTCGGCTGGAATGGTGGGGGCAGCTGCCATGGCCTACGAGCAAGCGGTAAAGTGGGCTCAATACCGCTATCAGTTTGGCCGTCCTCTGGCTGAATTTGAACAAATTCAAGCCAAAATCGCTGCCATGGCGGCCTATTGTTATGCCATGGAGGCCATGCTCTACATGACGACCGGCATGCTAGATCGCCATGATGAGGACATCATGCTAGAGACGGGGATTTGCAAGGTCTTTTGCTCGGAGATGGGTTACCGGGTCATTGATGAAGCCCTCCAAGTCATGGGAGGCGAAAGCTATATGACCGAGAACGAAATCGAACGCCTATGGCGAGATAGCCGGATCAACCTCATTGTCGAGGGAGCTAACGAGGTGATGCTAAGTTTTATTTTTGGCTATGGCTCGAAACAACTCGGCGATTCCCTCTTAAAAATTGCAGAAAATCCTATAAAGCATTTGGGTCAGGCACTGCAGTTAAGCGTCGAGCTTTTCCTAAGAATAAAAAAACAACGGCCGAGAATCACCTGTGTTCACCCCTCCCTAGCGCCCCTGAAAGAGAAGCTGGAAAACTATACCCAGCAGCTCTCCCATCAAACCAAGCGCATGTTCCATAAACACCGGGAAAAGCTTATCACCCGGCAACTGCTCCAGGCACGGCTAAGTTGGATTGCCATCTGGCTCTACGCCATGAGTTGCAGCCTGTCTTATCTGGACCGAAATTTTCGATTAGGAACGAAAAGCGAGCACATCGGTCCTCAAAGGGCAATGGTCGAACATTTCTTTGATTTGGCCAGCCGGGCCATTGAACAAAATTTCCAGACCCTAGAAAAGAATCCAGACGGAACCCTCCATGCCGCAGCTCAAGCCGCTTTGCGCCAAGTCGACCAGCTCCCAAACGCCGACTACGTGCTCCCAGAAAAAACCCCAGTCAAAGAAGCACAGGGGACCGGCCGTCAGCCCGATCAATCCCCTATCCAGCAATTCGGCTCAGGCCGGTTCACTCCCTAGGCGAAAAAACTAATTGATACCGGCGGGGATGAGAAGCCAGAAAAACCCACCCTCAAAACTTTTCCTGGGGAACTTATAACTCCCCCTTGACACCCTCAAAAAAGACCTTATATTTATTTAGCACTCTCCATTACAGGGTGCTAAATCCAAAACATTTTTTTATTAGAAACATGGTCCTAAATCATTTTTCGAGGGTGATTTCATGAATATCCGACCATTGCACGATCGGGTTATTGTCAAGCGTTCTGAAAAAGAACATATCTCCCCAGGTGGGATTATGATCCCGGATACCTCAACCGAAAAACCTATCCGCGGTGAGATCGTTGCCGTAGGCAACGGTAAAGTTCTCCATGAGGGGCAGCTCCGTCCATTGGAAGTCAAAACCGGCGACCAAGTGTTGTTTGGAAAGTATGCGGGTACCGAAGTCAAAATTGACGGCGAGGAAATGCTGGTCATGCGCGAAGATGACATCATCGCTGTCTTCGAAGGTTAAGCAACTGAAATGATTACACTAAACCCTGGAATTATTAAGCTAAGTGCTGCGAGGTAAAAGCAAACATGGCTGCTAAGATGATTGATTTCGGTGAGGATGCGCGCCATCGTCTACTGCATGGCGTCAATGTTCTTGCTAATGCGGTCAAAGTAACCCTAGGCCCCAAGGGACGCAACGTGGTACTGGAAAAAGCTTTTGGCGCGCCTACCATCACGAAGGATGGCGTTACTGTAGCCAAAGAAGTTGAGCTTAAAGGTAAATTTGAAAACATGGGCGCCCAGATGGTCAAGGAAGTGGCCTCCAAAACTGCTGATGTGGCGGGTGACGGCACCACTACCGCTACCGTCTTGGCGCAATCCCTACTCCGCGAAGGGTTGAAATCCGTAGCGGCAGGAATCGACCCCATGAACATTAAACGGGGTATCGACAAAGCGGTGGAAGCAGCGGCAGCAGAATTAAAAAAGCTTTCTAAACCTTGCGAAGACAGCAAAGCCATTGCCCAAGTGGGCACGATTTCCGCCAATGCTGATGAATCTGTAGGCAAAATCCTTGCCAATGCCATGGAAAAAGTAGGCAAAGATGGGGTCATCACCGTGGAAGAAGGCTCCGGCCTGGAAAATGAGCTGGAGGTGGTGGAAGGGATGCAATTTGATCGGGGCTATCTCTCCCCCTACTTTATCAACCACAAGCAAAACATGAGCGTCGAGCTGGAAGATCCCTACATCTTGTTGCACGACAAGAAAATTTCCAATATCCGCGATCTGCTCCCTGTTCTCGAAGCCGTAGCCAAGTCGGGTAAATCACTGCTGATCATCTCTGAGGATATAGAGGGGGAGGCCCTAGCAACGCTGGTGGTGAATACCATCCGCGGTATTCTCAAGGTAGCGGCAGTCAAAGCACCGGGTTTTGGGGATCGGCGCAAAGCCATGTTAGAGGATATTGCCGTCCTGACCGGAGGAACCGTTATCGCCGAAGAATTGGGCCTTAGCTTAGAAAAGGCCACCCTGGATGACTTGGGCAACGCCAAAAAAGTCCAGATCACTAAGGAAGATACGACCATTGTTAGCGGTGCGGGCAAGAAAGACAACATCGCTGGCCGGGTGGCCCAGATCCGCAAACAGATAGAAGAGACCACCTCAGACTATGACCGGGAGAAGCTGGAAGAGCGCCTAGCCAAACTGGCTGGTGGGGTGGCGGTAATTAAGGTGGGCGCCGCGACCGAAGTTGAAATGAAGGAAAAGAAAGCCCGCGTTGAGGATGCCCTGCATGCTACCCGGGCAGCCGTAGAAGAAGGTGTTGTCCCTGGTGGAGGTGTTGCCCTCATTCGAGCGTTAAAGGGTATCAAAGACCTAAAAGGTGACAACCGTGCCCAAGAGGTGGGAATCAATATTGCCCGCCGCGCCATGGAAGAGCCCCTGCGGCAAATTATTTCTAATGCCGGTGGGGAAGCTTCCATTATCCTGGCAAAGGTCGCCGAGGGCAAGGATAACTTTGGCTACAACGCAGCCACCGATAAGTTTGGCGATATGATCGAAATGGGTATCCTGGACCCTACCAAAGTCACCCGTTCCGCCTTGCAAAACGCCGCCTCCATTGCCGGTTTAATGATTACCACCGAAGCCATGGTGGCAGAACTGCCTAAGAAGGAAAAAGCCGGAGCAGGTATGCCTGGAGGTGAAATGGAAGAATTTTAATTTGTAAAGCACATGATTTGATAGCTCTCTAAGCCCTGCTTATGGCAGGGCTTAGGCTCCAGTTCCCTAAAGCCCCCAAGCTTTTTTCTCAAATACTGTTATTAAATAAAATCTAGCAAGGAGAGACTGCTTCTAGTTAACTATACTGTGGAAACCTGACCAAGGTATATTTTTTAACAGGATTAAAAATCATGAAAATTGCCCAGGTTGCCCCCCTTTATGAAAGTGTTCCACCGCAATACTATGGAGGAACAGAGCGAGTCGTCTCTTATCTAACCGAAGAACTTGTGAACCAAGGACACGAGGTTACCCTCTTTGCCAGTGGTGACTCTACCACCAAAGCCAAGCTCTACCCCATAGTAGACCGTGCGTTACGGCTTGATCAGCGCTGTCAGGATCCTTCGGTACACCATGTTCTCCTGGTGGATAAGGTCGCAAAGCTAGCGCCCACCTTTGATATTGTTCACTTTCACATCGACTACTTACATTTTCCCCTGACCCGAGCGCTTCAAATTCCTCATATTACGACTCTCCATGGACGACTCGATATCCCCGACCTGGCTCCCTTATACCAGAGTTTTCCAGACATGCCCTTGGTATCCATCTCCCAAGACCAACGGCGTCCCTTGCCTTTGGCGAATTGGCAAGCCACTGTCTATCATGGTTTACCCGAGAACCTCTATACTTTTCGCCCGTATTCCAAAGGCTACCTCGCCTTTCTTGGCCGTATCTCACCAGAAAAACGCGTGGACCGGGCCATCGAAATCGCCATCCGTACCGGCATGGAAATCCGCATTGCGGCCAAAGTAGACAAAGCCGATAAAGAGTATTTTGAAGAACGAATCAAACCCCTGCTAGCCCACCCCCTCGTCCACTACATTGGAGAAATTGGCGAAAAGGAAAAAAATGATTTTCTAGGCCAAGCGTACGCATTGCTGTTCCCTATCGATTGGCCTGAACCCTTTGGCTTAGTCATGATTGAGGCGATGGCTTGTGGCACTCCTGTGATTGCCTACCGCCGAGGTTCTGTCCCCGAAGTGCTGCAAGATGGTGAAACGGGCTTTATTGTGGAAAATTTAGATGAAGCATTAACGGCAGTAGAGAGAATCGGTCAAATAAGTCGCCTGCGTTGCCGTCAAGTATTTGAAAAACGGTTTTCTACGCGACGCATGGCCAAAGATTACCTTGAAGTATATCAGGCCATTCTCGAGGCACCTGTCTTCCAGCCTAGATTGGTAAGCTAGACTCATTCGTACATAGGCTAAGGCAAACTATGCAAGTACATGATGTTATACGCATCAATGATCAATGGTACGTCCTTGCTAACTCATCACGGGCCGATGAGCGTACCTCCGTGCTCAAACACGGCGAAACTTTCGCGGTGCTTGACCGTTATGGCGACATTCAACACCTAGGCTTAGGGGAGCAGGGAATTTACCATGAAGACACCCGTTTTCTCTCTTACTTTGAATTCAACATTAATGGGCGGCGACCACTGCTCCTCAATTCCACCGTTAAACAAGACAATACCCTCTTGGCGGTGGATCTCACCACACCGGACCTCTACGAAAATGACCAGCTTGTCATTCACAAAGGAATCATACATATCTTGCGTAGCAAGCTACTGTGGGATGGCGTGCATTATGAGCATATGTGTCTTTTCAATTATGGAGACAAGCCCCTCACTCTCAACTTAGATTTTCGTTTTGGTGCTGACTATGCGGATATCTTCGAAGTCCGGGGAAGTAAACGCCTAAAGCGTGGCCACGATCTGCCCGTGCAGCATGCCAAGCAAGAACTCGTATTTGGTTATCAAGGCCTGGATAAGAAAACACGCCATACCCGTATTCTCTTCAGTCAGCCGCCACTTAAACAGGATAATAATGGCAAAGTTCACTTTTCTGTTCAGTTATCACCCAAAGAGGAAAAGCTGCTTTATTTTACTATCGCTTGCGAAACGGAAAATAGAAAGTCTTCAATTCTAGATTATAAAACAGCACTCACCCGTAATGATAATGAGGTAGCCACCGCTAGCAAGGAGAGAGGCCACGTTTTTACCAGTAACGAGCAGTTCAATGACTGGTTTAATCGATCAACAGCGGACCTACAAATGCTAACTACCCGCACCGGCCAAGGCGATTATCCTTATGCCGGTGTGCCCTGGTTCAGCACCCCTTTTGGCCGAGACGGGATTATCACAGCGTTACAATATTTATGGATCAACCCCCAGTTAGCCCGGGGAGTCTTAAGTTTTCTTGCGGCAACTCAAGCAAAAGAAACCAATCCGGCCCAGGATGCTGAACCCGGAAAGATTCTCCATGAGACCCGCCAAGGAGAAATGGCAGCGCTCCATGAAGTGCCTTTTTGGCGCTACTATGGCAGTGTAGATGCCACACCTTTGTTTATCGTGTTGGCGGGAGCCTATTACCAGCGTACCGGCAACCGACTCTTTTTGGAGACTATTTGGCCTAATATAGAACGGGCGCTTGATTGGATCGACCGTTATGGCGATTGCGATGGGGATGGCTTTGTAGAGTATGGGCGGCATAGCGCTGACGGTCTGACCCACCAAGGATGGAAAGATTCTGATGATTCAGTTTTCCACCAAGACGGCAGCCCTGCACAAGGCCCCATTGCACTATGTGAAGTGCAGGGTTATGTTTATAAAGCCAAAAAAACAGCCGCCAAACTGGCTGCTTTATTCGGTAAAACAGACCGCGCTGTAGAATTGGCACAACAGGCAGAAAAACTAAAGGAAAAATTCAACCAAGTCTTCTGGTGCGAGGAGATAAGCACCTTTGCCCTAGCGCTGGACAGCGATAAGCGTCCTTGCAAAGTCATCTCGTCCAATGCGGGCCATACCCTTTTTAGTGGAATTGCTAATCCTGAATATGCACGACGCTTGTCGGAAACGCTGCTTAACGAGGCTTCTTTCAGCGGCTGGGGTATCCGCACCCTTGCCAGCACTGAATGCCGTTTCAACCCCATGTCCTACCATAATGGCTCTATCTGGCCCCACGATAATGCCATCATCGCCATGGGGCTAGCCCGCTATGGATTTAAAGCGCAGGCATTACGGGTTCTGACGGGCTTATTCGACGCCAGTATTATGATGGATTTGCACCATCTACCTGAATTATTTTGTGGTTTTGACCGCCAACCTAGTCAAGGGCCGACCCTTTATCCGGTCGCCTGCCTACCCCAAGCCTGGGCAAGTGGTACGGTATTTTATCTGCTTCAAGCCTGTCTCGGCTTAACCTGCTCTGAAGAAAAACCCCAATTGCGGTTTCATCACCCCCGGCTGCCGGATTATATTCAGCGCCTTGAAATCACAAACTTACGCTTTGGCAATGCCGTGATTGACCTCACACTGAGGCGCCACTTGCATGATGTGGGGGTTAATGTGCTGCGCAAGGAGGGCGATGTGGAAGTTGCGGTCATCCTTTGAGAACAGGTCTCCGCCTTGATCTATCCTGCTCAGGCAGCCTTATTTTCCCACCCGGATGAGCCCCCCTAACCCACGGGCATCAAGAGCCTGGCATAACATCTGGTAGATGGGCTCTGGCTTCTCTTCTTGCAAAGCACGGTTCAGCAATTCTTTTGCGTGCTGCTGGCTAAAATTTCTGATGACCCATTTGACCCGAGGTAAATCACCCGCAGTCACGCTGAGATTATCTACCCCCATACCAAGCAATAGTATGGTCGCCGTAGGCTCCCCTGCCATTTCACCACAGACGCTGACGGGCTTGTGCTGTCGATGCCCGGCTTCAACTACCTTGAGAATAGCTGCTAAAACAGCGGGATGGAGAGAGTTATACAACCCCGCGACCCGTTCATTGCTCCGATCTACCGCCAGCAGATATTGAGCCAAGTCATTAGTTCCCACAGAGAGGAAATCCACCCGCCGCGCTAAAGCTTCCACCTGATAGACCGCCGCAGGAACCTCAATCATAACCCCCATACACGGCCAAGCGACCTCAATGCCTTCATTCTTGAGCTCCTCATAAGCCTGCCTCACTAGGCGCGTAGCCTCTTCTACCTCAGAGACACTACTAATCATAGGCAACAACAGACTAAGGGTATTCAACCCTTCAGCGGCGCGGAGAGCTGCTCGCACTTGCGTTAAAAAGATTTCGGGGTGATCCAACACAACCCGGATTCCTCGCCACCCGAGAAATGGGTTGGCTTCCCGGATCGAAAAATAAGGTAAAAATTTATCTCCTCCCACATCAAGAATCCGCAGAATTACTGGAGAGGGAGCAAAAGCTTGGAGAAGTTGCCGGTACATCGCATATTGTTCTTCTTCAGTAGGGAACCGATCCCTCACCATAAATGGCAACTCAGTCCGGTAGAGTCCCACTCCCTCAGCACCGGCAGCAAGAGAAATTTCCGTATCCGCCAGCAGGCCGACGTTGGCATATAAATGAACCTGAAAACCGTCTGGCGTTTTGGCGGGCAATTCTCGCAAACGTTTGAGATCTTCTGTGAACTGCCGTTCTTCCCGGGCAAGGCGAGTAAATTCTCGACGTACTGGCGCACTTGGCTCCAGATATACCCGGCCTTGGTATCCGTCTAGTATCAGTTCTCGCTGGTCAAGCTGACCGAGGTTTCCCGTATTGATGCCCATAATGGCGGGGATAGCCATGGCATGGGCTAAAATTGCCACATGGGAGAAGCCCGATCCATGGGCCGAGAGCACTCCCGCCAGGCGTTCAATGGGCACTTCGGCAAGATCCATGGCAGTTAAATTTTCACCCACCAAGATGGTGTTCTCCGGATATTTTGGGCTTACAGGCGCTGCATTCTGCAAATAGGCCAAAATACGCCGGCCGATCTCCCGCAGGTCATTTGCTCGCTCCCGCAAGTAAGGATCTTCCATCGTCTCAAGACGTTTAGCTTGTTCTTTGATAACGGCACTTAAGGCGCTTGGCGCCCATTCACCGGCACGGATACGTTCTACCGTGGCTTCCACCAGACTTTGGCTACCCGCAATCATGGCATAGGCTTTAAACAAAGCCCGGTATTCATTTGCCAATGACCGCTCCAGATGATTTCCTAAAGACTGCATCTCTCGAGAGACATGCTCTACCGCTAATCGAAAGATCCTCTCTTCCTCCCTGACATCTGCCGCTTGGCGCTCCGGCACGGTCTCTAGATCGGCTGCAGAATAAATGACAACACCTCTGCCAAGGGCCACGCCTGGAGCCCCGGAGATACCGGTGAGGTATCGCTCAGAAGCATTCGCATTCGGGCCACCTGGTGACTTTTGCAGGACGCCACTGGCCCTTGCATGGGCGATGACGCCACCGAGTTGGGCGGCTAGCGTAAATAAAAAAGACACATCCGCTTCAGTGAATTGGCGCGCCGCTTGCTGTTGCACCACCAACACCCCTAATAACTCCCGTTGGTGGAGTACAGGTACGCCTAAAAATGCCCGGAAAGGTTCTTCACCTGAGCCAGGAATAAACTTAAAACGGGAATGGGCGGCGGCGTTTTCTAGATTCACGGGTTCAGCTCGTTCTGCGACTAACCCCACCAATCCCTCTCCCAGAATAAGCCGCACCTGCCCCACCGCTTCAGGGTGCAATCCTTGTGTGGCCATGAGAACATGACTACCATCACTCTCCGTGAGATAAACAGAACACACGTCTACTGCCATCACCTTACGGGTTTGCACCACGATGACTTCCAGCACCTCTTCCAGACTGGCGGCAAGGCTAACCTCCCGAACAATACGGCTGAGGGAGTCGAGGGTATGGGAACTTGGCGACCCGGTACTCAAACCAGATAACTCGGTTGAGGTCCCTGTCGTATTTTTACCACCGCTTGGGTTCATTGCTCCCTCTGTTACACACTATTAATAACACCTGATATTAAGTGTAATCGAATTTATGACTACACCGAATGGATTGGAAGAAGTTTAAGGAAACGTAAAAACAGTCTTTTCCCCTCTAGGCTTGGGGTGCATTTGTCGGTAGGTTTTATATATTCTTAAGGTTCCTAGGTTTTTCTTGCAGCCAGAAAGTACTGCATAGGGTCTTTTAACATTCAGGAAAACTAATGACCACAAAACAAGAACCAGACAGAGAAGAGCTTTTACTCGGATGGCGGGAGTGGGTGAGGCTACCAGAACTAGGAATCCCCGGCATTAAAGCAAAAATCGATACGGGTGCGCGTACCTCGGCTTTACACGCCTTTTGGCTAGAGCCATTCCAAGAAGGCCGCCAAAATAAAGTCCGCTTTGGACTGCATCCCCTTCAGGGCCGGGTCGATGTGGAACTAAGCTGTGTCGCTGAAATCGTTGACGAACGGGTGGTGGCAGATTCTGGGGGGCACCGGGAAAAGCGCTACGTCATCCAAACTCCAGTTCAAATTGGAGATCAACAGTGGCCTATCGAAATCACGCTCACCAATCGTGATACCATGCAATTCCGCATGCTGTTGGGACGCACTGCACTGGTAGCAGGGAGGACAAAAATAGCCCCAGGCGCTTCCTATATCGCAGGTCCTTCCCTGGCCCACCAATATCCTCCAAAACCCCATCGCCATAAAAAACCCAAAGATAACTAATGGAGTACCGCTCATGAAGATTGCGATCCTCTCCCGCAACGCCAAACTGTATTCAACCCGACGGTTAATAGAAGCAGCGAAAGAGCGGGGACACGAGGTCCGCGTCCTGGATGTTTTGCGCTGTTATATGAATATTGCCTCCCACAGGCCCTCTATTCACTATAAAGGTGAAGATCTGACTGGCTTTGATGCAGTCATTCCCCGACTGGGGGCTTCAGTCACCTTTTATGGCACCGCCGTACTGCGTCAATTCGAAATGATGGGAGTCTATCCTTTAAGTGAATCCGTGGCTATCACCCGCTCCCGAGATAAGTTACGCTCATTGCAACTTCTGGCGCGGAAGGGTATTGGACTACCAGTGACCGGGTTTGCCCATGCTCCAGACGATATCGATGATCTGCTGAAAATGGTGGGGGGCGCGCCGGTTGTTATCAAACTACTGGAAGGCACCCAAGGCATTGGTGTCGTACTTGCCGATAACAAAAAAGCAGCTCAAAGCGTCATTGAAGCATTCATGGGACTTAAAACTCACATTTTAGTGCAAGAGTTCATTAAAGAGACCGCAGGTTCTGATATCCGCTGTTTTGTCATTGGTGATAAAGTCGTGGCAGCAATGAAACGACAAGCTCCAGAAGGCGAATTTCGCTCGAACCTCCACCGGGGAGGTAGTGCCACCCTCGTCCGCATCACCCCAGAAGAGCGTTCCACGGCCATCCGCGCCGCCCAAACCATGGGTTTAAATGTGGCCGGGGTTGATGTCTTGCGCTCCAACCATGGCCCCTTAGTCATGGAGGTCAACTCCTCCCCGGGCCTCGAAGGCATTGAGGCTGCAACTGGCAAGGACATTGCCGGAAAAATAATTGAATTTATTGAAAAAAATGCTACTCGAGGCCGAACCCGAACCCGCGGTAAAGGCTGAGCCATGGACCACACATTTCAGATCGGAACCCATAAGGTAAGTCCGGGGGAACGGACAACCCTTGATCTTACCGTCCCCCCCCTTTACACCCATACTGCCGTCTCCATGCCAGTCCAAGTCATTAATGGGAAACGCCCGGGGCCCAAATTGTTCGTCAGCGCCGCCATCCATGGGGATGAAATTAACGGGATTGAAATCATTCGCCGCTTAGTGGAGCTTCCGGCCCTGCAGCGGCTTCGAGGAACTTTGCTCACCGTGCCGGTGGTCAATGTTTACGGCTTTGTCAATCAATCCCGCTATCTTCCCGATCGGCGGGATCTTAATCGCTCCTTCCCAGGCTCTAAAACCGGCTCCCTAGCCGCCCGCTTAGCCCATCTTTTTATGGAAGAAATCGTCGCCCGCTGTACCCACGGAGTTGATCTGCACACCGCAGCGATTCACCGGGACAATTTGCCCCAGATCCGGGCCTTAGTGGATGATACGGAAACCAAACGGTTAGCCCAGGCCTTCGGCTCCCCCGTCATTCTCAATTCCGATCTGCGGGACGGCTCATTACGCCAAGCGGTGGCCGACCAGGGTATCCCGGTCTTGTTGTATGAAGCGGGGGAAGCATTACGCTTTAACGAGTTTGCTATCCGCGCCGGCGTGAATGGGATTGTCTCTGTCATGCGGGAATTGGGAATGCTACCCTCACGCCGAAGGAAAAAACCTCGGGCCGAGCCCGTAGTCGCCCGCTCTTCAAGCTGGGTGAGAGCGCCCCAGAGCGGCATTTTGCATTCCCCTACCGCCCTGGGTCATCATGTCAAAAAAGGGGATACCATAGCAATGATTGCCGATCCCTTTGGGGAAAAGACCGAAGCCGTCATTGCCCCTTTTTCAGGAATTGTAGTGGGATGCACTAATCTGCCCTTGGTCCACGAAGGCGAAGCCCTCTACCATCTAGCCCGCTTTGGAAAACCGGAAACGGTTGCCGAGGCCCTAGAAGCCTTTCAGTTAGAACATAGTCCGGAAAATAGTCTTCCCCTTCCCGAAGAACCTCCGATTACTTGAACTTCAGCCCCCCGCCAGTGGTGATTTTAGGCAACACCCTAGTTAACGTCAGTTCTGGATAACTATCTGGGCTTATTCAAGAGCATAAGTTGAGGGTGGGTCAGGTTAAGGGAGGGTTTGAGAGGCTGGTGAGTGTAGGCAATCAGTCCAGCGACTAAATTGACCATGAAATTGCCAATACTGCGATGACGACTATGTTCAATTTGGGAGATATTTTTAAGTTGATCATGGATAGTTTCAATGAGAGCGCGCCTGCGCAGTAAGAGCTTATCGAATAGAGTCAAGAGCCGATTGTGCATGTTTTTGCGGATGGGGGTCATGAGCTGGAGGCCCTTTTCAAAGAGGGTCTGAAATAAGCATTTAGAAATATAACCCTTATCGCCGAAGAGTTTTCCGGAAAGGCCCTGGGTGAGATGGGGCACGGGTTGGCGGTCATCGACGTTGCCGGGGGTCACGTGGAAAGCGAGCAGTTCGCCCCGGTCATTAACCACCAAATGAAGTTTAAAGCCATAAAACCAACCCATGGAGGTTTTGCCCCGCCTGGCGATTTTTTTGAATACCCGATGGCGGTTGATGCGCCGATTGTGGCAAACGGTGATGGGCGTAGCGTCAATAAAGGCGATTCCCGTGGCTGGACCCTTACGCTGCTGGAGATAAGCACATAAGGGAATGAGTACTGAAGGGATCAAGGCCACAAAGCGCTGATAGCTGACTAACCCGGGAAAAGCGCGCTTGAGATGAGGCCGGACATAGCCCAGATAATAGCCTTTGAAATGCCGATAATGGGACTGATGGAAATGAATGATGATTGTCATCATTTCACTCACCGACAGGCGGGCGGGGCGCCGTCGTTGCCGCTCTCCGCAAACCAGCTGCTCTCGTTCCCATTGGGGTAAGAAGACTTGGCAAAAATCATCGACATCGCAAAATAAAGCCTCTAAGCTCATCGCAGGTGTCTCCTGGTTGTTTTCTCTTATTCCTTACCAGGAGTCTTTCAGATTCCTGGCCCGGGAGACACCCCTCTCTTATCCAGAACTCAGGTTAGTTAAGTATCTCAGTAAAAGTTTTGCAGTATTCCTGGAACGAGCCGGTGGCGTGGAGCCAGGGGACAGGGAAGTCCCCGCACCGATTCGCCGGGAGCGAATCGGGACATCCGCAGGAGGCCCCTCAGGGGGCGCGCCAGGGAGGGCGCGCATCAAACCCGTTTTTCAGGGAGGAAAAACGGGTTTGTGGAACACCTCCGGCTCGCTCCTAAAACACCTCATATTTTATTCATAGGTACTTATTCCCCTTTTGCTCATAGGACAAGGAATCGACTAAGTTAGTCCTAGAAAAATTCGACTGGGAATCAATTGTGAATTCCTCTTCATGGCCGGCGCCTGGTGTTAGATCCAATTCTGGCTCCAAATCGGCTCCCGGATACATTTCAAGGGCAGCTTGAGAAGTTCGTACCATGGGAACAAACTCCCCCTGTTCCTCAGCCGGTATAGGAGCACTCCGTCGCGTGCGGTAAAAGCCAAATAGTCCAAGCAATGCTAGGATTGTTGCCAAATACCCTAGAAAAGTGGGCGCTCCCCAAGCGGCCATACAAAAGCCGGCAACCACCGGCCCTAGGGCAGAACCGGCACCATAGACCAATAAGATACTTCGGGTCGCCTCAAGTACTTCCCCTGGCTTAAGGTGATCGTTTAAATGGGCCACAGCCAGCGCGTACACCGGAAAAGAAACGCCTCCGTAAAGAAAAGCAAGCAGCAGCAACACAACCACCGAACCATCTAAGCTCATGAAGGCACCTAAGGCAATCGCGGCACTGGCAAAGCTGACCACGATGAGCACATCACGGCGATCCCAGCGATCTGACAAATGCCCCACTGGCCATAACAACAGCGCACCTCCAAAGATAACTGCGCTCATGAAAGCAGAGGTCCCAGAGACTGAGAGCCCAATACTCTGGGCGAAAACGGCCCCCATTCCCCAGAAGGCACTACTCGCAAGACCGGCAACCAAGGCCCCCACGACCCCTAAGGGGGAGACAGAATAAAGGGCTTTAAGGTTTGATCGAGGTGCGGGAACCGGCTTTGGCTCTACCATTTGAGTCAATGCCACGGGGATCAGCGCCAGAGAAATGAATACTGTGGCCAAAGCAAAGCGGATAAAACCCCGGCTATCTTCTATTAAGAGGAGGAATTGACTCAGCCCCAAAGCCACCAGGGTGATACTCATATAAATAGCAAAAATCCGACCCCGACGATGGTGGGAAGACTGCTCATTGAGCCAACTTTCAACAACCATGTAAAGGCCCACGATGGAGATACCCGAAATAATTCGCAAGATGGCCCACCAAAAGGGATGAACCCATAGCGCAAAGCCCATCGCTGCTGCTGAGCCTAGGGCCGCCATGGTGGCAAAAACACGGATATGCCCCACTCGTTTAATCAAAGGGGGGCAAAAGAAGGTTCCAAGCACATAGCCCAGAAAAAAAGCAGATTGGATGAGACCAATAGTCGCCGGACCAAATTGCTCCTGATTGGCTCGTACACCGATTAATGTGCCTAACAGGCCCGATCCCAATAGCACAATGGCGATGCCGAAAAGCAGCGAAGAGATTGATTGTAGCTCACGTACCATGTTGCAGCGCTTTACCTGATTTGTTCACTGAATACCAACTTTCTTCTAGCTATTTAATTTTTCACTTAGCCGATGACCTAGCACCCTGGGAAGATGAAGGCAATTCACTCCCGTCAGCCCTAAGATAAAGATCCCCAAATTGCAGTATGCGAATTGCTTGCCTCGCAACAGGCGTTAGGAGTGAAACCGTACCGCGGCGAAAATCCACCTTCCGAACGATAGCCAATCCCAGCCCCTCCCCTTGAGAATCAGCCAACCCGCAAAGCAGGTGATTAGCAAGCCTAGTGGAAACGACGCCTCGCTGAATCACCAACTGCCTTAACCGTAAGCGATGCTCTTTGGCATCTTTAAAATAGGTTCGAAAAGCCTGTTCGCGGGCCGCCCTTCTGATGTGAATAGGCTTTGCTTTTGTCTGGGGCGAGGAACGGAGCCGGATCATATTATAATTGCGGCAAGCCCTAATAATAGGACCCAGCTCCTGTTCTTTTTCTAGCGCCACAATAACCTGGGGGCATAAGGAATCAATCTGGAAGGCCTTAAGTACCCTGCCACTGCCCGTGACCAAACCCGAAGTATCGATGATCACAAAGGAAGCTTGTGCGGCCTCTACCATTCGTTTGGTTCCCACCACCACCGGCAGAAAATGCCCTATGGGAGAAACAGCCCCCACAAAATAGAGGGCGGCCAGTGGTGTCTGGCTGAGTTCAAGAGCCTCATCAAAATAGGCGAGGGAAATGGTCGCTGGTGGGCCAACATCTTTCTGCCCCACATCGGCATCCACAAAGGCCACCTTCAATCCCGCCGCAGACAGGGTCTGCCCAAGAAAACCACAATAGGTGCTTTTACCCCGATCGGTCGCCCCAATCACCAGGATTCGATGCCATTGCTGCTTTAAGATCTGCTCGGCAGCGGTTCGCCAAGACGCCGGGATATCGATGGCAGACATTGCCTATTTTGGGGCCTTTTCACCCCCACACTAGGGGGAATGTTCTTGATGTTCTCCTGTTAAAGGCACAAAAGATACTCTCAGAACACTGCGCGTATCGATTTCGTTATTTTCCTTCTTTTCTATCACCATAAGCTCTTGATTAAAAACAACCCCCAGGGGAAGCACCAATCGTGCACCTACCTTGAGTTGCTCAATCAATGGCGCTGGAATAGAAGGTGCCGCCGCCGTCACTATGATTCCATCAAAGGGAGCCTGTTCCGGCCATCCAAAATAACCATCGCCGACTCGAGCTTCAAAATTAGTATAACCAAGCCGCTGCAACCGAGCCGCTGCTTGTTGGGCTAATTCCTCAACAACTTCAATAGTGTAAACTTTTTTGACTAGTTTAGAGAGAACCGCCGCCTGATAGCCCGAACCTGTGCCTACCTCCAGGATGATATCATTGGGGGTGGGTCCTAAAAGATCAGTCATTAAAGCGACAATATAAGGTTGGGAAATGGTCTGACCATGCCCAATGGCGAGGGGGCCATTATCATAGGCATAGGGACGTAGCTCATCCGGCACAAATTCATAGCGCGGCACTGCTTTTATAGCTTCCATAACTCGCTCGTCAAGAGCTCCTTTACCAATCCAGCGCTGGGTAATTTCAACTTCCCGTTGAATTTCCTGTAACATTTGCCGACGAGCTCTCATTGTGACTAACCTATGCAAAATCCACCCAAAAGGACGCCATAAAATTGAAGTAAAAAAGATGCACCCTATCTAATTGAAGCAAGGGTCACTAACTATAGCTATACTAGCTAGTTCTATTAATAACATTAATATCGGCAGACGATCCTCTGGGATGAAAGCCACTAAAGAGCGACTTAGATCCCATGTCCAAACGCTCGCTAGCGAAATCGGTGAACGTCACCTGTTTCGGCCCCAGGCACTCCACGCTGCAGCAGATTACATTACCCAAGAGTGGCAGAACCAGGGCTATCAAGTCGCTGCTCAAAATTACGAGGTCAACGGCATATCCTGTGCCAACTTAGAAATTAGCCAACGGGGTCTTATCTTTCCGGAAGACATTATTCTCATTGGTGCCCACTATGACTCCGTCGTGGGAAGCCCGGGAGCTAATGATAACGGCAGTGGTATTGCTGCCCTGCTAGAAATCTCACGGCTGTTTACTACCTTAACGCCCCGTAATACGGTGCGTTTTGTTGCCTTTTCCAATGAGGAACCTCCTTTTTTCACCTCAAAACATATGGGCAGTTTGGTCTATGCACAAACCGCCCACCGCCGTCAAGATAAGATTCGCTTGATGGTCTCGCTGGAAACCATTGGCTATTTCAACAGTGCGCCTGGCAGTCAACATTATCCTCCGCTCTTCAACTTCTTTTACCCTAACCGAGGCGATTTTATTGCTTTTATCTCTAATTTCCGCTCTCGTAAGGTGATGCGTCAGGCCGCTCAAGCTTTCCGTCGGCATTCTCAATTTCCCCTCGAATATACCGCCACCTTCGCCAACATCCCCGGCGTTAGTTGGAGCGATCACTGGTCCTTTTGGCACCTCGGTTACCGGGCTTTCATGATCACCGATACCGCGCCTTATCGCTATGCCTACTATCACAGTGCTCAGGATACGCCGGAAAAGGTTTGTTTCGAGGCCCTCACCCACCTCACTGATGGTCTTTTCATGGCCTTTGCTGATCTCGCCAATTAATAAAAATAATCCCATCAGGATTTACACAAAAGGCCCAGAGTTGTCCTACCCGCGAAGGTGAATATCTTTTTTTTCAGGCAATTATTTAGATTCCCTACTATGGGGGAATAACAAACTGCGTAAGTTCAGCCCATTAAATATCCAGACCCAATTGACCGTCATTGGACAACCAACAGACGGGCATATGGAGGGTATTGTGGGCATAGCCCACCCTTCCCTTACGATCAATGACAATAAGACCCGCCTCACTCTGGGTTCCTCTCACCAGAACAGCCAAGGTGCGTTGAACTGCAACCATGGGATGATAACCCGCCTGTAGATCCCCCATCGCCGTCCGTGCCAAGGCAGTGCGAATAATCGCCTCCCCAATACCGGTACAAGACACAGCACCGAAGTAATTGGCATAGGTCCCACAACCAATCAAAGCCGAATCGCCGACCCGGCCAGGTAAAGCATCGAATAAACCACCCGTTGAAGTGGCCGCCGCACTGCGCCCTGCCTGATCTACAGCAGCACACCCCACCGTACCATGCATCTTCTCCCAGCGCTGGCGCTGGTGTTCCACAGTCAATTCAGCATTAGCGCATAGTTCAATGCCCGCTTTTCTAGCAAAGCTCAAGGCACCCTCTCCGACTAAGAGCACCTCTTGGCTCCTGTCAAGCACCTTACGGGCAAGCCGAACAGGATTGCGGATACCATGTATTGCTGCGACTGCTCCAGCAGCCAGGGTGGAGCCCTCCATGATGGAAGCATCCATTTGAATTTCCCCAGCAGCATTGAGTGTTGCCCCTGTCCCAGCATTGTAGAGGGGGTTATTTTCTAGACTCTCAACAGCCATCTGGACCGCATCTAGGGCCGAGCCACCCTCTAGAAGCAGACGCCAACCGGCGAGCGCCGCTTCTTGGCATCCCACCTGGCTTGCTTCTACCTGGTGATGAGCCACCCGGCCTGCTCCCCCATGGACGATGATTGCAGGGAATGTATACTTCATGTTTTTATCACACTGAGGTATTGAACATGCGACGGCTGATAGAGTTCCCGACTCATCATCGAGAAGAGTTGGTAGATATCACTGAAGATGTCAAACGGGCAGTGAAAGAAAGCGGTATTGACAATGGCCTTGCAGCACTGTATGCTCAAGGGGCGACTGCAGCGCTGATGATTCAGGAAGGTTGGGATGCCAGCGTACGCACCGATGTGATTCACTGCCTCCAGGAACTAATCCCACGGGGAGTGTGGTTACATGATCGCCAAGACGGCAATGGTGATGCTCATCTCAAGGCCGGTTTTATCGGTCCTTCAGAAACTATTCCTATTATCGAGGGGGAACTGGGATTATCAACCTGGCAAAATATCTTTTTTTGCGAATTCGATGGACCACGGAAAAAGCGAACCCTGATATGCACCCTTATCCGTGATCCCTAACCTGCCCTGTTGGGTACCCCGCTCGTCCCTTTTCGATTACTGTTTGGCCCCCAGGGCCAAGGCCTGTTGGCGGCTTATCTCAGCCGCTTGCGCCACCGCCTCCTGATCCCAAAGCGAACTTGCCTCTGGCCACCCTTGAATATGCTGCTCAACCACGTCGGCCAAAGCGCGGATATGAGCAGGCTCATCGTTAAGGGCTGGAATGTAATGATATTCTTTCCCTCCCGCCTCTAAAAATAACTCCCTATTCCGTTGGTCAATCTCCTCCAGGGTTTCCAAGCAATCGGTCGCAAAACCTGGGCAGACGATGTCCACCCGCTTCACTCCGCCCTCAGCCCACTCCCGCAAGAGGTGATCGGTATAAGGTTTGAGCCATTCTTCACGGCCAAAACGGGATTGGAAAGCCACTTGCCACTCCCCTTCTTTCAATCCTAGACGTTCCGCCAACAGGCGGGCGGTCTTATGGCAGTGGCAATGATAAGGATCGCCGGCCAATAAATAACGCTTCGGCAGACCATGGAAGGAAAAGAGCAAACGCTCTCCACGCCCTGCTTCCTCCCAACTGCGCCGAATAGTCTCCACCAAGGCCTCCAGATAGCCAGGATGATCATGATAATGGGTGATCATCCGCAGCTCCGGTATCCAACGCCAAGTGGAAAGGACCTGGGCTACTGCATCAAAGGCGGAACCGGTCGTACTGCCCGAATACTGGGGATAAAGGGGAAAAACCAACAGCCGCTGGACCCCAGCTTGACGCAATTGTTCCAAAGCTTCTTCAATCGAAGGGGTGCCATGGCGCATTCCCAAGCCCACCTTGAGGGGACCACCCCGGGTATCTAGTTCCTCCTGCAGAGCACTGCCCACCCGTCGGGCAAAGCTCAGTAACGGAGCCCCATCCTCACGCCAGACACTTTGATAGAGACGCGCCACCCGGGAGGGGCGGACCCGCAAGATAATGCCATGGAGAATCAACCACCACAGGGGACGAGGTATCTCCACTACCCGAGGATCGGACAAAAATGCCGCCAAAAAGCGCCGTACCGCAGGAGCCGTCGGGGCTTCAGGAGTCCCTAAGCTAGTCACTAATACGCCTGTGCAACCAGGCACATCATGGCGATAATCCGAATTACCTTTAAAATCCACGTGTTAACCCCTGCTATCATGGTCGTGAAGTACTCCCCCTAAAGGGAAGATAAAAACATTAATTTTTATATTATACCCACAACTCAAACCGTCTTATTAATGGTAAGCAGGTCCTCTTTCTTCGCCGTCAGCACCTCACGGTAGGCATCAATCCCGGCATGGGCGGCACCGACCAGCCACCCTCCAGGGCGATGGCTATATCGCTCATTAGCCGGGGCAATCCCCCGGCTCGGCTCTTGGACAGAGGAGTTTTCCAATCCTGCGGTGAGACTTTCCTCTTGTCCCTGCGATTTAGCCGGGTTGATATCCAGGGAAGAAGCGGCCATCGGGTGCGTTGATACCACCTTTGGCAAAGCCTCTTCTCTTGACTCCTGGTGCAAGAGAGCGACCACATGTCCTTCAATATCATCGCCACTAAAGTGCTCAAGAACCACATTGGCGGCGGCCACCGCTGCCCCAATGGGACCGCCCAATAGGGCACTACCCGCTACCCGGGAAGCCGGATCAATAGTATCCCCGGAAAGCTCGCGGTAAAGACTGCCAACTACCGGCAAATGATGCAAAGGATTGACCACATCCAGCAGATCACCAAAAGTCAACCCATCCTCTCCAAAGGGTTTAAATTCCGGATTCGAATAAATCTCCTGGGCGGGCTCCTTGGCCTGGGGAAAAGCGGAAGTGGTGAGCGGGTTCATTACGACCGGGATTGGCATCACGAAATTCTCCGAATGTAACCATAAGGCTATTGGCAAATTACATACCAACTATTGTTTTGCCGGATACGCGACGCTTAATCCAGCCTACGGGCTGTTTATTAGCGCCTCCTTGTAGGCCGGAATAAGGCCTTGAGGCCGTTTCCGGCAAGGTCATTGCCCGAAACGGATAGGCTTGCCTCCCCTTCATTTGCTAAATTCTCCCCATTTAAAACACGGCCCAATCCCCTTTGTCAGCCGAAGAAACAGCCCCTCCTTGGCAAGCAAACCGGCAATTTTTGCCGCTAAAGCGGTCAAAAAGAAAGCTTAATACCGCCAAAACCGGAAATACCCGGTGTGCCGAATCCGAAAACTTCCTGATATTGCTTATCCAGGAGATTATTCACCCGGGCAAACAGCTGAAAATTGTCGGTTAAATCGTAGGAAGCAGCCAGATTGACCACCGTATAACTGGATAAGGGAATGTTTCCGACATCTTGCCGGCTGCCCACATAAAGCACCTGGAGATGAAAATTCGCTTTGCCGAGAAAATGGTAATTCACATTGACAGCCGCCTTGTGTTCAGGACGCCGAACCAAGAACTCGCCGGTTTGCTTATTTTTGGTTCGCATCTGGGTATAGTCTCCCCGCACGGTCAGCCCTTCAAGAGGAGTCAAAGCCATAAAAACCTCCCAGCCTTGAGCTTCGGCCTCGGCGATGTTAATCAACTGGAACTTTTCAGAAGCCACGTGGCTAAATTGGATGAGATCAGTAAATTCACTGTCAAAATAAGTCGCTCCCAAGACCAGCTGATCGCCCCAAAGGGATTGCTCCACCCCAATTTCCCAAGACTCGCTTTCTTCGGGGCCCAAGTCTGGGTTATTAAATTCAAATTGAGTGCCCATGGTGGTGGTATTGAAACGATCATCAAACAGTTCGGACAAAGAAGGGGCTCTGAAGCCCGTCCCGTAGCTGCCTCTGAGCTTGGTGCCAAGAGGGTCTAATACCAGTGCAGCGGTCACCCGCCCGGTGATTTTGGAACCAAAACGATTATGGTCGTCCAGGCGCACCCCTCCAGTAAGGAATAGCCTGTCCCATAAATCCAGTTGCTCTTGCAGATAGTACCCGGTGGTGTGGGCGGTTTTCCGAGGAAGTGTCGAAGTTGGTGATTCGATCTCCAGTCGCTCTTCTTCTGTGGTAATACCCAAAGTCAAAGTATGGCCCCTAGACAGATAGACATTGTTTTGCCAATCCACTTTAACTTTCTCACCGTTAAAGGTACCTGGAAAGGGGAAGGGATTCTGGGGATCCGGCCGATCCTTGTTTTCCCTATCGTGGTGGGTAAAAGAGACCCCTAGCATTTGCTCCCATAATCCCTCAAATAGAGTGAGCCGCCCCTGGCCTCGAAAAAAGAGCTGCGCCGTATCCAGAGTTGAATTCGGATCATCAATGGGCAAAAAGCGGCCCCTGGCATCGACTGTGGAGCCATCAATTTCCGTATGTGCATCGTTATAGCGCAAAGTGACATCAAGGGAAAAATTCGGTCTAGGAGCCAGACCCAAGCGCCCTGCAATGGTAGTATTCCGATAGCCATCCTCTTCAGAATTGCCTAGCCGGGAATCAGCCGCTGAAATGCCTTCACTTTCAAGGCGGGCTAAGGTCAAACTGTAATTAATCAGTTCATCCCCTCCACTGATGCCGCCGGTCACCTTGAAGGTACTGAAAGAACCGCCTTCGGCACGCGCTGTTAGCTGGGGCTTGCCACTCCCCCTCTTGGTAATAATATTGATCACCCCGCCAATGGCATCAGAACCATAAAGGGTGCTTTGCGGCCCTCGCAAAATCTCAATGCGCTCAATATTATCCGTTAGCAAGTTGGCAAAATCGAAGAGTCCGCCGGGATTACTGGGATCATTGGCTTCTACTCCATCGATGAGTACCAAAGTATGGTTGGCATTAGCTCCCCGGAGGAATACCGAAGTCTGCTGTCCTAAACCCCCACTTTGGACCACATCGACTCCCGGCAAACCCCGCAATACGTCTAATACCGGCATTCTTTGCCGCTGGGCGAGATCTTCGGCGGTGATGATGCTCATGGCGCTCCCTATCTGGCGCACTGGAGTTTGGGTACGGGTTGCCGTCACCACGATCGGTTCTAATATTTTTTGGGTTGGCAGCTCATCGGCATAGGCAGGGGACCCCAAAATCACTAAACTGCCTAACCCAAACGCTGAAAATATTTTCAACGGTCTCTCTCCTCTGGGACCGTGCACACCCGCACGGTAGTCATTGCAGGCACGGTGAAGAGGAAGACAACAGGAGGGACTAAAGGGAGTCGCCCAGCACCGTCGCCCTCCGCAACATCGCATGGCACTCTAGGCCGGTCTCCGGGCTCGCAAGTAACGGAGATCACCATCTCCGCCAGACTGATCGCCTTCCCGCGAAAATCCGCAGTGGCTTATTAATCAGCCTCAATCTTGCCTACCGTTGCGGGGGCAGCGTCGGCTTTTGACCGACTTCCCGTTTAACCCTTGGTCAGGATCGGGGCACCTATAGTGAGGTGGGCAATTTAGGGAAATGGTGCCTCACTGTCAACATTTATCGCCCATACCGTTATCATGAAAAGAGATTTAGTTCAGGATGAGAGTTAAAAAAACAATGAAACCACCTATTGTTATCATCGGCATTGGCGAAATGGGCGGAGTATTCGCCCGGGGCTTCCTGCGCTTGGGGCATCCGGTTTACCCCATTCCTCGGAATTTAGCCCTGGAGGAAGTCGCCCAAGAAGTGCCTTACCCAGCCCTGGTCTTGGTCGCCGTTGCAGAAGGGGATCTCCACCCGGTACTAAAGCAGATACCGGAGTCCTGGCAAAACCGGCTAGCCCTATTGCAAAACGAGCTTCTACCCCGGGACTGGCAACCCTACCCTTTTGCTGACTTGACCATTATTTCAGTCTGGTTTGAGAAAAAAGCAGGGCAAGATGTCAAAGTTTTGCTCCCTTCTCCGGCCCATGGCCCGGGAGCCCCCCTGCTGGCCTCGGCCTTAAAGGCATTGGCCATCCCCGCCCAGGTTCTGACCACAGAAGCAGAACTCCTCTTTGAGCTAGTGCGCAAGAATGTCTATATCTTGACGGTGAACATTGCTGGGCTCATCACCGGAGGCGATGTGGCCACCCTCTGGAATCAGCATCAGGGCCTGGCCAAAAGGGTAGCGAAGGATGTCCTGGACCTTCAGGAGTGGCTAGCGGGGACCTCCCTTCCCCGAGAACGGCTTATTGAAGGCATGGTAGCCGCTATTGAGGCGGACCCCCAGCATAAATGTACAGGCCGCTCAGCGCCTGCCCGCCTGGAACGGGCCTTACAATTGGCGGGAGAAGCTGGGCTAGAAGTCGCCACTTTGCGTGAAATTGCCCACCAGCGAATTTAACAACCGGTGAGGGGTTGGTTTTCCTGCCTCTCATCCTTCCTCTTCGTGCGCTAAGCGCACGCTACTTGTCGGCTTGTAATTACCTATGAATGAGGTGTTTTAGGAGCGAGCCGGTGGTGTTCCGCAAACCCGTTTTTCCTCCCTTCTATTCGGCTAAAGGCTAGCCGCATGAAATATCAGCTGCGACCCCGCTCTCGGCCCATTACCCCCGATCTGAATCCGGCTGATGCCGGCATTGGGAACATGAATGCGAAAGAGGGTTTCTAGGGGCATGCCCAGCACATGGCGTATCACCATCCGCATCGCCCCCGCGTGGGCAACCACCAGCAAATGCTCTCCACCATAGCGGCTCAGCAATTCCTCCCAAGCGGCAATAACCCGATCTCGAAATCTCAAAAGGGGTTCTGCGCCCGGCGGCGTATGCTGCACGGGATCTTCATAAAAGCGACGAAAAGCCTCGGCCTCCCGTGCCATAACTTCAGCAGCGGTGTACCCTTCCCAAGCGCCAAAGCTAATCTCTTTCAACCGCTCCTCCAATTGCAAAGGCCGCCCATGGCGCTGGCTAAGTTCATAAGCAAATTCTGCACAGCGCTTAAGAGGAGAACTAATGATCCGATCCCAAGGACAATGCTCGCCGACAGCAGCCCGCATTTGGGACCAACCCTTTTCACTCAGAGGGTCATCCAGATGCCCTCGGTAACGGCGCCCTCCCACCGGCTCGCCATGGCGGATCAGATCAACAAGCGTTGGAATAGAATTTGACTGCAACACCCCTCCTCCAGCATTAGGCTCTGTACAGTGTTGGCCTTACTTTATCAAACCATCACGAAAATTACTCCACTATTGGCCAGGATCAAAAAAAAAGCCCCGTCCAAAGGAACAGGGCTTTTTTGATCAGATTTTTCGTGGGGATAGAAGATTAAGGAAGGTCTTCCCATTCTTTGCCTTCCCCATAGTGAAGCCAGAGTTTGGCGGCTGTTTCGCCGACTTTCTCACCTAACGCTGCCGCAGTTATCCCTCCCACCAGGCCGCCTATGGCGAGAGACCCTCCTCGCATGCTGGCCATGGTCTTGTTATCAAGTTCCTCGTGCCGTTCCAAATCTTGAACAATTAAACATGTCATTGCCGTATCCTCCTCGCTTGGCAAAAATATTCGTTATCTGGGGCCTAGATATCAAAAAATAGGCCCGGGATTAGGAAACGTGGGTCCCGGACGAGGATAGATGATGCTAGACACTCTCCCTTTACCGCCTTTGATAGCAAGGGCCATTGCTTTTTTATCAAGTGCTTCGTTCCTCGCTAGGTCTTTGATTACCAAATGAGTCATGATTTGTCCTCCTTAATGGGTGAACATCAAAGCTGTTAACTCAAGCGCCATGCTTTGGCTCTCGCCTTTGAAGCCATTGCCCGCACTTACTTGAGATCATAGGCAACCGGTATGCCAACTCCTCCGACTTAAAATTTAACTTTCTGAATTGTATTTTTTTATAGAAAAAGCAATGAATCTGTTGCCACAGCGACGCTATTAAAAAGTTGTCTGTCAAAAAACACAGCAGCGCCCCCCTGTTAGCTTTTCAATAACATAGTGCGATCGGAAGCAGGGATAGCATATAAGGAGAGTAAGGCTCAGATCAGAGCTTGCACCTACTTTGTCTTTGCTCGAATATCAAGCGCAGAGTTTAACTACTAGTACTTACTAGAGGGCCAGGGTTTAACGCCTGAATGCCCCCCAGCCCTCATTCAGGGAGATGAGATAAGTGATTGAGAAATTAAATAAAATCGCAGTTTTTATTAGCCCATTAAAATGGCCAGCGCTAATAATTTCAATTGTTTCATTAGTGGCCGCAGTGACTATAACGATCAGTTCGAGCTCGCCTGATGAAGATATCCTATTGATACCTTCTCTCGTGGGCTTTTTGTGGTTTCTCTGCATCTATGTATTGATAACGAATTTTCAAGAAATTCCAAGAAAGATAGAACCAGAAGATCGGCTATTTAGCCGAATCAAAGTTCGATTATATCGATTTTGGTTTTTAGTACTTGGGTTGTTATTTATCTTAACCACCGGGTTAGCCTTATTTATTTCTTACAGACTGATAATGGATTGGTTAAGCCAATATTAGCGGTGTTTTACCCAATAAAAACGGGAGAAATGGACGCTAAGAGAAAAAGCTTCTGGAGGGTGACCTACCCCATCTAGGCGCTCTCGGAGTATTTAACCTTGCTCACCATCCCAATGTTCATGGACCAACCATAGTTAGAAGAAAAATTATATTGAAAAACCATACTAAAGGACTCAGGTATTAGGACGAAGTACTTTAATGGCTAGAATACACCACCCGGTAGGGATACTGGCTAAGTTGAACCTTTGGATTAATTCGGCAGCTGCCAACTATGCAAAATTATCGCAAAAAAAGAAAAACTACCCAGAAAGCGCAGGCATCTGCGAAAGTAGCACAGACGCGACTGCAGCATCTACTGACCGCCAGCCCCGCTGTTATTTACAGCTGCATGCCCCGGCCTCCCTATGCGACGACTTTTGTCAGCGACAACCTTCAGGTACAGATGGGGTATAGACCTGAGGATTTCATAGACACCCCTGATTTCTGGCTTAACCGGGTACATCCGGAGGATCGGGACCGAATCCTCACCGAACTAAAAGCCCTCTTCCAGCACGATAAACTCTGCTATGAATACCGTTTCCAGCACCGGGATGGACATTACTGCTGGATGCATGACGAGCAGCGCCTGGTGCGCGCTGCGGATGGACAACCCTTAGAGATTGTGGGCTATTGGATTGATATTACCGAGCGCAAACAAGCCGAGGTCGCCCTTAAGCAACATCAAGAATTCCTACAAACCATTCTCAACCGTATTCCTGTCATGATTGCTCACTTTGATCCCCAAGGCCAACTGCAATGGCTTAACCGGGAAGCTGAGCAAGTGTTGGGCTGGTCTTTGAAAGAAGCCAAACAGATAGATATTTTGGCCGCATGCTATCCTGACCCCCATGATTATCAGAAAGCGCTCGCCTTCATTCAGAGCGCCCACGCCCAGTGGGGGGATTTTCGCATCCGTTTGCGCAGTGGGCGGAGGCTAGAAACCCGCTGGGCCAATGTCAGGCTCTCCGATGGCAGCCGGATTGGGATTGGAAAAGATGTGACCGAACGCAAGGCCTATGAGGCCCAACTGGAGCGCCAAGTCAATTACGATACCCTGACTGGGCTGCCGAACCGAAATCTTCTCCAAGATCGGCTCTCTCATGCCCTTGCCCGTGCCCACCGGACTCGCCGGTGGATTGCCGTCCTAGGGTTGGATCTGGATCGCTTCAAGTTAATCAACGACAGCCTGGGCCATTCTATCGGTGACGCCCTCCTTCAAGTCATCGCCACCCGTTTAAGCGCCTGCCTCCGAGAGGGGGATACAGCCGCCCGCCTTGGCGGGGATGAGTTTGTCTTGGTGCTGGAGGACCTGCCGGAGAAAGCGGCGGTGGAACCCACTATCCAACGGATATTTGACACTCTGGAGGCGCCTTTTCAGTTAGAGAATCGAGAATTTTTTATCAGCGCCAGTATCGGCGTGAGTTTCTTTCCCCAGGATGGGAAAAAAGCCCGCACGTTGTTAAACCAGGCCGACATCGCCCTCCACCAGGCCAAAACCCAAGGCGGGCGCGGTCTACAATACTATACCCCGGCGCTGAGCACGGAAACCACCCGGCGCTTATCTCTAGAAAACAGCTTGCGCTATGCTTTAGATCGAGGGGAGCTAGAACTCCACTACCAACCCCAAGTCAGTCTGGAAAGTGGCCGGGTAACGGGGGTGGAGGCCTTGCTACGCTGGCGGCACCCGCACCGGGGGTGGATTTCCCCCGCCCAGTTTATCCCCCTAGCCGAAGAAAACGGCTTGATTGTGCCTATCGGCGAGTGGGTGCTCAACACCGCCTGCGCCCAGGCAAAAACTTGGCGGACCACAGAAGGGCTGCCCCTGACCATTGCCGTCAATCTTTCAGCCCGACAATTTCTACAGGCCAATTTCATTGCACAAATCGACCAAATCTTAGGCCAGTGCGATCTGGCAGCCACGGCCCTAAAACTGGAAATCACCGAAAGTCTCTTGATGCAGGATCTCAAAAGGGCGATTACTACTTTGCACGCCCTCAAGGAGCGAGGGCTCCAGTTGGCCATCGATGATTTTGGCACCGGCTACTCCTCGCTCAATTACCTCAAACGCTTTCCGCTGGACCAGTTAAAAATTGACCGCGCTTTTATCCGCGATATCACTCGGGAACCGGATGATGCGGCCATCGCCCAGGCTAT
This sequence comes from Nitrosococcus wardiae, assembly GCF_004421105.1. Lineage (NCBI taxonomy): Bacteria > Pseudomonadati > Pseudomonadota > Gammaproteobacteria > Chromatiales > Chromatiaceae > Nitrosococcus > Nitrosococcus wardiae. The sequence goes on from NZ_CP038033.1 coordinate 3,818,699, forward strand.
TATTGCCTTAGCCCATAGTCTGAAGCTGGAAGTAATGGCCGAAGGCGTGGAGAGCGAAGCCCAAGTGGCCTTCCTGCGGACAAAATTCTGCCATGCCATTCAGGGCTATTATGTGAGCCGCCCCCTACCGCCAGAGCAGCTTGCCCATTGGGTACGGGAAAATAGATGCTTGGTGCAAGTGCCTGACAATGGCGCTAGCCATACCCCCACTCTCCTGCTGGTGGACGACGACCCCCTGGCGATAGCCACTGTGCAACGGCTGTTGCGCGAGGAGCCTTACCGCTTGTTGACCTGCCACGATGCTTTGGAAGGCCTGGATTTGCTCGCTCGCTATCCGGTTGACGTCGTGATGGCAGACCAGCGCATGCCTAAGATGGAGGGCACTGAGTTCCTCCGCCGGGCACGGGAAATTTACCCTCAAACCGTACGCATTTTGCTCACTCACCAAAGCAGTAAAACCACCCAGGTAGAGGCCATCAATCAGGGAGCTATCTTTAAATTTATCGACAAACCGATCTCAGAAAAAAATTTAAAGGCAGCCCTTCGGGTAGCCTTCTTATTCCACGACATCCTACGGCAACGGGCGAAAAACGGGTAATGCATATAAACCAGCCATAAGTTTTGCTGCTGCTCTTCGTACGCTTTCACGCCGAGTGCATTTTCTTCCAAAAAGTAGAAACAGGAGCTCCGATCCCGTATCCAGCGCCTGACCTTACTCCTAATCCCAATGTTCATGGGCCAATGGCCCTTGGTTCAACTCCTCATGCCGCAGGCGCCAGGAGGGAAGAAATTGGTCCATCAAATGCCGAAAGCGGTCGTTATGGTATCGCTCCAGCAGATGTACCATCTCATGAACAAGGATATACTCCAGGCACCGGAAGGGGTGCTTAGCCAGGTCCAGGTTAAGCCAAACCCGCCGCGCAGCGATATTGCAAGTCCCCCATTTAGTCTTCATTTTTTTTACACCCCATTCGGCCACCTGAACGCCTATCACCGGTTCCCACTGGATAATGAGATTCGGCACTAAGGCTTTCAGCTCCCGGCGATACCATTCATTGAGAATCGCTCGGCGCTTGGTGGCATCGCTCCCAGGCCGCACGTACAATTCCAGGGCGGTATTCCCTTTTAACTGCACCCTAGGGGCAGCATTTTCCTCGACAACGTGGAGACGATAGCGCCGCCCCTGAAAGTAGTGGCTTTCGCCGGTGACCATCTGCCGCGGGGACTGGCGCGGCTGCTCGAGAAAACGGGCCTGCTGGCGACGAATCCAACCTAGCTTAGAGATCACCGCCAGGCGAACAGCCTCGTCATCCACTCGCAGGGGCGCCGCTACCCGGACCCGGCCAACCGGCGGATAGACGCCCAGGTGCAGATTTTTGATGGCCTTGCGGACCACTTCCACCCGAAGGCCGCTGACCTCAATAAAATGGCGTTTAGTATTCACGCTGATTTTTCACCAGTTCAAAGATCTCGGGTGTTTTCATTGCATACTCGCCGAGTTCTTCCCGAATAGCGTTTTCCACTTCCCGCTCCTTGAAGCGGTTGCCCCGCCAGTCGTCCTTCTTAGTGTAGCGCACCGCGGTGTCGATCTTGACCGCCAATGCCTCATTGTAGTCAAGATTATCGTAAAGGGCCCGCCTGGCCGGGGTGTTCAGGGAGGTGGGATAGGCGGTAGTCGCGGTAGGCTTTTTCACTTTGCCGGACAGTTCCACCAGCTTTTTAAGATATTCCTGGTATGCCAACGCCTGGGCCTTGCGCTCCTGAATCAAAGCATCCAGCAATTGGGACATTTTCTCGTAATATTTGGGATTCACCGGCTGCTCATCGATAATCAACTTGCGCACGTTGTGCTCGATGGTTTCGGCCATGGCCTCGGGGTTGTCGCGAATCCCTTTGGGCAGCTTATCCAAGGCCCCTAGCCCCTGCTCCACAATCAGCTCCACCAGGCCCAGATCATCGAAAGCGGAAATCACTTCACTGTCCTCGGCCTGGAGATAGGTATCCAGCAGATGGCGCATGGCGGGCTCGAATACTTTCATGTCCACGTAGTCGCCGCTGCCAAGCTTCACCTCATGGCGGACTTTCTCGTAGTGGTCCACCTCTTGCCGAATGGCCTCGATTTCAGTATTGCGGTAACCTGCGTCCGGCATCTCGTTGGCCAGATTGGCAAAGGCCCGCACCAGAGCAGATACGGCTTTGTAGAGGGCGATCCGCTTGGGCTCGTTGTCCTTGAGGGCCGCCTGGTCAAGAGTATCAGCGGCGCAGAAATAATGCAGATAAGCCCCCGTGTCTTTGGGAGGCGCTACCGGTTCACAAAGGGCCTTAACCGCCTCCCGGGCTTCTTCTAGTCGTTCCCGCCCCTTCTCCAGGCGATTTTCCAGCAGGCCCGCCACATCCGCCCGGTCATAGCCCTCCAGGGCGCCGCCGGTGTAGTCGCCAATGGCCCCCTCCAAGGACTTGAACAGGTCCTTGTAATCGATGATATAGCCGTATTCCTTGTCCTCCCCATCCAGCCGGTTCACCCGGCAGATGGCCTGGAACAGGCCATGGTCCTGCATCTTTTTGTCAATATAAAGATAGATGGCCGAGGGGGCGTCGAAGCCGGTCAAGAGCTTGTCCACACGACTTGGAAAGTTAACTGCTTAAGAGGGATGATAGGGGGAAGAACAACTGAAGAAAATGCATAGAGATGTGGCTACCGTTAGTCGGTGTTCCCAGCCTAATATAGCGGTTCTCGCTTAAGTTAGGGACAGAGTCTGCAATGTTTAAAATAGGCTTGACAGTCTTGGGGGGAAATTAGCGTGAGCGCTTCGCTGAGGGCGTGATAAAGTGGCTCTTTTGTCCGGGCGGCTTTTTTCTTTAGGACATGTTTTAGCTTGGACCAGGCGTATTCAATGGGATTGAGTTCAGGAGGATAGGGCGGTAAAAAGACCACTTTGGCGCCGGTCTGCTCGATTCGCTCAATCGCCTCTTCATCTCGGTGAGCGGCGGCATTGTCTAAAATGACCACCTTCCCTTCGTGGAGGTGAGGCCAGAGGAAATGCTCGACATCATAGAGGAAAACCGGGCCATTGAGCGTGCCTTCAAAACACATCGCAGGCAGGACTCCGTCCCTGGATAGGGCCCCGATGGTGCTAATGCGTTCGCCTTGGGTCGTCGGTTTTTTTCCATAGGCTCTTTGCCCTTGAGGGGCCCGGCCATACGCCGGGGTCAGATTCAACACCGCTCCGGTTTCCTCGAGCACAATGAAGTCTTCGGGGGAACACAGGCTCACTTCGACCCAATACTCAAGCCAGCGTTGTTTCACCCGGGGCGTGTGTTTTTTGGGATCGTAGAACGTTTTTTTTTCGAGTGATCCGGTGCTTTTTCAGCCCTCGATCCATGGCCGAGGTGCTTATCGTTTCACCAAAGCGGGCTTCAAATCGCTGGCACAATTCGTGGAGCGTGAGATCGGGCGCTCCCTGGAGAACCTCGGTCAAATACTGGGCCCTTGGCTCATCAATTTTTGCCGGATGCCCCACCCCTTCTCGGCGCTTGGGATGGACCGTCCCCGTCTCCCGAAAGCGCCTCAGAAAACCGCTGACCGTGTTCTTCGAGAGTTTAAACCGTTGCGCTAACTGACGGATTGATCCTTCTTTGTTCGCATAGGCTTCAATGACTTTTTGGCGTAGGTCTAATGAATACGGCGCAGGCATCGCATTTAAACCCCTTCAATCGGGTTGAAGAAAACAAGCTATTTTAATATTGTGCCTAATGAAAACGGGAATTGCTATACAGTGCACGCTTAACAGACTAGGGAGGAACCAAAGAGGGCATAGAGGACATTTTGCAGATAAACGGTCAATTATCAGCTTCTGGGATAATCGTCACGGCTACCCCTTTCTTTAACGAAACCCGCCAAAGTATACCCAGAAAATAAAAAAGGCCTACCACATAATGGTAAGCCTTTGATTTCCTTGGTGGGCCATCAAGGACTCGAACCTTGAACCTACTGATTAAGAGACTGTGAGGAAAACCCTAATAAATCAACTGCTTAAGCTGCTATTTTGCCAAATATCACCTTCGACACTAAATCTTATAAATCAATAGGTTACAAAAGCATTTGGCGCAATATTTGGAATTTTTTTGGCTCGTTCGAGGAGCGATGGTTGACACTCCCTTCCTCTCCACTGGCGCTCTGCAAGACTATCGGGAGTGTGGCCAGAAAGGCAGTATGCCCTCCCCGGCCTGGATGAGTTGGCCGCGCACATTCTCCCAAATCAGTCACGGGGTCATCCACGCTTCCTTTATCTCACTCATTATCAGGTACATCAAAATTTGTTGGGCTTTACTTTATTAGTAAATATTGCAAACCCCCCTAATAAAGAGTAGCCTCCTAGAGGTTTCCTCCCAAGATATTGGGGAAAACGAGTGGGCCTGGTATCAAAAAATGGGATTTAAGGGCTCTAATTGATAAAGTAAGCACAGCCGGTCCTGAGGCACCGAATACTTTATCAGCTAAGGAGACTGTAATGTTATTAGAGAGGCATGCCTGGAGTGGCCTCTCCCACGTGCTCTGCAGTCAGGGTGGGCCCGTTATCGCCCCGCTCACTACCGCGCACACTCACCTCCGCTCCGGCTAGTAAGAGGCGGCTTTTAATCCCTTCAGTCAAACTTCACCTTAGCGCGGAGGTGTTCCATGAGCGAGTCCTATCCAAAACCCATCATCGACCTTACTCAGTACCGACGGGGCTTGGCCGATGCCCCGGAAGCTGTGAGTCTACCGGCCACTGTCTTTATTGTTAGTGGCGATAACGGGATGAACCAGGCGCTACGCCGAATCAGTGAATCCCTGGGCGCCCCCTGTTCTATCTATACCACGGCTGAAGCATTTTTAGCGGACTTTGACCCCACCCTCCCCGGTTGCCTGCTGCTCGATGTGCACGTCCCTCATATGGGCGGCTTACTACTGCAGCAACAACTCCAGCATCGGGATAGTCGCCTTCCGCTGCTCTTCATCTCAGCAGAAGCGACGGTCCCTGAAGCCGTCCAGGCCATGCAGGCGGGGGCCGTGGACTTTATTATCCAGCCCTTCGATGGCACCGAATTACTTGAGATGCGCCTTGGAACCTGTCTCGCCCAAGCCTTGAAAAACCAAATCGCACAAAAAAAAGAGGCGGAAATCGCCGCTCGGCTGGCCCAGTTAACCCGGCGTGAATGGGAAGTCATGGAAGGGATGATAGCGGGCAAACTGAACAAGCAGATGGCCTTTGAGTGGAACATTAGTTCCAAAACCGTGGAAATCCATCGGGCGCAGGTGATGAAAAAACTCCAGGCCAGAAATTGCGCCGAGCTCATTAACCTTATGCTTTCTCAGAGAGAAAGGCTTCAAGAGTTCCCCCCAACAAAAGACCGTGCCTCTTAGGGAGAGTGGTGGGTTCCCTTCTTCCGGCACAAGTCAGTGCCGATGCCCTCTGGCGGTCATGGGAGGTTTCCCTTGCCGTCTTTTTTTGGCCTGTCGGCCAGGGTAGGCTTCCTCAGTACTTCTCTGGGAGCCTGATATTTAGCCTGATACAGGAATGGTGATTACAAGTGGTTTATAAGCCGGGTATTAGCGCAAACCCGCAAGTGGCAAGGCTTGATCCCTAGATTACTTGCCACGAAGCGCCCATCTACTCAACAGCGCAATACCCGCTGCCGCGGAAAAAACCGATGCTGACAAGATGCCTAATTTGGCGGCGTTGATTAGGCTGGAACTGAAAGCCAGGTTGGCAATAAACAGCGCCATCGTGAAGCCGATGCCAGCGAGTAGACCGCCGGCGGCCAGAAACATCCAATCAAGATCCGGAGGACGTATTGCAATGCCGGTACGCACCGCTAACCAACTAAAGACAAAAACTCCCACCGGTTTGCCAAGCGCAAATCCCACAAACACAGCCACGGTGACAGAGTTTCCAAGGTCAGCGAAAGATATCGGCACCCCAGCGTTGGCAAATGCAAAAAGCGGCATGATCACGAATCCAACCCAGGGGTGCAATATCATCTCAAGCCGCTCAACTGGCGACAGCGCTTCACGCGCCGCAACCTCCGCCATTCGTAATGCCTTGCGATCCTCAGAGTCACCACTCCAGTGTTCACCGGGTGGATACGCCACAACCTGATCTAAAATAGCACGCAAACGCTTATCGCTTACCCATGTGCTGACCGGTGTCATTAGGCCGAGGATCACTCCGGTAACGGTTGCATGAATCCCAGATGCATCCACCGCAAGCCAAATCAGGCCACCTACAAGGAAATAGATCATAATGTTGCGTACGCCAAGCAGAGCTATTCCGCGTACGAGGGCGATACCCACTACGGCCAAAGCGAGCGCTTCCCAACGGAGGTGACCACCATAGCCAATAGCCACCACCAGAATAGCACCAATGTCATCCACAATTGCCAACGACAGCATAAACACGCGCAGACTCTGAGGAATACGCGATCCCAGTAGCGCCAGACACCCAATGACAAACGCGGTGTCGGTTGCCATCACTGTGCCCCAACCATTTTGACCAGGCTGGCCTAGCTGTAATATTAAGTAGAGGACAGCAGGCACGAACATACCACCCAAAGCAGCCGCGATGGGCAACGCAGCCATCCGGGGACGTCGCAATTCGCCAAGCACCAGTTCCCGCTTGAGTTCTAGGGCGATAAGAAAAAAAAACAAGGTCATTAAAGCCTCATTGATCCATTCACGTAGAGAGCGGGTGAATTCCAGCGAACCAATCTGAATACCCACCGGTGTTTCCCAAACCCCCAAGAAAGGATGGCTCCATGGTGAATTGGATAGCACCAACGCAACAATAGTAAACAGTAGAAGAACTAAGCCAGCAGCAGCCTCAATGTACAAAAATCGCCCAATTGGCTTAGTCAGCCAATCAATGAGCTCTGCAGGAAGACGAGGGCTTCCTGTACCTGCTTGCTGTTCTTCATTCATAATTTGCTGCTACTGGAAAATATTCCATTGTAAAATTTTCTGCAGATCACTACGGGTATATTTCAAGCTGATCCGCCTAATTTTGCTGAACCAGGATTTTCGCCTGCTTTTTGATTATATTAATCTTACCATTATCCTTAATTCTCCAAGGCAGTTGACAACCCCCCTACTTTCCGCTACTTCTAGCCCTGCAACGGCAAGATTTGTTGAGGTATAGCTTATGGCCCTTCAGTTTGATGTCATTATTGAACGCGATGAGGAAGGCTATTTCATAGCCTCCGTGCCTTCGTTACCAGGTTGTCATACGCAAGCAAAATCACTGGATACGCTTATGGAACGTATCCGTGAGGCCATCGAGCTTTGCCTAGAAGTTGAAGGCATACCACCCGAGCCGCTTAACTTTGTCGGGGTTCAGCGGGTGACAGTTAATGCATGAGTAAGCTCCCTAGCATCACAGGCAAGAAGCTTATAGTAGTTGTGGAAGAATATCCGGATTATCCAAAGGGCCCATGTGCCCTGCTATTGCAGAAAGACCGCTCAGGTCAGCCCGTTCATGTGGTGTGGGGTATCCCGAAAGGATATGGCAAACCAGCCGTTTTGGTCACAGCGTACCGGCCGGATCCGGAGCGGTGGGATGAAAGCTTCCTGCAGAGACAATAGCTATAATACTTACACAAGTTCAATAATTGTCCAGTGTAATAATTACGATGAAACGGCGAAAGAAAACCAAATACGTGCATGAAGGGCGGTACGTGGCCGAAGTAGACGTCGAACTGATAGAGGATGAGAGTGAGTGGTCTCCCTATCTTAGTGTGGATGACGCCTACAAGCTGGATGATGCACGCGGTGCGCTCCGTCGAGGTGATTTAGCTTTGGCCTCGCGATATGGCCGAATCTATGAGCTTCGGCCCGTGGCACATCAATAGACTAAATAATTATCGGGAAGGGTCTTGTTCAGTGCTTCCCTAGGAACTTGATACTTACCTGAGGCAGGAATGGTGGTTAAAGTGCGGCTCGTGAGCTGGATATTGCCGTAAACCACAAGTGGCAGTAGGCAAGGATTGTTTCCGTGAATATTTGCAATCAGATTGGGGTATATCGGAGCTGAGCATTTGAACGCCGGCGAGTTGGCCACACGCAATTGATAACCATGAGCCTCAATGCTAGGCACAATTTCTTACTAAGTTCTTGCACTTGCCGGCGTTCTTAAATAAAGTGCCTAACATACTATCTGGATAATTATTTTCTAAATAATGGAAGACTATCCCTGTTACATCCCCCGCCGATTCTTTAATCTGATCCTGATCAGGCTTGAATTCCGAGTCCTTTGCTTTAGTCTCTAATCCTAACTTTAGGATTACCAGCATAGCCACCATACGATTTCCATGCACCAGCAACCCGTACCAACGACCGCTTTTTTTCTGCAGCTTACGTATTTCATTTTCCAAGAATTCGTCAACAATACGTACTATGCGGACCATATTGTAAACGTAAACTCCTACAACACCAGTGTTGAAGAGCCGTCGGTACAGATTTCCAGATAAATCCTCGTAGAATTTACCGATTTCCCTTTTCGCTTGTACCGCGTATACCGCATCTCCGGTACCGCATGCTAATGCTACTGTTGCTTCTTGCAAGTCAAATGATTTTGCTGAACTCTTAAAGGTTTCGGAACGAACAATATTATATTCAATGCCATCAATTGCCAACTCGGTTTTGATTCGAATCTGCTCCTGATCCTGGGAAACAAAGTCTCGACTCGCAATCCTGTTTTGACGGTTGTTATTGCGGGTTACTTGCAGGCCAAATCCCGCGGGTGCCTCTTCCAAAGAAATAACTCGGGCGCTAAGCCATACTTCGTCCAGTCCGTCACCACCGCTTTCGTAGTATCTTCCGATGGAACTTACAGTCTGTGCGCCGTTCACAATTTGAGCACCTTGAAGAGAGAAGATTCCTTGTCCTCGGCTACTACCCCCTACCATAGATTTTTGTACTCGATTGGCTACAATGGTGATTCCGTTGTTGAAATACCAAAAGTTTGAAGGATTGGTTGCAAGCGTTTGACGAATCTCTTCATTGACGTCCGTGGGACCTAATACTTGTCGAATGTTGCGCTCAAACAGCCGGCGACCATACTTCATCCACCATTGCGCTACTTCTTCTCCAGCGAGCATACCGTAATAAGCCATGTGCGGCTGTTCCATTCTGCCCCACTGGCTGAGTCCCATCTCAACGTCTATTGGATCTGACGCTACCGACAATGCCAAGGAAGAATGGAGGCGCCCCTGATTTGAGCAAATCATCTATTCGACGTTGTGCGTGAACGGAAAGCTCGCGATCGCCAGTGTCAGCCAAAATCAGAAGATACCGCGTATCGTACTCCCCAAGTGCACGTTCTATCGCTGCCCTATTATTATTGACTTTATAGTTAAAGCGGTCAAAGGCTAAATTAAATAGGTCCTTGACCCCATCGCAAAATTTGCTAACACCAGCGCTATCAGGTTCTCCGGATCCCGACTGCATCCATTTGGATTGTACAATAATTAATTGATTTTGAATGGGCGAATAAAAAATCGCATCAATACCATTATCGTCTGCTCCATCAGTGACTGCAGCCGCGGCTTCTTTCATAGAACAATCTACTGTGGTGTACACCGCGTACGCTGCTAAGCAACGGGTCAGTATTTTTTTATCTCGTGCTAAGTCCGTTCTCGAGATATCACTATTATCAACTAGGACAGAAAAAAGCTCTTCAATTTTACGCTGAATTTGTTGTACATGAAGAATGCTCATACTGTCCTCACATTATATCTAATATTAAGTAGATTTTTTACAAACTCAAACATGCTTACCTATCCACATTCTACCATCCCCCTTAACTCTCCAAGGCAGTTGACATCCTCCTGATTGCAAGCAGCTTGGGGTGTAGCAGCGCAGATACCCCTTGGATCCCCACGAGGTGAATGGCTGGCTTTATTCAGTGCTTCTCTGGGGGTTTGATATTTAGGTAGCAACAGACAAGGCTTGATCCTTTTTGAGGCGCCTGTTGACCACTGGGATGGACCTCAAGGACGTGCATGTGATCGTTAGATCAACTTCTTGCGTACCAAATTCTAATAATGTGCGCCGAGCACAGTTAGCTTGCAGCCAGTAGAATTCATTGCTGCATAATACATATGCTCTTCATCTATTGGTTTCACTAGATTTATACGGTTGTACTTCTGTAGCAATGAAAAAGTTTCGGTATTCTGCTCATTTGGCACATCAGCAGTAGGTTCAAAGCTTGGATCAAGTGGGAAGTTATATGTTGGGTCAGGAAATAGCTTATCTATCTGCCTTAATTCTTCCAGTGCTATTGGTGGCTGTACCTCTCGTAACGATATAAATCTCTTAACGTTTGTCTTGAAAATTGGTCTTTGTTCCCAAGGCCCAAGGGATTGGTCGATATGAGCATAAACACTACCTGGTGTAATATCGCCAACAAGATTTGCGGCGCTACCATTCAAAGCATCAACAAATAATGTGGTGAAAACACCAGACCCACCCGATTCGAGTGAATACTGATCCCTTGCCGATGCTGTGAGAATTGTTACACCTTCACTTAAGAAAGCCTTATCCTGAGTGTTTGCTGGACTTCCGGCCATTCCAGAGTGACAGCAGTCTAAAATAACAACTTTGTTTTTTGCTTGGGAGGAATTTGCAATAGTAAGAAGTTCATCCATTGAAAATCCATCGTCTCCATCAGTGCATTCTGATGTAATTAGATACCCACCTGTTGATTCGATATATCCATGCCCAGAAAAGTAAAAGAGGGCAATATCAGCATCATCTTTAAATAGTTCGATGATCATATCTTTAAATTGCCTTCTTTCTATTTTCGATGCTGCATCTGATGCGACAATTGCATTAACTCCAAAGTTAGGCGAACCGTCTCCATGTCTTTCAAGTACATTTTTTACGGCATACGCATCGTTTACACATCCATGTAAACGGCCAACTCTTTCGTAATAATCAATTCCAATAACTAATGCTTTTTTCACATGCCACCTAAACTGAATGATTTCGAATTGCATTTACAATTGATGAGCTTTGCCATTTAACAATGGAATCGGCATTATCTTTGACGATTTTTGATGTTTTTTCCGACACCCAAGGTTCAATTGCGATTAGCGGCTTTGAAAAGACCTGTTTTGCTATTTCAATTTCCTTGTTTATCCATTTTGAATATGTGCTATATACACCAGCCAATATCACAACACAATTTGCGAATCTCATCTGATTCTTGATTGCCTCGTATAGTGCCTTATCGTTAGGAGCATTATGGATTGGATCATTCTTTGGCACAGAATAGTCTACCCATTGAAAGTTCGAGTGCTTTTTGAAGAATGAAACCAACTTGTCATATGCATCACCATATGCCCATGAGTGGCTAATAAATAACCGATATATTTTTACCTGAGGCATAAATTTCTCTCCTTAATTAGCGGTGTTATCCTGTGTTATCCCGATCTAGAAAGTAGACGTCCTAAACGACGCTTTTTATGCTAAAAACAAGCTAATTCAGGAAGTCATCGACACCTCTCCTCCATCCTTGAGTTGACATACCCCCTACTTTCCGCTAGTTTTAAAAGCGCAACGGCAAAATCCGTTGCCGGGCTTGGCATCCCGAGATCTACAGGCGGACATACCGCCACCAGTGCGGTTTTTTTGTGTCCGGCGCATGGCAACCCTTTATGGGCGAGCCGTGCGGGGCTCCTTCGGGAGCGCCGGTTTCCTGTAGGCCGGTATGCCAACCCGTACGGTTCCGCCCGCCCTAATTGGCATTGGGGAAGCGGAAAGATAACCCGCTATTACAGGATATTGCCATGACCGCAACAGCACTCACCTTTCGTAATACTACCTTTCATCCCGTCATCCGCGATGGCCAACCCTGGCTTACCGCTGCTGAAATTGCTCAAGCATTAGGTTACAGCCGTGCCGACAAGGTAACGGAAATTTACACTCGGAATAAAGACGAATTTACTGACTCGATGACCTTGACCACCAAATTGAGGGTCAAGGGGTTTGGTGCCGGTAATAGCGAGAAATTAGTCCGCATCTTCTCCCTACGGGGCGCTCACCTTATCGGCATGTTCGCCCGCACTAAACTGGCCGCTGAATTCCGCCGCTGGGTATTGGATATCCTCGATTGGATATCCTCGATCAGTACACCGCACAACTGCCAAACAATGCAGAAGAAACCCTCACCCCCTCCGAACAGCAAACCCTCTCTGAAATCGTCCACAAACGGGCGGAGGGATATGGCGAGCTTCAAGGCAAAGTCCTCGCCGAAATCTGGAGCCGGGTTCATCGTAAATTCCGGGTGGCCCGCTACAGCCAACTACCCCGCACCCAACTCACCGAAGCCATCCTCTATGTGACGGGGATGGAAATCAGAACAGGAAAGCGCCAAACCACCGAGAAAGCCATTTCCCACACCCAATACTACGAACTCAAGCGCCTGGTCTATCTGATTGGCGCGTGCTTCCACTACCAAAACGCCGCCCAATGGACCGCCTGGGCGACGCTACGGGAAAAGCTCTTTGCCGAGTCCGCGGCCAAAATTCCCGCCAGCCGCTACGAACAAGCCAGGGCAATCCTCAATGATATCCAGGAAGCCGCCTCAGCGTTCAAGTCCGCCGTGATGGAGCTAGAGACAGGGTTCTTCGAGCGGCGTTTCAGCGCCATCCCGCTGGAGATTCAGGAGTTAGAGAGGTTATTGAGCGAAGAGGAGGAGTAGTTCTTGAATTAATCACCATAGGCAGGGGTGTCTGGCTGATGGGCACCCCGCCTGATTGAGCTACAGCAAATCCTGAAACGCCTCCACAGAGAGATCGGCCTGTTTGAGAATATGCGATAGGGTAGAGCGCTTGATTGGCCGATGTGCCGGCACTGTGAGTTTCAATATCTCGGTACGTGTATGTTTCTGGAGCCGAATATGACTTCCCCGCTGACGGACAACCACCCAACCGTCTCTTTTCAGCGCGGCGACCACCTTCTCATAGGGCAGGCTCGGAACCTTGCTCATAGAGCGACTTCTGCAATTTCCGAGTCCGGGCCGTAGTCCATATCATCTTCCACAGGCTCAAGGTAAAGTTCGATAGCCTCTTTAATATTGAGTAGCGCTTCCTCTTTGCTGTCACCTTCGCTAATACAGCCAGGAAGACTGGGAACGTATACGGTGTAACCCCCTTCCTCGCTGGGTTCAAGAATAACCGTCAATTTCATACCATCCTCCATAGACACTCACGAGCACTGCATCATATTACCAGCCCTTATCTTATTTATAAGCACTAGCGAGCTAAGATTAAGGGCCAAGCAATCCTTCCGCTGGAGATTCAAGAATTGAAAAGGCTGCTGAGCGAGGAGGAAGAGGAGGAGAAGTAGAAATCATCAAAACGCCCCCGCTGCTAAGGTGGCGGGGCTAATGCCATCAAGCAATCAGCCAAAATGTGAACGAGTTCTCAAAAATTTGAGCCCTCAGCGTCTATTGTTTTCTATAAATTTAAAAAGCGTTTCCCTTTTGAGGGCCGCCACTTTCCTCTTCTATCTGCGCAATGAAGTGTTTCTGGTGGCCCTCACCTTTTATCTACTCAAACCCATTCCAGAATATAATCACCAAAAACTTTATATATCACCAACAAGCAGTCGAGACACTCTCGTAAAATCTACAAGAAAATGCCAACGTACTCCCTATTAATTAAAACCAATAAAAAATTTGGCTACAGATGATAATCCCCAGCTGTTGGTTATTCCTAAGCTATTGATACAACGTTGTAAAAACTTCAGATAAAGGAGAAGTTTTCCAATGGGATATTGGCGGATCTTGTTACTCATTGCCATTTTTTTGACGATGGCAAATAGTCAGGCTGAAGAGTCCCTAACCTCCCCGAAGGCGGTAACAAAAGCGGGGACTTCTCCGACGGTCACGGCAGTTAAACCCAATCCCGTTATCGGCGCTCAGCAACGGCAATGGATCAGGATCATCGGCTCAGGCTTCAGCTCGGGCTCAAGGGTTACGCTGCAGCTTGGGGAGCGAATTTTCCCCATCCCTCCTGAACGAACGAAATGGCTTAACGATGAGGAGTTGGCGATTTACGCCAACGTCTCCACGGGACCCTCTACTTGGAAAGGGCAAGTGACCCACCCAGATGGCCAAAACTCCGCCCCCTTCAGCTTTAAAGTCAAACCTCCTGCCGCAATAGGGCAGGAAAAACAGGCAGTAGAAGCACAGGGAAGAAAAGCTGAAGTGGAGACACTAGAAAAGAAAGCGGAAGAAACCAACGGAAAAATAGAACAGGCCAAAAAAGCCGCTGAGAAAGCTAAACGGGAAGCCACACAAGCGGCCACCGGGAAAGCAGCGCTACAAAAGGAGGTGGAAAAAAAAGCACAAGCGGCCATGGCCGCCAAGCAACAATTAGAGGCAGCAAAAGCCAAGGCTCAGGCGACGGGAGATTTCGCGGACCAAGAAGACGTTGAAAAACTCGCGCAAGCCGCAGAAAAACTTGAACAAGCCGCCGCCACTGAGAAAAAAAGGCTGGCCGCCCTGGAGGCTAAAGAGCAAGCCGCCCAAGAAAAGGCGACGGTTACTGAAACTGAAATTGAAAAACTCCGCAAAGAATTTGCTGAATTAAGGAAGCAAAGAGCCGCAAGCCGGACTTTTCTTGAGAAAGCAACGACTGCAGCCTGGATTATTTTAGTGGCCCTGATTGTTTGGTTTCTAAAAAGACTCGCCGTCAATCGGTTTGAAAGCGCTGCGGCTAAAAAAGAGGAAGTCCAAGAAGGCAGCTCCAGATTGAGAACCTTGGTATTGTTGCTCAATTGGCTAGGCACCATTCTCATTATTCTTACCGCCGGTTATCTTATCCTGGATGAATTCGGGATTAATATGGCGCCAGTTTTGGCCAGCGTCGGCATTGTAGGTCTTGCTCTTGGCTTTGGGGGACAATACCTGATCCGAGATATCATTAACGGCATTTTTATTCTGATAGAAGGGCAATACAACGTGAATGACATCGTTCAGATCGGTGAGTTTGTGGGAATCGTCGAGAGGGTGAACTTACGCCATACCCAATTACGGGATCTGGAGGGACGAGCCATCTATATTCCCAACGGGGAAATTAAAACCGTGGTTAATTTTACCAAAGGTTATGGACGGATGGTTCTCGACATTGGCGTCGCCTATAAAGAAAATGTTGACCAGGTCATGGAAGTGATGAAAGCGGTGGCGGAGGAAATGCGCCAGATTACAAAATATGGGCGGCTAATCAAGGAATTTGAAATGTTTGGCCTAGAAAACTTTGGAGAATCAGCCATCACTATTCGCTGCCGTTTTAAAACCCTAGCCAGTAAACAGTGGGAAGTGGCTCGGGAATACCGGCGGCGGCTCAAAAACCGTTTTGATGAACTCGGGATTGAAATTCCATTCCCCCAAAGAACATTAAATTGGAGAACGCCCCCTCAATCCCATGATGCCGATAAGTTTGAACAAACCAGAACCCAGAACTTAGAAGCTATTCTCAGCAAATAGGCCTTCTCAAAGGGATTGGTTTTAATTTATTTGGTTTATAATCGCTCTTCATCAAATTGTCCAACAGTTTTTTATCTTTAACAGCGAAGAAAGAATGAGTTTAACTCCCCATCAACGCAAACCGCACCTCCCGCTCTAATCCCTGCAGGCTCTTGGAAAGGATGATCCCATGCTGCACCTGCCCAGATGCCCGCACCCATGCCTTCAGTGCCTTCTTCAAGGCCTTCGAGGGAATAGCCACCGTTGGGTTCTTACCCTCAACCCCAACTAGCGGGGTTTTTATTTCGCTTCCTAGCCAGACACAATAATCTCAGGCGGGGCCACTAATTGCGAGGTCGGCACCGGGCAAATCTTGTCCATGTCAATGGAGTCCCTTCATTGGGAAAGCTAAAATTCACCGAGCCCTGGCCGCCTGTGAATGTCACCGATAGCAGTAAAGCGGTATTACCCGACACATCCAGCACCGGCACATAGTAGGTGCCGGTTTTATCTACCAGTTGACCATCTTGACGGATCTCCGCCGTTGCAGTAATTGTCTCCCCTGTCGTTGCTAGAGTTTTATCTAGGGTAATCGTCAGAATAGCCGGGCTCGGTGGTGGCGCCGGAGGACTAATTGGTGATATTAACCAGGGATTCGCCGGGAATGGAGAAACTAGGATCAGCAATGATCACGTTTTTTACTGCGTTGTTTTTGATAATTGCAAACTGTGCCATAACTTACTCCATCCAAAAGACATAAGCGCGGCCTGAGCCGCCAGCGCCGGAACTATTCCCATTGCCGCCTGCACCCGTGCCGCCGCCTGAGTTGTCCGCCGCATTGCTTGAACTCGTCGTGGAAGCATCAGTACCATCCCCCCCGGAAGCGCCTCCGCCGCCGAGAGAACTATTGGCGTTGGCCCCCCCGTTGCCGAATCCAGGGATGCTTTCTCCGCCATTATTCGAGGAGTCCCCGCCTTTGGCCATGAGACCGCAGAAAGCCCACGGGGCGGCGCTGAACCGGGCGCTAGTATTGTTGCCGCCCAATCCCCCGCGAGCGGTCGCCAGCGATCCAAAGGTCGTGTCTCCGCCATCATTGCCATAGCCGCCGCCCGATTTGGAAGCGCCCCCCGCGCCAATGGTGACGGTCACATCCCCGGTCACGCGCACCGGAAGAAACACGATCTCACCCCCATGGGCACCGGCGGCGTTGGTGCTTCCGACTGAAACCGAACCTGAACCACCTCCGCCCACCAATAGTACCCAGACCCAATTCACCCCGCGAGGGCGGGTCCAGGTGCCGGAACTGAGGAACTCTTCGGACTTCGCCCCCTTATTCATTAATTCACCATAAATTGGGGCAATTAATGTGGAGCTCATGGCGCATCTCCTTCGGTTGAACTCATACCAGTAACCTTCTTCCCAGAATAAGATAAGGTTTCCACTCTCTGTCTTCCTGCCACGGTAATCGTTGCGGTATTCACCGTCCCATCTCCGTTGTAAGCATACTCAACCGTTCGAGCCCCATAATTTAGTGTTTCTGTGATCGTATCTACCCGATCATTACCATCATAAGTGATCGAAAAATCCGTCACATCATCAAAAAGATTATTGAGAATAAAACCCCAGTCAGAATTTCCAGCAGCAGGTTCAGAAGCTGTGACGTCCGCCAAGTCATTCAGCAACATCCAATAAATATTGTCATGCCTTACCGCCGCTGGAACACTAAGCGAACCCGTTAAATCGGCCCACTCTCCCTCAAAGTTAGCGACGGCTAATGCGGCATCGCGGGAAGCGGTAGCCTCACTAGCAGCATTCTCGGCAGTCGTTCCTTTATCCTCAACGTGTTCGCTTACGGTATTGGTCTCGCTAACGAATGTTGATAAGGCATCAACAAAACTATTAGCCTTAGATGTGAATGTAGAAAACGACTCCCCCCTCTCGGGTGCATCAGGGAGCGCGGTTATTGTTGGCGCGGCCATAGTTAGAATCCCTCCACTTGTAACGTCACGTCGCTGTATTTCGGATTGGATATTGCTATGCGCGTTTAAGTTGACACGACAAGGGGGAGAGGTTAGCTTTTTATCTATTGAATACCCAGTGACCTAGGAGGAAGTGAAAATGCCCGCCCCTTACTCGAATGATTTACGTCAAAAACTGATCACCTGCTATGAGCAGGGAGAACTGAGCCAGGAGGCGGTGGCGAAACGGTTTTTGGTTTCGGTGAGGACCTTCAAGCGGTGGTGGAAGCGCTACCAGGAACGTGAGCGCATTGCTCCGGAGCCGATGGGGGGCTGGGTGGAGCCGAAGGTCGATGAAGCCGGGGGGGCTCAAATCCGAGCGTGGCTCAAGGCGCGGCCGGAGTTAACGCTGGTGCAGCTGTGTGAACGCTATGAGCGCCACTTTGGGGTATCGATGAGCCGAAGTGCTATGGACCGCGCGTTGAAGCGGCTGAACCTCACGCGAAAAAAAAGACGTTCTATGAGCCCACGCGCGAGAGCGAGCCGGTCCAACGACAGCGGGCCGCCCATCAAGAACGCCTCTGCGCGTATGCCCCCGAAGAGCTGATTTTTCTCGATGAAATGGGGGCGGTGTTAAACCTGACTTTAGAATACGGTTGGGCTCCCAAAGGTCAGCGGGCCTATGGGGAAAAACCCACTTCTCGGGGGCAACGCATTAGCACCCTCGGGGCGCTTTCCTCCCCGGGGCTGGTCACGGCCATGTGCTTTGAGGGCACTTTAAACGGGGCCGTCTTTCTCTATTTCTTAGAGCATTTCTTGTGCCCCCAACTCAAACCAGGCCAGTGTGTGATTTTGGATAATGCCGCCGCCCATCACGTCGAGGGGGTCGCTGAACTCATTGAGCAAACCGGTGCTGAACTCCTTTATTTACCTCCCTACTCCCCTGATCTTAACCCCATTGAAATGGCCTGGTCCCAGGTGAAACACCGGCTCCGAAAAGCCCAAGCGCGAACCAAAAAAGCCTTATATGAGGCCCTCGCTCAGGCCCTCCACACCCTTACGCCAGAGCAGGCCAAAGCCTATTTGGGGCATGTGGGCATCCGGGACTAACCTCATACGCAAAGGCGCGATGGGCTTCTTTATTCTCCAGACTAAAGTGTCGACCTAAACGGGAAATGCTGTAAATATTGCTACCTTGATGGTTGCCATTACGCCGCCTTTTGATCGCAATATAACCCTCAGCCTCTAGGGACTTGATATGCTTAATCACAGCCCTGCGCGACATTCCGCATTTCTCGGCAACACCTTCATAACCCGGCCAGCAAGTTCCTTCCCCATCGGCATGATCGGCAATCGCAAGCAAAACCAGTTTCTCTCCTGGTTTCAGCGGTTGCTCCCATGCCCATGAAATGGCTTTAACACTCATAATTTATCTCTCACGATGCCTAATTGCCGCGCCCGTGCCTGGACCTCAACAGCTTCCAAACCCACGCACAAAGCCCTACCACGCCAATAACGGCAACGGCCTTCACGCCCCATAACATGGCGCCCTCAACAATCGCTTCTTGTATGCCCATGTGGCCCATATTCGTCCTCAAAAAATCAGCCTAAAAACAACTCCCCAAAACAAAGCGCAGCCCAACAGCAGCGCCAGTAAATTTCGTTTTTCCTCTCGGTCCCTCGCCGCCTGTACGGGCCTCCTCCGCTCCCGGGTCTCCTCGATACGCTTATCCCAGCCTTCAGCGAACTCCCGGCGCGCGATGTCGTTCAGGTTGGGCCCGAACACATAAGAAGCCCGCATTCCCGAATGGGGTCGCTCGGAATGGGGTAAAATGTCTCGCCACATCCCCTCCTGCCATTGCTTGCAGACGGTGTAACCGACTTGGCACATGAAGTCGTTGCGTCGAGTGTCGAGGGTGGGCGGGTCAACGAGGTGATGGTCTGCTAATAGCATTTCTTTTCCTCCTGGAATCATTGAGTCAGCTTGGCAATGTTGTTACTTTCAATTGCTGGACGCCCCAGAATTGTTGCTAACTCCTCTACCTTGGCTATGGCGATTTTGTAGATATCCGTGTAGTGAGCGCCTGTCTCCATCCCTTCGGCGATGTGCTTCTGGGCAATGAACTCGGCGGTTGCCAGCTGATTGAGTTCTAGGCTCGATAAGCGCTCACGAAATCCCTTCCACTTTCCGCCCTGCTCCAACATGAACAGCGCTTTGTAAGTGCCCTTGGTGATGTTGGTGTAATAGAACCGGGCGTTTTTGCTGCCCTGGGATTCGGCGTAAGAGACAAACCTTTGGATAGTGTCGGTGACTTCACGGCGGGCGAGCTTTCCTTGCTCACGAGCAATCTTCCAAAGCTTGGCATCCAACTCCGGGGTTAATTGCCCAGCTTCGAGCTCTAACCAGCGATCAACAATCGCCGCTCTCAATTTGGCGTTGTAGCCGCTGACTAAAATCATGCATTCCCTTTTGGGGAGGTGATAGCAAGGCTCTTTCCTTGCTCCACCCCGGGGCCCTTTTACCTGGTATGTGCCACCAAATTTGGAGGCACATAAAATTCCCTGCTTATCAATCTCCTTAATATCCCTCATCACATGGCCATGCTGCTTCTTGCACAGCTTGGCAATCTCAAGGGAACTCATCGTCAAATGGGTTCTGGTTAATTCTTTCACCTACACCCCTCCACAAAAAAAACGGGCCTGGCCACTCCTGCCAAGCCCAAAGGTCCCGTCGGTGTCCCCGGCATTGC
This sequence comes from Nitrosococcus wardiae, assembly GCF_004421105.1. Classification (NCBI taxonomy): domain Bacteria; kingdom Pseudomonadati; phylum Pseudomonadota; class Gammaproteobacteria; order Chromatiales; family Chromatiaceae; genus Nitrosococcus; species Nitrosococcus wardiae. The sequence continues at coordinate 3,838,913 of NZ_CP038033.1, forward strand.
CGCCCCGGGGATGGCGGTGAGTAATCTGTAATCTGTTCATCCGAGCGCCTTCCTCGCCAACGTGCGCATGGCTTCGTATTCCTCCCTGGGCACACTGACCATATCCCCTTCCCTCTCGATGACCTCGTAGCCTATGGCGCAGAGAAAAGGCACCACCTTGCCCAACGTCAACCCCGACTGGCTGGAGACTATCCGGTTGACTTGGCTGTCGCTCAAGCCCGTGCGCTCCGAGATGACGTTCTGGCGAGTCATGGCGATCCGGCGCAGCAAATCCGCCTCGGTAATAAATCCCGCGCGATCCCCTGTCATCCCCCCCATCCATGGGCTTTAATTCGTGCGTGTGAAACATCAGGAGACTCCAATGACTTGCGTTCAAACTGCCCACACTGCCGCTCAATATCCCAGGCATAGCCCCGCTCGTCTTTGGCCAGGCATTCGACGTGGACCCCGCCATGGACAAGCCAGGGCTTGGCGTGGCGGCAGTGCTGGCAGGTGGGAGTCATGCGGCTTGGTCTCTGGAACGCTGGTAGAAAGTGATCGAGAATGTCATTGAAAGACAGTTGCCCGTTGCTAGCCTCTGCCAAGCCCTTCAGCAACGGGGGCCTAGGAACTCTGCGTGGCGGCTTAGAAATCAAGTGCACGCGGATGTAGTACGCGGTTGTTCCAGCCCGCTTGGCATATTCTTCTTGCGCATCTCCAGGCAGACCCAAGAAAAATTGTCTGAATTTAGTATCCATAGAGAGATAAATTACTGAAATGGTAATTCATAGTCAACAAATATTACCAAAGAGAGCATTTACCAAAAAGGTAGTTGTCCTGTTAGATAGGCACATGGATGTGTACGAAGTCCGCCGGATAAATGCCAGGATGCTATCAGCGATAGCAGGAGGCCCAGTTGCGTTCGGAGAACAGCTGGATAAACCTCAGTCTTTGGTAAGTAGATGGATCGGGGAAACAAAAAGCCCGAAGAATATTGGCAATAATGCGGCGCGAGAGATTGAGGGTGCTTTCAGTAAACCGCACGGCTGGCTAGATCAAAAGCACCAGCAGTTATGGGCGCAGCATGGGGTTGGCCCAAAAGCTCGGGTCAGGCGAAAGGAGGATGGCGAAGAAGAGGGAGAGGTTGTTTACCTGCCTCAGAACGTTATTCGTCTAGCCCAGGCTATTGCAGAGGCACCGCCAGAAAGAATTAAGGCGATGCTAACCCTGCTTGGGATAGACAAAAAATTAAGCGAGAAAATTAAGGAGGTTGCGCCTGATCGCCGTAACCATTCAAGTGACAGACGGAAAAATGTCCATGAAGTGGACTTTGAGCGCAGGAGTGGACTAGACCGTAGAGACGATGAAGGTGTAATCCTTGGCCCTGGAGAATCCTTGGAGGACATTTTTGGAGAAGAAGACGGTCAGCAAAGCCAAAATAACGACTTTGAATGAGCAACATAGATCAGAAGGAACCGTTGATACCCTAAAAAAACTTCTTAAAGCTGCAGAACAGGGGCGTATTATAGGAATTGCTTTTATTAGGAGTTGCGAGAGGGCGACGAGTAGTGAAGGGTTGGTCCGGCTATGCTGGGCAAGACCCCAATTTTGCCCTGGGCGCTCTCCGGCAGCTTGATCAAGAGCTATTAATGCATGCCAGGAGAAAGAGACAATAAGGGCGCGCTTGAGGGGAATTATGATGTCTGAGAATGACCAAAAAGATCTGAAGATCACCAAGAAATTTAATGGCAAATACGAAAAATCACCTCCAATGATATGATCGCGGCACTTCGTTACCTGGAGGACAGGGTCCGCTCAGGTGAGTGCGTGGGTATTGCTTTTGCAGCTATTTACAAAGGAGAGCGAACTGCGCGCGGGTATGCCGGTGCCGTTACAAAACAGCCCGAAATGGCCACGGGCACCTTATCAGCATTGACATACGATATCCTTGAGGATACGAGGGGAGAGATGGAGTAATATCCTCATAATCCAATTCTAAGACAGTCAGAGTCCGGCGCCACAAAGCGCCGAGGGCGGGTGGTGAAGGGATTGCAAGAACAGAGCCCGCGGGGGCTTTTGTTTTATTCACAGCTGCTGATAATAGATCCCTTTAAAGAGAAGGGGGAGTATATACTCCACTCCCTGGAAGAGCTACTCAGCAAATCCAAGTTCCCGGATTGCACGCACTACCCAGGGGAAAGCGCGGCTGATTTCCTGCTAGAGGGAATTAAACGGGAAATGAACGGGATTTTGAATAAACTGGAAGAGGCGGAGGATTAAATCATGCAAGTATCGGTGAAAGTGTTAGAGGATAGGGTTAGGAGAGCATTGGCGCTTGACGGTGAAATGCTGCACAAGAACCCCAAAGGGCACTTGAAGCTAGGAGAATATTACATAACTGATGAGAATAATTTTGTTATAGCAAGCAATTGCATAATTGATGAATTGGCCGAGGATCTTGCGGTTTTGAGGACAGGAGAGACGATAGAGTAAGTTTAACCCACATACCCCGCTATGGTCCCGCCCTGGCGGGGTTTTCAATTATAAGACGGAGGGTTAATAGGTGATTACAGATATATCCACACGGATAAACCAAAAGCGTGAGTCAGAAAAGCGCTACGAGCAACAGCGTAGCCATGAAGATTTGATGGCGAAAATAACGCTAACTGAGAAAACTATTCTAGTGCTAGATGATTTGTTAGGCAGCAATCAAGATATTCACCTTGCGAGGACAAAGATCAACAAAATGTCTAAAAAGTTTGAAGGTTTTGGGTCAGTCTATCGATGCCCGGATGATATCAAGGGGGCCTTTCTGAGGGTTGCTATTCAAGAAGAGAAAAACCGCTTGGAGGTTATGAAAAGAGAGTTAGCCGAGACGGAAGCCTAAAACCCACACGCCCCGCTACGGTTCGCCCTGGCGGGGGTTTCTTTTGTAGAGGTACCATGAAGAAAACACTAGCCTTGTTTCTATTTCTCCCCCTTACTACCCTAGCCGACTAGCCGAGATCGACACACCCGAGAAGCGGCAGCCCTACGGCACCCGCTCCCGGCAGGTCCTTTCCGACTTAGCCTTTAAGAAGCAAGCCCGCGTGGAGGTGCAGGATGTGGACCGCTATGGGCGCACCGTGGGCCGGGTATATGTGGGTGATATCTATGTGAATAGAGAGATGATACGCCAGGGCGCTGCCTGGGTATATCGGCAATACCTACAGGATAGGACATTGCTAGAGGTAGAGGCAGAAGCTAGATCGGCTAAGCGTGGCCTGTGGTCCCTGCCCGAGGCGCAACGGGTACCGCCTTGGGAATGGCGGCGGCAAGGTAAGAAGCAAAGGGCATCACCCCAGCTCCAGAAATCATCACAGACCTCCACCTGTGGTGCCAAGCGCTATTGCAAGCAGATGGCACATTGCGCGGAGGCCCGGTTTTACTTGGACAGTGTGGCCTCACCAGGTTGGATGGCGATGGGGACGGAGTGCCGTGTGAGGCGCTATGTAGGTAATAAGCTATGAGAAAACCATGGAGAAATATTATTGGGTGGACGGTCTTATCGGCAGTAGCAATAGCAGCCAGTCAGGAAGTTTTATATAAAACAGTAGCCCGTGTTGGAGAGAGAATGGGGGAACACGCTATTGAAAATGCCCGTCGCATTCAGTCTCAGGCGCAACAGGCTCTTGTCAGACCTCATAAAATTTAACCTGTTGAACCTGCTATGACAGATGCAGAGCGGTCAGAGGTGCGCCGCAAGGAAGAATTTGAGAATGCATTTATGGCTGCTTATAAACCTCCTGAAGAATGTGAGCACTGGAAATCAGATAAGCATATGGTCGAGTGCGTGAACCATCGGATACGTGCTAGAAGAGCATTCCAGAAGGCATACAGCGCGGATCTCGAAATAGATGAGCGTATCAACAATAATTGGGTAAGATAGGCTTTCACTTTGGACGGCTATCCTCGATATACTCCCGCAAAGCCTTAGCCACCAAATCATTGAGGCTCACATCCAACGCCGCCGCCTTTTCCTGAGCCCTGCGGTGTAAGTTTGGATCGATGCGCACGTTAAATTTGCCCGAGGCGGGCTTATCTGGCAGCTCTTCAAGCTCGGCGCACATCTGTAAATAGCCTTCCACGGCCTCCACAAAGCTGGCCTTAATTTCGGATACTGTTATGCCTTCATAGGTCACGATATCGTTGATATTGAGCACGCGCCCATGGAGCACATCATCCTCGGTGCTGTATTCCACACTCCCGTAATAACCTTTATGAAAAAGCCTGTTCATCAACTTACCTCACTGTGGCCGGCGTGATGCCCGCTGCCTCTAACAAATGCCTAACCGCTTTGACTTGGTAGGCCTTGACCTCTTTATGAGGATGGGGGCGATGCAAATAAGCGCGCCGTTCGCCTAATACCAAGCGCACCGCCGAACCGCTCCCTCCTAACACTCTCCCACCGCAGGCCAGTATCAGCTGTTCAATATCCTGCCAGACAATCTGTAGATGGGGAGTTGGGCGAGCAAAGATAGCCTCAAGCGTTCGTTTTTGTTTCTTATTGAGCTTCATAGCACTGCTTAAATTCAGTACTAAATTATAGTACTGAATAGAGGCTTTAACAAAACTCTACCCTCTAAACCCCTCACCCCCCTTCCCGGCCCGGTAGCGGCTAGGGTGAACCCCTAGATATTGTGGAGCCTTAGAAGGTAAGTAGGCTGTCGCTAAATAGCGACCTAATACTAAATAGCGGTTTATGACTAAATAGCAGCACGATCTTATTTAGTCTTTACTCGTAAACCGCTATTTAGTATGCGGCGTGGCTGGGGTGAGCCCGCTTAGACGGGCTCTATGGCTTGCCGGGTCTGTTTACGGATGCCCCAAGGTTCTAAGGCCCCTACCTTCTCCCAATTAGGATTAGGCTCGAGCACCACAGCTAGATAAAGCTGATCATTATTCTTGCTGGAAACGGCGCTTTCCTCTTCTTTTAATTCGGCGAGGATTTATTGAGCTTTAATTGAGAGATGTTTGGCTGAGGCCTAGTTGGGTGGAGTTGGCGTGTCTTTTTGCTCAATTATTACCATTTTAGTGTTGACAATATTACCATAACAGTAATAATCTCTTCCTATCGACGCACCACAAAGACACCCGCCTGGCAGTAGCGTGCCTGGAAGGAGAAGAAAAATGATGGAAAAAGAAGGCCCACCCACTTTCAAGCAACGATGTAAACAAGTCATCGCCGAGGCCCGCGAGCTTAACCCAAATAGTGAGGCCATGATCGGTTGCCTGGCGGCCCGTTTGGTGATGACCCAAAACGCCATGACGCTGCACATTCAGCGCATGAAAAAGTTACTGCAAGACATGGAGGCAGATTTATGTCAGCCAAAACCCGAAACGAAAGAATCCAACAGCTTCTCTCTGAGGGACTGAAAGAAGCCCGGAAAATCGGGATAAAGAAACCCCAGGAGGGTGACGGCTGTGCCGTCTATTTAGCGAAAAAAATGGCGCGTTCAGAGCGGGGCTACAAAGTTATTCCCCAAACCAATATTGAGTTTCAGAAGTGGGTGAGGAATACGCCTGAAATCGTTTTTGATGTCCTCCATGACATGGACAGCCGCAAGCTTGCAGACCTTCTATTTACCCCCGAGAAATTGGGTCAATTCATAATTGATGCTCTGGCAGAAGCCTATGAAGATTATAAGTCCATGGAGAGCGAGCCGGACAAGGAGGACGAGCATGACCTGCGGGATCGGATCAATGGCTATCGGTTGGATATGTGGGGGGTGTGATTATGAATGCAAGATTACCCGTCGTTGATATGGATGAGATCCCCCAGAGCGAGGTGGAGCGGATTTATCAGCACACCATCGAGGAGCTACTGCGGGCAATCAACACGATACCGACAGAAGGGGATACCCTCCGAGTCCAGGATATCGACAGCTACTTTGTTAAGACACGTATCACGTTAGACGCGATGCGCTGTCTTTGTGAAGCGGCGCCAGAGATCACCGAGAGGAAACAAAACTTTCAGAGTTAGGCGACGGTAGAGTCAATGCAGTCAGCGACACCATGGACGAGATCGCCTCGCTTTGTATTCTTGCATTGCACGGCGGAGAGAAAGCCCATGTTGAATAATGAATTCAGCCCAGGGCTCTATGCCGATATCCCCTTCGAAGAATACCTGCAGGGGCCCGGCATGAGTAAGCACGGGCTGGACCTTATTGCCAAAAGCCCTTTTCACTTTATCAACAAAGAAGATGCAGATACCCAATCCTTGAGAATGGGGCGAGCGCTGCACTGTGCGGTCCTGGAGCCTCATCGCTTCGCAGAGGACTATGCACCGCTTATCACGGTAGACCGACGCACCAAGGAAGGTAAAGCGCGATGGGAGGCCTACATAGAAGAAAACGAAGGGAAAATCCTGCTCAATCCGGATGAACATGAAAAGGTGAGACGCATGGCCGAGGGCGTGTGCACACACCCTGCGGCCTCCGCCCTACTCACCGGCGGACATCGAGAAGTTACCGCCTATTGGGAAGACCGGGACACGGGCCTCCTTTGCCGGTGCCGGCCGGATTTCCTGAACGAGGAGATGACGCTGGTCGCGGACCTGAAAACCTGCGCCAGTGCCAGCCCTGGGGCGTTTGCCCGTGCCGTGAACAACTACCGCTATCACGTCCAAGACGGATGGTACCGAGATGGACTGAAAGCACTCGGTTGCCCAGTGGAACACTTTGTCTTTATTTGCGTGGAGAACACCCCGCCCCATGCCGTGGCCTGCTATGTCCTGGAGCCCGCCGCGGTGGATTTGGGCCGGGAACTCTACCGGCGAGATCTGAACACTTACACGACTTGGAACGTTACCCTCCCCATGCTGAGAGCGGGCTTGATTTAGACGGACATGAGTCGCTCCAAAACCTGTTGATAAGATTGCCCCTGAGCGAAGAGGCCCTGTGCCAACTGCACCCACTGACTCAAGGCATCACGGGTGAGGGTATAGAGCTTCTGAGCGACGGTTTGCTGATTATCTTCAGCAAAGGCAAATCGTTCTGATTTTCTGCCACCCGCCGGGGTCCGCTGAAGCAACGACTGCGCTACGCCACTCAAGCGGAAGTGGCGTTTGAGCGCTTCCTCCTTACGTACCTGAGACGCTTCCAGGCCCACGGCTTGTTTGCAGAACTCATGAAAGATCTCCACCGGCCAGCGATCGCTCCAGACCCGAATCACCCGGCCTGCTTCCCAGTGCAGGGCATCGGTGAGTAGAAACCGAGGAGTATCACTGAGATCGGCTTGCTCATGAACAATGACCAGGCGTTTGCGCCCATAGCGCTTCAACCGCACCGTCTTGGTAAAGGCCCAGAACGCTTTTTCCTCACCGCTACGCCGCTTCACGTTGACGCGACGAAAGCTCTCGGGATGCTGCTGACGCAACTCGGCGGCGATCTCATCGACCCGCCGCCATTGCCCCTGCCATTGAATGAGCCGAGAGCTTTCCAGCTCCGAAACCCAATGCTTCCCCTGCTGTTCAATGAGCTGGATTAACGGTAACGAGAGCACCCCATTATCAAAGGCATAAGGTGCCTGCGGAAAATGGCCCTCGGCTTCGAGTTGGCGCACCATCTCCACAGCGATTTCGGTGCGTTTGCGATACGACAGACGGTTCTTCTGATAATGCAGCAAGTCGATAAATCGCTCTCGCGCCTGCTCCAGAGCGGTGTAGTCCTCTTGGGCCGTCATGTTCAAATAGCCTAACTCTTCGGCTTGAGAGTTGGGAAACTGAACCTCTAGCGCTAAACCATCGACCCTATCGGCATGGGCCACTACCGCCGTGACCAGCGTCGGGTAGGTACTCATCCGACCTTCGACGGGGTCATAAGCCCGCTTGGTGGCGTAAATCTCAGGTCCCCGGTCATGATGTACGTAGGTCCAATCCAGAACCATGACTTCCAAGCCCCGTCCTCGATGCTCGCCTGCGACCACCGCTCGATGGCGCGCCAGCAACCCCTCACTATCCCCGCCGGCTTCAAACACCGCCGCATGCATCGCTCGTCGGCTCACCCCTCCAGCCTTCGCCCAAACCTGCTGGGCGTCAATCCCTTGCAGCGTCTTATTGGGACTGAGCAACAATCCCGTGATATAGCGACTCACATGCTCAAACCCGGCGTCCCGACAAAAGAACTCTCGGTAAGGCTCAAGACCCTCCTTTATTAGGCTGGGAACACCGACTAACGGTAGCCACATCTCTATGCATTTTCTTCAGTTGTTCTTCCCCCTATCATCCCTCTTAAGCAGTTAACTTTCCAAGTCGTGTATTGAAGACTCTATGGCACTCTTACGAACAAAGCCCATGGGCATGCGCGACAAAATTTTTTTGCAATTTTGGGAGTCTATATATATAGGGTGTTTTTTATTCTGGACTGGAATCCTATGTTCGACAGAGACAAGATCTTAGAATACGTGAAAGTGCTCTCAGCGCAGAACTCAAAGCCCTCCACGGTGGATATGGTAGAAACCCTAAACAAACTAGGGTTTACGGATCAGAATGGCTTTGAGTTCACTGAAGACACTCTTAATTCATTGATAAATCCAAAGCCCATCAAGCCATTTGATACTAACGTCACAATAGACACTATTAATGCCCTCCTGCGGAAAGGATACAACCGTTATGACATAGTCGGTCTCTTGAATAATGATGGTTACCGTACTGATGAGGGTTTAGAGTGGAACAAGCAAAGTCTCGATGACTTTATGACTAAACATAAATTAGGGGCAAGTGAAAAACCCTTATAACCCGATACGGTAGATATAGGAGAGCGCTAAAAAGTGGGGGGTCCGACCTCCTGTGGCTGTGATTGGCGTGAATCTGGCGGCCGGAATCCCGGATACCAGCCCCGGCAGACATCCCCCAGATCGTCATCCAGCACGCGGGTGCGGACCTGCAGCAGCAGATGCGCGCCCCGCTCGCTCCACTGCATTTGCTGCTTTTTCACCACCCGCTTGCTGACCACCTGGTTGACGGTCGATTCGACGAACGCCGTGGAGAGGGTCTCGCCCTGGCGAAACCTCTCTCCGTAGTTGGGAATGAAGGGGCGGTTGTTCTGGAGGTATGTGTCGAATTCCTCGAACATTTTCAGTAGCTTGCGTGCGGTTCCGTTCTGGCTGTCGAACGTTGCTGCCTCCATGTCCATCTCGACGGATTGGTCTCTTGCAGCGCCCGGAAGACATTGCCGTGCCAGAGAGACCCTTTGATGCTCTCGAGCGCGTCCGGCACCTCATCCCGCAGCTCGAGTGCCTCCGCGCCCTCGCCGAAGGTTGCCGGCAGTCCCTTGGCCGTCTGGGTCATCGTGGTGAGGCGCATCGTCACAGGGAACCCATCGAGGATATGCTCGGCCTGGGGGTTCAGGTAGAGCGGCAGGTTGCGGACGTCCTCGCCGCCGTCAGAGAGAAAAGTCACCTGCGGGTTCGCCTGCAGGTCCTGCGACCGCAGCACCTCAACTACCCGCCGTTTGGGCTGGGTGTCGAAGGTTCGAACGAAGGCAAACCGCTTTCCGGCCGGCGCTGGCGCGCCTTCTTCCTGGTCGCGTTCGAAGGCCAATACACTCTTGTCGGCAATGACTTCGAAGTGCCCCTGTTTATGCCGGGCACGATAGATTCCCTTTTGCCTCTGCCCCAAGCATCATTCTTCTCAATCATGGGAACCAACCCGTGTGCGCCGACTAGCGGCGCGGTCAGATCGTCAATCTTGCTGCGCCCAACGATACTCCTCGGCGCTGATCAGACCGTTACCGTCGATATCAAGGCTGTCGAAATTATCGGCGATGAAAGGGTTGTTTTTGGCCTCATCCCTGTCGAGCACGCCATCTTTATCCTGATCGAACTCCGAGAGCTGCGTGTCCTTAAGCAGATTAACCGTCGCAGCGCGATACTCGCTCTGGCTTACGCCACCATCATTATCTGCATCGACGCGATCGAAAGCCTCCTTGAGGGAAGGTCCCACGGCGTTAGCTTCGCGCTCGCTGATGGCACCATCTCCGTTAAAGTCGGCGCGGCTGAATTCAATGGCGGTGAGCCTCGTGGTTAATGCTTTGAATTCTGCCTTGCTGAGATTGTTGTCCTGGTCGGTATCTGCCCGTGAAAACGAAGTGTACAACGCCGGAAGCTTCAGGGCCTCTTGCTCGCTGATGACGCCGTCGCCATCTGCGTCCAGCTTGTTGAATGCCGTGTCACGCCCGATGAATCCTGTAATGTTGCGCGTGGTCGTGCATCCTGTTGCAAGCAGGCCAAGGATGGCTGCCAACGCGATAATCCTGTTTGAGAGCTTCATCTGCAGTCCTTTTTTGGAATTGTTGGGCCTAATTACCTAATTATAGAGCGTTCGCGTCGGGAAGGTGGGGATGAATCAAGGTATCTCTTGGGGAAAGAGCCCCTATTGATAGTCCACGCTCATTCCGCGGGGCTTGGCTGTTCAAGGGTAATATCCTGAATGGCGATATTCTCCGGGCCTTCGGCATGTGCCTCGCACGCGGCCCAGCATGAGAGAAGTACGCAGCGGGCCGAGATGGCGGCCATGCACGGCAAACAGATTGCCCGTGTTGCAATGGATGACCAGCAAAGTTGATTCCGGGCTGGTGACGGTCTCCATGACCTGGTGATAGGGCAGCGCGTACACGGCACCGTTCGGTAGAAAAATTTCCACGCCGGGGCCGCCGCCCTGGCAGAGTTTGAACGGGAGTTGATGCGGGAACGTACCAAGGCCGGTTTGGCGGCTGCTCGCGCTCGTGGGCGCAAAGGTGGACGAAAGTTTGAGCTGGCCAAGGCCCAAATCCGGCTGGCTTAGGCAGCCATGGGAAACCGTGATACTAAAGTCAGTGACCTCTGCAAAGAACTAGGGATCACCCGAACGACACTCTATCGCTACATCGGTCCCAATGGGGATCTCAGAGAGAACGGCAAGCAAGTGCTTAAGGCTTAGCGTGTAATATTTTCCGTTCTATGGAGTGACCCCAGATATGCTACTGGATTCACTTCCTTTATAGGCCATATTTATTGGGTATCACGGTATTTATAATTTTCGCAATCAGCGGGATAAACTGAATGAATAACAGCACCCCCAGGAGATTAAAGAGTACTTGAGCATTAGCTACTTGCCTAGGTAGGCTCGCATCGAGTGAAATCCACTCAACCAACTCTAAAAATGGAAAGAAAAACAAGATTCCCAAGGTCACGGTAGAAATATTAAAGAATAGATGAAAAATACCTGCCCTTACCGCTTCCCGCGATCTACCTATGGTGGCCAAAAGCGTATCTGAACACGTGGCGATTTCCGCTCCGAGTATTGCCGCAACAGCGCCTGACAGGGTAATCAATCCCTGGTCTGCTAAGGAAATGATGATTCCCAAGGTGGCCGATGAAGACTGGATCATCAGCGTTACCAATCCTCCCGATAGTACGCCCCAGAATGGATCCTCGAGTTTGGACAGGGATTCAATCAGTGGCGGATAATCTCTTAAGGGGTTAAGGGAGCCACTCATGACTGCAAGTCCAAAAAATATCAAGCCCATCCCAAGAAGGCTTATTCCAACTTGCCTTATTCTGGTCTTTTTAGCACGAAGTATGAGGCCTCCGATCAACAGCATGGGAATCGCTAAATAGGTGGTAATATCGAGGGCGATAATCTCAGTTCCAATAGTTGTCCCGATGTTGGCACCCAGTATGACTCCCAATGACTGTTCGAAAGTAAGAAGCCCTGCATTGACTAAGGCAATGACCATAATGATGGTCACAGAAGAGGACTCTAAAACGACGGTGGCTAGTGCTCCGGTGAGCACACCCATAAAAGCATTTCTCGTTGATGTGGCAAGAATATTTTTCATCCTTGCACTACCGACTGCCCTTAAGCCCCTAGAGGTAAGAGTCACACCATAGATAAACGACGCAATCCCTGTGAGGAAACCCAAGGTAATTAGAATAAATTCTATTTTGTTCATCCACAGCATCGGGGCTATTCTGGAAGGCACTCTCTCAAAGCCAGGACAATCTCTAGGGCTAACGTATGGAGTAGCTTTTGAAATCTTTAATCCATAATTTTGGATATGTGGTGACGATGACCAAATGCTTTTACATTTAAATATAATTCATTAATGTATTTGGAGCCGGAATTTTCATATGTTAACGGTTTTGTTCCAATAAAAGTACGAAACGCGACACAAGATATTTGATAAGCTTATGATGAAATTATATTTTCAGCCATTTTGTCATTCCTAAATTTTAACCATATTTTGCGGCCAAAATTGGGGGGCTGAGATAAATCAAAATTTCTACAAATTTTAGTTACCTAGAGAAATTTCTATGTCGCGTTACGTACCTTTGTTGGCATCAACCCCATAGAGGACGCCCTAGGGCTGTCGAATCCACCCGCAGGGTCTGGCCTGCATTGAGACTGCCCTTGAGGGCAATTTCATGGCCGGCTTCATCCGCCACTATCCAACCCGTCAAATCCACACGCCGGGGGCTCACATTCTTGAGCTCGATCCACTCCCCTGCCAGGTGGTGATTATCATTGCCCGGCGCATCGGGATGCACACAAACTATTGCCAGCATGGCCTTTCTATCGGGGGAAGCGGGGGGGTGTCCCTCCTCTAAGGCTTCTGGTGGAGAAACCGGCTCACCCAGGGCCATTACCGCCGGAGCGTGGTCACTGACCGTCTTTCGCGCCCGCTGATGGCTGATTCCAAGGCGCTGAGGGAAACGATCGATCCAAGCTTCCTGGATTTTCAAGGCTTCTGGCCGGTACCAGAGATTATCGTAGAGATGGGCATACCGGCCCTCTTTAGTCGATAAAGTGCTCGCCCCCTCCTGGATAGCCGGCTTTAGAACGCCGGCCAGTTCTCGGAATCCCGCCGAGCCCGGGGGCAAATTGAAATCCCCCATCAGTAATGACTGGATCCCCCTCGGCGACGGCTTCTTCCAGCCAGCGGACATACTCATCCAGCTGTCGCGCTTCTCGACGGCGCCCATTCCGGCTCTTTCCATAGATGACGTGGACGGTGGCCGCCGTCCAGCGGTACTGTCCATCGTCGCTTTGAAAGCGTGCGGCGAAAGGCTCCCGGGCAAAGAGATCACCCGGGTCCAAATAGACCACGGCGCCGCCTCTATAGTCGACGGTCTCTTCACGCCAAATGAAAGCATAAAATTCTTGGTAGCGCTTGGATCGCCCGACGCTGGTCTCCGAAACCAGTGAAGACCAATCCGTCCCGGTGTGTTGCTCCAGAATTTCAACCAAATGCTGGACGGCCGCCTCGTTCATCACTTCCTGGAGGGCAACGAAATCATAGGGCGCCACCACGGCGGCCGTGGCCGCCCAGTCCCGCTGGTTCCCCCATCCCAAATGTTTGGCATTCCAGCTCGCCATGGGCTGAGGTCCCGAGTAGGCCAAGAAAAAAGAGCAGGAAGAGTCGTTGACCCATCGGCGCTGTCCTTTAGTGTGAGTTTTAATTTAGAAATAGCGGGCGCGAGGCGGTGACTCTGAAGGACTTCCCCGAGGCCGCGGTCGGCTTTATCGAGCCGATTTCAAGGGAAAAGCATTTCAAATCCGCAGGATAGCACGCCTTAAGGGGTGCAATAGGGCTCGCGTTTTACCGGGCCGAATCATCCCGGAGAACCCCCCCTACGCCGCTCACGGAAGTCCATGAGCTGGCAGGATTGAAGAAAACGGGCCTGAAGCCGACAACAAGAAAGTCTTACCCAATCTAGTGGAAGCCCGATGGACCTATGAAAGACTATCGATGGCTGGGAGGCCTGCCGCTCCTCTTGTGGGGGGGTACTGGCCACTCCCCGTGTAGCCAGTGAGGATACCCTTGATCAGGGCGGGTTTCTGAATGCCTGCCAACAGGCTCTCACCCCAAAGGCAGACACCCCCCAAACGGCCTTGACCAGCGGCTATTGCTATGGCTATCTCGAAGGCCTGCGGCATGCGGGCGAAGTCGCCAATGATTTGGTCACGCGGCCGGAACTCTGGGGCCGCCAGCTCTGGTGTATTCCCCAAGAGGAAAGCCTTGAAGCCGTAACGCGGGGCGTGGTCGAGGCCCTGAAAGCTCACCCGCAGAGCCCTCAGGCTGGCTACCCCGGAGCCGTCATGAAGATTTTAAGACACCATTATCCTTGTCCCTAGGGAGTTGTGATGCCTTTTTCTGCTTACCCTTCGGCCCACTCCGCGACCTTCTTTGACAGAGAGGAGCGGCGGACGAATCCCCCACCCGCTAAGACTCCGATGACGGCAAGCGTCGAAGTCTCGGTACAGCGCTTTACCGCGCTCTTTGAGAATGCAACGCTGCCCCTGGCGATCGACAGTTATCAGCGGCCTTTTGTCTGGGAGACGAACAAGATCGCACAGTTGGTCACCGATTTGCGGGACTACAGCCGGGAGCGTCAGGAGAACCCTTCTCTGGAGTATTATATGGGCACGGTGCTGCTCCACAGGAATCGGAAAGAGGGCCGGCTTTTCGTGATTGATGGTCAGCAGCGTCTCACCGCGTTGTCGGTACTGCATCATGTCCTGAGGGGAGAGTTACCCCCCCATCATGCGCTCCGCTATGGATCCTTCCAGTCGGTCACCCATATCCAACGGGCCCAGGCCTATTTGGCCGACGCGGATCTAAATGCCCTGGTCCGTGATGTATTCGAACGGATCTGTTTCACCGTAATCGTGGTGGCATCAGAAGATCTGGCCTTTACCTTCTTCGATACCCAAAACCATCGGGGGGTCCCCTTAAATGCCACCGATCTCTTGAAAGCCTATCACCTCCGGGCCATTCCAGGAGAGCACAGTCGTACCGAGCGCTTGCAAGAGGACTGTGCTGGGCGCTGGGAGCGCTTGCAGCGGACTCCGCCGATCCTTGGCCATGGGGCCGATTTCGCCCCGACCCTCTTTCATGAGTTTCTGTGGCGGGCGCGGCGTTGGACCGGGCAGAAGTTGATTGCCCACGAATCCTATGAGGATATCCTCCAGGAGTTTCAGGAGGACACCCTCCCCCCCGAGACGCCGGAGCAGGTCCCCCTCTATCCCACACGTTACAACTGCCTGGGTGCGGCGCTCGCGGTAACGCCCCAGGGGGAGCTTCGCTTGTTGCCCCACTCTTTGGCGCTCACCACTCATCCTGCGGAACTGCCCTTTGCGCTTCGTCAGCCGATCAGCAAAGGCCTGGGTTTTTTCCTCTATGCCGATAAATACACCCGCATGCTGACGCAGCTACTCAAGGAAGAGGATCACCCGGCGGAGGTGCAAGCCTTCAGGAAGCTGTATGAAGCGGTGATCGCCCACCTATCGCTATACCTGCGCGAGTTGTTCCTGCTGGCCAGTGTGATGTATGTGGATCAATTCGGGTATCGCCAATTGCTGCATTTTGCCCTGTGGCTCGAGCATGTGTTGGGGGCCATCCGGTTTGAAAAGCGCGCGATTTTTGCCCAAGCGCCCCTGATTTACCTGCGGGACAACCCCCTCAACCTATTGGATGTAATCGCCAGCGCCTTTCGGCCCGAGCAAGTGATCGATTATCTCAAGGCGGATCCACCGACGATCTATGAGCGCGAGGAGGTGGAGGACATCAACCCGGGAGAGGGCGTGCGGGGCCGCTACAAAGAACGGGTGCTGGAATATTACGGCAGGCAGGGCAGCCTGAAAGGCAAAGCGACATGGATCACCGAAGACTTTATTCGGGAGCAGTTGTCATGACCCTCCGTTCTCGCTTGCTGACCCTGCAGGACATTGACGAGCACCGTTACTTTTTTACGGTGCCCCTCTATCAGCGCCTCTATGTGTGGAGCGAGGACCAGATAGACACTCTACTGGAGGATGTGCTGGCGGCTTACCAGCAGGGAGAAGAGATGCTCTATCTGGGCACGACCCTCGTGGTGGAGCGGGAGAGCAACGAAACCGGCACCACCTTTGATCTCATCGATGGACAGCACACCCTATGGATGATGAGCCTGGTGTGGCGGGAGCAGGAGGCGATGCAGCGGTTTTTGTACCACCAGGACAGTTCTAAAGGCCCTGCCAAACGGCCCCGCATCACTTTTGCCATTCGACAAGACATCAACACCTTCTTTGCCGAGCGCATCGAGGGCAAGGAGAGCAGGTGTGTCGGCAGCCCCCCCATCGAGGATGCGCTCGCCACCCTCGAGTCCTTTGTCGAGGCGCGAGAGCCAGGGCTCGATCTCCCTCGTTTCACTCGGTTTCTGTTTGAGAAGGTGAAACTGGTGCTCACTCAGGTCCCTCCCCACACGGATCTCAACAAGCTATTCGAGGTGATCAATCACCGGGGCCTTCAATTACAGCACCACCAGATTCTCAAGGCCCGCCTGTTGAGTTGGTTGGACACCACGGAGCGGCAACGCTATGCCTTGCTCTGGGAGGCCTGTGCGGATATGGGTCGCTATGTGGAGAAAAACCTCAAGGACCTCACCCAGGACAACCCCTCCTTTAAGGTTTCCGCCCTCTATGAGGATAAGGCGGGGGCCGAGGGTCGGGAAGACTTGGCCAGCGCCGAGAAAGTGCTCGAGGCACTCGCCGGTCCCCAGGCCACCGCGGAAGAGGACGAGCCGTTGAGTTTGGCTGCCATCCTTGAAGGCCCCACGGGGTCGCGCCAAAATAAGGACAGTGCCCCGCCGGCCGTGGATGATGAACACTATGAGTCGGATGAGGTGCGCAGCATCATCAGTTTTCCCCTGCTGCTCCAGCATACCTTGAGAATTTGGCTTCAGCGTCAGGGTAAGGCCGATTTACCGAGGATTTTGGATAAAGAGCTATTAAGGCTGTTTGACGCCCATTTTCTGCAAGAGGGCGCCTCGGGAGCCCAGGTCAAGTCGTTTATCGAGCTGCTCTGGGAGATCCGTTACTGCTTTGACCAGTCGGTGATCAAATGGGTGAATACCGGCGAGGAGGAACGACAGCTCATTTGCGGCTACGGAAAAGTCCAGGCCCGTCCTGCAGCTTAGTGCGAGATCAGCCCGAGGGGAATGAGGGCTTTGCCCTGCTGCAAAGCATGCTCTACCATTCCCAGCAAATTACTACCCATTATTGGCTAACCCCGCTGCTGGCGTGGCTCCATCGTCACCCGGGCAAGCCGTCGCAGCATTATGCTTACCTGCGCCATCTGGATAACCATCTGCTTTGCGCCGCCGATGAGCGTTCCCTGATTGAGCGCACCCGGGACTTTCTGGACAATCCCTGGCACCGCAATCCCCTGGATTGCCGTCTTCTAGAAGAAAACCTGGGCACTCGTTTTCCCCATTATTGGTTCTACAAAATGGAGTTTGTGCTGTGGTATCTGAAATCTCCCCAGATGAAGGAGAAGGATCCCAGGTGGGATAACTTCCGCATGACGGCGAAGAACTCGGTGGAACATATCTCGCCCCAGACTGCCCAGGAGGTGGATTCCAACACCGTATCCGAGGAGGTATTGGACACCTTTGGCAATCTGGCACTGGTCTCACGGAGCATAAACTCGGAATATGGCAACAAGCCCTTCAGGGAGAAGCGTGAGAGGTTTCGGGAAAGAAATAATACCATTCCTAATAATTAGGGCTCCAAAGTCGCCCACGAGCGCGTGCCCAATCGTTGGAGCGTACCGGGGAGAGCCGTGAACGCATTCCATGCCTCGCAACAGGCCTGCACAAGGTCCTCATTATCCTTAAAGCACCGGTTAGCGAGGTCACGCTGGCGAAGGTGTTGCCACAGCAACTCCACGGGGTTGAGTTCCGGCGAAGCGGGCGGAAGTTTTAGCAGCGAAAGGTTGTTCCTCCCCTCGGCCGCCCGCTCACCATGCCAGCCCGCCCCATCGACCACAACGACCGCATGACGACCTTCAGCTACCCGCTCCGAAATCGCCTGCAAGGGGAGGGCCATCGCCTCGGTGTTTGCCACCGGCAACACGAGCCCCACGGCTTCATCACGGGCCGGGCACATCGCGCCAAAGACATAGGTGTAAGCGGACTGCTGTTGACGGACCACCCGCGGGCGGGTGCCACGGGGCGCCCAAAGGCGGGTGAGCGTGCCTTGCTGGCCTACCCGCATCTCATCCTGAAACCCAATATCGACCTGGGTCCGTTCCACACCCTCGGGCAGCACCGCGGCTACCTGCTCAGCGAAGTTTTTTTAAACCTCTCTTGTGCCTGGGGATTTCGCTGGGGGTGCTTGGAGCGGGCGCTGATCCAGGACAACCCGGCCCGATGCAGTACCACATACACCCCGCTAAGCGAGTACTCCACTCCAAAGTGTTCAGCAAGTAAGGCCCGGATCTCCTCTCCCCTCAGCCGTCCGCCTGAGCGCTTCGCCTGCGCTTGGGCAAGAAGCGCCTTCAATTGGGGCTCCTGCTCGGCTTTCAACCGCCGTTTTGCTCCACCACCCGGCTGCTCGGCCAGTCCTTCTACACCCCCGGCCCTAAAACGCCTGAGCCATTTTAGCACC
This sequence comes from Nitrosococcus wardiae, assembly GCF_004421105.1. Lineage (NCBI taxonomy): Bacteria > Pseudomonadati > Pseudomonadota > Gammaproteobacteria > Chromatiales > Chromatiaceae > Nitrosococcus > Nitrosococcus wardiae. Next base: position 3,857,340 of record NZ_CP038033.1, read on the forward strand.
GTCTTCTCATGGACCTTGAGCATCATCCCCACTTCCCGAGGGCTTCGCCCCTCCTGAAGATGCGCCAAGGCCAACCATCGTACCCGGACCCGACCGTCCAACTCCCCTCGAGCCAATTCAGCAAAATCGTGCGCATATAATCTCTCAGGCAACTCTATCAAAGCAGGCATCGTTCTAGGTCTCCAGTTCCTCCTCCCTTTGTCCTACCACAATACCTTGTCACCACCCTCCTTGGAACTACAAAATTTAGAATTGGTATTACTCCCCCTTTGCCCGGCCATCCAGCCAGGCCTCAATGTCCGACTCGCGGAAGCCTTTGGCACCGCCGGGCGTGAGTTCAATAGGTTGGGGAAACTTGCCCGCCTGCACCCAACGCCACAAGGTTGAGCGGGAGACTCCTAGGCATTTACAGGTTTGGCCAATACGGCGAATTTTGAGTGGATCTACACTCGGCATGATAAAAATCCTCATGCTAAGTGCGTAAGGAGGTGACCCCATACGCACAGGATATTTCACCTCAAGGAGAGGTGGCCTATGCGCTGGGGGGTGCGCTTCCCTAAGAGGGCTGGCCGCCTAGGCGGAGTTCGCGCATCGGGAATACCACAACCACAGGAGAGGGGCTCCCGACTTCCCTTGCCAGCGGACTAAACGCCCCCGTTACCGGGTGACGTTAGTGCTCTAGCCTTTGTCCATAAAAGCGTCTTAATAAAATATTATCATATTCTGTCGCTTGTCAAGCGCGAGAATAGTAGTGCCACTATGTTGCTGCTTTGCTTGCCATCTACTATTTCCCTAAGCCGATACTTCCACGCTTCCAGGGCTTGTCGCTTTTCGGAGTCATAACTGTGGCGATCATAGATGCCGCCAAAGAAGGTTCCAACCAACACTTGGTATTGGTTGAGTATTAAATAATTAAACCACTTTGTGCTGAGTAATTATGAGGCAAAGCTATACGGGTATCTTTCACCAAAATGCTAGCCATACTGCTAGCCAAAAATAAAAAAGGCCTACCACATGATGGTAAGCCTTTGATTTCTCTGGTGGGCCATCAAGGACTCGAACCTTGAACCTACTGATTAAGAGTCAGGCCTAAACCCTTTTCACCCTGTTTCAGGACTCTTCAAAGATATCAGTGTAAACATATATATAACAGCAATTTATCTTGATTTCTGTTCCACAGTGATTCAGACTATTTCATCTGTTGCTAAGTACAAAAGTATACCCAAAGTATACCCAAGCAGAGGAATAGTTGTATATGAATTTTACCGATCGCGCCATCCGGGCGCTAAAATCACAGGATCAACGATATGAAGTACTCGAGGATGGGCGCACAGGGCTACGTCTGCGAGTATCGACAGCGGGACGCAAATCCTGGCTCTTCACCTACCGCAAGGGCGGTAAACTCAATCGAATTACCTTAGGGGTTTATCCCGAGATGAGCCTTGCCCAGGCGCGTGAAGAAGTCAGTCAGCGCCGATCCCTTCTCAACCGAGGGCTTGACCCCGCGCACATTGAGCGGACCCACAAAGAGGAGGAACGCCAAGCTCCAACAATGGCGCAGCTTGCTGAACTCTACCTTGAGCGCTACGCTAAGGCAAAGAAACGCTCCTGGCGCGAGGACGAGCGCCTACTAAAGAAAGATGTCCTTCCCCGCTGGGGTCACCGCAAAGCGAAGGATATTGTCCGGCGCGACGTGGTAATGCTGCTCGATGACATCATCGACCGGGGCTCTCCCATTGTCGCCAATCGAACGCTTGCCTGCGTACGTAAGATGTTTAATTATGCCCTTGAGCGCAGTCTCATTGAGATGAATCCCTGCTCTGCCGTCAAAATGCCCGGTAAGGAACGAAAACGTGATCGGGTATTAAATGAAGAGGAGATTCGAACCTTTTGGCATGGACTCAAGGAAGCTCGAATATTACTCCCGATCCGGCTTGCCCTGCAGCTGCAGCTTGTCACTGCACAGCGCAAAGGAGAGCTTATCAGGGCGGAGTGGTCACATTTTGATTTCGCCTCAGGCTGGTGGACGATCCCCGCCGAGAGAACGAAAAATCACCTGGCACACCGAGTGCCACTCTCCCCCCTCGCCCTTGAATCGATCGAGGGACTCCGGGGATTCCATCCTCTTTTCCTGTTTCCCTCCAGAAATGGAGAGAAGCCTCTCTTGGATACCTCTATTGACCATGCGGTTCGTAAAAACCTTGATGTGCTTGGAATCACTCCCTTTACTCCCCACGACCTGCGCCGTACTGCCGCCAGCCACATGACCGGTATGGGGATTTCGCGTCTAGTCGTCTCCAAAATCCTCAATCATGCGGAAAACGGCGTCACGGCGGTCTATGATCGCCATAGCTACGACCCAGAAAAACGGCAGGCACTGGAGGCTTGGGGGAAGAAATTAGAAGCCATTATCAGGGGTAAGGAAAGCAATCCTGCCTCACTCGCCGCAGTGCGATGAACAATTGGTACAGTCATCGATTCAAGCGCCAAGTATGGTTAACTAACCATGCCATTGAATCCATGGCCAAGCGCGGTGTCGTGCTCGATTCGGTGCTTGATTTGATAGAAACGGGAGAGATTAAGCCCCAGGAAGGCGCCCACGCTTGGATATTCAAAGGCTATCCAGAGCGTACTGATAATTTGATCTGTGCTGCCGTAATCGTGGAACAAGCAGTCATTGTGAAAACCATCATGGTGAATTGGACGTTAAGAGAGAAAGCCCCATGAAGATTACCTACTACGAGGATGATGACATCCTTTTTATTGAGCTGAGCAAGGGGAAAATTGTTAGAGATGAATCCGTAAACTGGAATATCAATATTGGCTATACCCGAGATGGCATCGGTGAGATTACCATTTTGGAAGCCCGCAAGGCGGGCTACTATCCCGTCCAGTTTGATAAGGTCGAAACCCACATCGCTTAGAGCTCTTCATCCAAGCCTAAACGCTCCTGAAAAGCCGCTTTTTTTGGTTTTTTCACTGATGTAGTGAAGAGATACCGCCGTTCAATTCTGCCATGTTCTTAAAAATCGTAAACTTCTGCCGATATCTCCATCCACATGAACCATCTTTAATCCCATCTCCAAGATTGGCCTAATGCAAGAAAAATCGACCTTCCACTCTTCCGCCGATACCCTTTGGCATAACGAGTCCCAATCGCTATCAGACCAAACTTTCTCTATTAAGCGAATCATCGAAGCATGGGCTCGCGAGGTTCAGGGAGAGGCGGATATCATGACGGTCATACTATATCTAGATGCTCGGGGGGACTTTATCGAATACGACCCTAATGTGGCGCGCTTTTTTACTCCCATGAATAGGCCCGAATCGAATGCTCGCGTCAGGGAACTTCATGAGGCCGAGTTTTATTCTGCAAGATTCCTCCCAGATGGGTTCGCTCAACATGAAATCGCTCTAGAGCAGGTCCTCGATTTTTGCGAGCGCCACCAGGTGCCTTATCCGGCCTGTCTCCCTCCCAAAAGCACCTTCGAACGACAGGCACGGCAACAGGGTCCGGAGCCCCGGGCCGGTTCGCCTCGCAATGCTGCCGCGATTCAGGCCAGGCAAACCACTAAGGCTGAGCGTAGGCAAAAACTCCGAGAGTTCTTTGAGGAAGCCCAAAAGCGGGCGGAGGAAAAGGGGCATCGTCCGATTCGAGAGGACGATATTCCGGTGACGAAGAAGGACTTCCTTGATGTCTTCTTCCGAGTCCACCCCAAGATATCCCGACGAAAAGAAAGCACGCTTGCCGACGATTTACATGCCATTGGCCTCCGCTTCCAGCCCGGCACAAGATCCCGAAAAAACAATACCTTAGAGCAACTTTTCCCCGTCTAAAATAGGGGTAACCAGGTTACGATTTCCCCCTATTTTACGCTCTATTTACCTGAATTTACTCCCATTTTCTTTTCTGCGGGGTCGTGTATGCTTATGGCTGTAGTTGATTGGAATCAACTGCAAACAATTGGAATTTATTGAAAAGGAGCTTCATATGCAACGATATCTTCGATTCCCCGAAGTCTCGAAACGGACTGCCCGCAGCCGCACCTCCATCTGGCGAGATGTGAGGGCCAACCGCTTTCCAGCGCCTCGGAAAATTGGACCCAATGCGGTGGCGTGGCTAGAGGAAGAAATCGAGGCCTGGTGCGCCTCTCGACCTATCGTCTCTTATCACAGTGAAGAGACTGTTCCCTTAAAGTGTAATCAAAAGTAACACGGAGATTTTTTCGTATGGATACGAAACTTAGTCATGCTATTACCTATGCTCAACAGGGCTATCGCCTCTTACCCGTTAAGCCTAACAGCAAGGTGCCTTTCCTGAAGGAATGGACAAAAAAAGCCACGCGGGATCCGGCAATTCTTGAAGACTATTGGCGACAGTATCCCCAGGCCAATATTGGTCTGGCCACCGGGGAAGACAGTGGTTGCTTCGTCCTGGATGTGGACGTCAAGAAGGACGCGCCGGGGGAGCAATCTCTTGAGGAACTAGAATCGGAATATGGAGTACTTCCCGAAACGTTAAAGGCCAAAACACCGACCGGGGGCTTCCATTACTTTTTCCGGCATCCGGGCGGGCGGCTCGGCAACCGCGCCAATTTTCGTCCCGGCCTTGATATTCGGGGTGATGGGGGGTATGTGCTGGTGGCGCCTTCCATAGTGGAAGGGAAGGCCTATGGCTGGCTGAATGAAGGCACGCCTCTGGCAGAGGCCCCGGATTGGCTGCTGGAACTCCTCCATGAGGGGCCAAAGCCGACGGTACCAGGGGATGGACCTCGAAGAGGCAAAGCTTCTTGTGCTCCATAAAGCGGGGGATTGCAAACCGCCCCTGCCAGAGGATGAGGCCCTTCGGTGCCTCGACTCGGCCTATGGGCGCTACTCTTCCACTCCCCAAAGGCCACTGACGGAGTTAGGCAATGCGGAGCGGCTCGTGGACCGCTTTGGGGAAGAGATTCGCTACGTCCCTGCCTATCACCACTGGCTCCTATGGAATGGTACCCACTGGCAGATGTCCGAAAAGGGGGAAATTGAGCGGTTGGCCCACGCTGTGGTCCGAGGGATCAAAGTGGAAGCCGACGCTGAGACCGACGACGCCCGGAAAGAAAGTCTGATAAAACACGGGCGGAACTCGGAGCGAAAGACGGCGATCAGCAACATGCTCAGCCTAACCGCTACCCTGGAGGGCATCGCCCTCGCCCCCCACCAATTGGATGCGGACCCCTACGCTTTTGGCGTGGAGAACGGCGTGGTGAACCTCAGAATGGGGCAGCTGCGCCCGCCCAATCCGGCTGATTACCTGACGAAATACGGGCACGTGGTCTTCCAGCCCGAGGCCCAATGCCCCCGGTGGGAGCACTTCGTTCTGGAAGTCATGGGCGAGGATAAGGAACTGGTGTCATTCCTGCAACGGGCGGTGGGAACCACCCTGGTGGCGGGCAACCCGGACCAAGTACTATTGATACTCCATGGGCAGGGGGCCAACGGGAAGTCCACCCTCCTTAGGATTATCCAGACCTTGATGGGCTCCTATGCGCGAGCAGCGGAAAACGCGCTGTTTACCGTCAACCGGTTCCAAAATCAGGGAGGCCCCCGGGAGGATATTGTCCGGCTCAAGGACGCCCGCATGGTGTTGACCACCGAACTGGGGGAAGGCGAAATCCTAAATGAGGACCTGGTCAAGCGGATGACCGGCGATGATACCCTTACGGGACGGGTGCCCTATGGCAAAGCGAGCATTGAGTTTCGGCCTCAATTCACGCCTTGGATGGCAACCAACCATAAACCCATCATCCGCGGGGATGACCATGCCATCTGGCGGCGAGTCAAGCTGATTCCCTTTGAGCAGACGTTTGCGGGAAAAAAGCAGGACAAGGGACTTAGCCATGCCCTGCTGCAGGAATTGCCCGGGATTCTGAACTGGGCCATCCAGGGGTGCCTCGACTGGCAGAAAGAGGGTCTTAACTCCCCGCAGGTGGTTGAGGAAGCGACGCGGGAGTACCGGAGCGAGATGGACCTCTTGGGAGAGTGGTTAGAGGAGCGCTGTGTGCAGGGAGCGGAGCATAAAGCCAAAACCGCTGACCTCTATCAGGATTACTTAGATTGACGTCAGTTCGACATAAGCTAGATCCCGATGGGTAAGGATTGATCGGGGTGAAAGCGAAGGTGAAGAGAGGGTTTTTTGTCCTGATAGGTGTAGGCAATCAGGGCGGCCACTAGATTGACCATAAAATTAGCGATGCTGCGATGGCGGGTGTGCTCAATTTGGGAGATATTTTTGAGCTGATCGTTGACCGTTTCAATGAGGGCCCGTTTTCGGGTGAGGATCTTATCAAACAAGGGAAGAAGTTTGTTTTTCATGTTTTTCTTGAGCTTGGTGATAAGTTGTAAGTCCTGCTCAAACAAGAGGTCGAAGAGGGGCTGAGAAATATACCCCTTATCCCCGAAGAGCTTTCCAAACATCCCTCGGGTCATCTCGGGAACGGGTTGGCGCTCATCGACATTCGCCGGGGTCAGCTTGAAGGCGAGCAGTTCCCCTTCATCGTTGATGATCAAATGCAGCTTAAATCCATAAAACCATCCCATGGAATGCTTGCCCCAGTGGGACTTTTTTCTAAAGAGTTGATGGGTAGGAGCCCGTTGGCGATGGCAGACGATAATGGGCGTAGAATCAATAAAACCAATACCGCTGACCTGGCCTTTACGGGTGTGCAGATAACTGCACAAGGGAATCAACGCCGAGCTCATCAGTTCCACAAAGCGGGGATAACTGACCAGCATAGGAAAGGCTCCCCGCCAGTATTTCGCCACATAGCCGGTGTAATAGTGCTTAAAGGTGCGATAGTTCGAGCGATGGAAAGCAATGATAATCGTCATCACCTCACTCAGTGACAGGCTTGAGGTTTTTCGCCGCTTTCTCTCGCCTGAGTGTAGAAGCTGCTGATGCCACTGGGGTTCAAACGCTTGGCAGAAATCATCGACCTCACAAAAAACCCGCTCTAAATCTATCATGACCCTCACCTGCTTCTTTGAATAACCCTCTGAACAGGCACATCCTATCTCCTACCCAGGACTATGAAAACAGCCCCCCGCTTATGTCGAACTGACGTTAGATTGGAGCGAGGATCAATATGGGATTAAAGGGAGAAAGCACTGCCTTGACCATCGGATCTTTGGGCGAAAACTCGCGGCCAAGGGGTTTAACCGCATTAAGATCCAAGGAGGACGCGGCTTTCAAGGCATCGCCCGCAAAAACTTAGACCCCGGGGAGAGGAGCTTTTTCCGCAACGCCCGGAAGGGGGCGGCCTAGCCTCTTTGAGTTGTCCAGTCGGGGGGTGTAACCCCCCCATTGGACATTAAGGACATCAAAGGGGCTTTTTAAGAACTTTTTGGTGGTTAATTTCACTAGAGAAAGTTTTTAAAAAGGGGTTTAATGTCCTTAATGTCCACAACCCTCAAAAAGGCAAAGTAGAAAACGGTCTCCTCCCCCCGCGGCATAATGAAGACCCCCTGTTTGCCTCAGTAAAGCATGTTAAGCGTAGGGTTTGGATTTATTCTCCCCAATGTGAAGCCCAAAAGGGGGGGGTTTGGGATTTTTGCTCCTCAAAACGAGGGACGGGGTCGCTGGGGGCGAGGATACATTTTCTTGCTTATTGCTACTGGCAGATCGGTCTATTATGTTAGTTGTAGTTTAGGGTTAATATTATTATTTTTCTCAAGAATGCCACTGATCCATGTTCCCGATACTGACCAGATAGAGACCTTGTGTCTGCCTTCCTAGTCCATGCCCATCCTTCCAACCAACTAATAGCTCCTCAAACCACATTGTCAGATCTTTCCACGCTAAAATCCCCATTTTACTCTGCATTCAGTAGTTCCAAGTTCATACTGTAGCTGAATAGGATTGCTCAACGATCACAACGTCAATGATTTCCAATGTTTCTTGAGCAAGGTCAGCCAGCCACATCAGCAAAGTTCTAAAGGGCAGCTTGCCGAGATTGAGCCGCCGCCCGCCGCGCCGAGGCGTTGCCAGAGAGGACCAGTGAACCCAGACCCAGAGATTACGTAGCTACAGTGCGATACCGACAAATAACAAGTGCAAGGCCGGATGACGGGTGGTGGTTTTGATGCAGGCTTCATTGACTTGCCGATAGCTCGTTTCAATCCCAAACCGAAGCCGGTAGGTTTGATAGACCCATGGGGTGGTTTTCGGTCGGATCCCCCAGAAGGCATAGAGCAATGTTTGTCGGCCACGGCGCCGGCGACGACCTTGCCCGTTACGACAGTGAATGCAGATCGAGATACGGATTTTTCGCTGAGCGGCATGGGTCAGCGTGTAGCGCGCCCAACCGCTACGTTTCTGAACCGCAAAGAGACGTGTGCCGCTTGGACCGCGAGGGTCACTGGCTTTGCGTCCTCGGCAGATCACCGGCATCAAAAACGCCAGGCGCGCGGCCTGCAGGTAATAGATGACCTCCACACTGTAAAAGCCGCGGTCCAACAGCACTAAACGGGGCTTAACCCCGGCCTCGGCCGCGCGGCGTAGCAAACGTTTCAGCACCTCCTTCATGGAGGTCCCTTGGGCAACCCGCGTCAGGGCTACAGTATAACGTCGGCTGTTGTTCGCAAGATAATACGTGGCGTAGGCGTGAAAATGGCTCGTCCCCCTTTTAGCTTGGCTGCGGTAAATCTCTTGGCGGTTACGATACGGCTGACCGTGATAGGGTCCCAGATTCAAATCTACCGCTAAGCGGCAGCGACCTTTCTTGAGCACCGCCTTGGGCAGTTGGGCCGCAAAGCTGGCATTGAGTTGGCGCTCCACTTGTTCTACCTCCCCACACAGCTTCACCAGCGCATTACGGGTGGCCTGGTCACTCGGCGCACTGCGTAGTCGTGAACAGGCCGCAGCCAACGAACGCACCTGCGCGGCAGCATAGAACAAGAGGTGCAGCAACGCGCTGACCGTACACTTCGGCCCCAAATCTCGCCAACCTAAATGCGGCAACAGCATCCCAGCCGCATGGCCATACATCCTCCTTTGGCGTCATCATAGTCCGGGGTGAGTGCATCGATTTTCCTCCTGGAGTTATGAGTCTAACTTCCAGTATAAGGAAATCGGTGCGCTCCCCCTAACTGATTAGTTTTGTTGAGCGTTCAAACTTTCATCTACTGTGCATTTGCTATAAATCCCTCTCAAAAATATCCCCCTATAGGAAGACCTACACTCTTAAGTTTTCAGTGTTGATGCCGTTATTTTTAGGCATGCTCTGCACGCAGGGCAGGCGCGCTTGCACATATAAATGCATAGACATGTGAGCTATAACGACCAAGCTTATAAGATCCTTATGAAGTAAGGCGTCTAAACTAGCCATTAACAGAGCCGTGTTAATGGATTAGCGTAAAGCCAATAAAAAGCTTAACTATTAAACAGTGTAATAGCAGAGCTTCAAGATATATATTTGTTCAATCTTGGTAGCAGATTTTCTTACCTAGCAGAGGTTGTATCAGTGGTATGCATCAAAAAATTTAGCATAATACTACGGCTATTGTCATGAAGAATAAGCTACGAACTCATTACGATAATCTCCAGGTTACTGAAAATGCTAGCGATGAAGTAATCAAGGGTGCGTATAAGTATCTTTCCCAAAAATGGCATCCTGATAAAAATCCAGAGTGTCGTGAGAAAGCTGAAAAAATTTTGCGCATTATAAATGCGGCATACGAGGTCTTATCAGATCCTGAAAAGCGCCGAGCGCATGACGAGTGGATTCACGAGCAACGGAAAAAGCAAGAGGCCGCACAAGGTAAAAAGGAAGAAAATAAAGGGGAAAACCAAGAGCACGAAGAGAGCGAACGAACACAAGAAGAAATAGAAAGGGAAAGAGCACGGCAAGAGCGGGAAAGACAGATAGAGCTGGAAAAGCTACAAAGTCAGCAAGCGGTAGTACGTGAGTATGAGAGGAGGGCAGCAGGCAAAGGTTTTAACAATGTGAGAGCGATTCTAGTAACCCTTGCTAATATGGGAGCGACGCTAGCCACTCTTGCTATATTCGGTTATTTGACTTTTCAAATTAATTCCCAGCAGTCTATCGACATTACTGCCGCTGCGCTAGCTATCGGGATGATACTAGGTCTCTTGCTGTTTGGAATAGGACGTTTCTTCATTGGTACACGCGGGCCGAGGTATTCAAGCATGGTGTTCATTAGTACTGTCCTCGTGTGTACAACCATCGTTGGAGTACGGTACGTGGTTGGGCCTAGCCAGAAGACATTCACTTCCACACAGCCCTCCTATGATAAATTGCTTGTAGACTATGAAAGAAGATATCCCAAAATCAATTCGCCTCAGGCAGAGAAAACACAATTGCCCTTTCATACCCCGTCCATTGAAAGCACCCCAGGAAGACGCAATTGCGAGCTTAAATCCGTTATGACAGATAGAGATTACCGGGCGTGCGGGATTACACCACCACAAGCCCGTTAATCAGGGAATGAAGGGATTCTAGTTCCTGTAAGAACAACAATAAGCTACTAATAATTAATTTGATCTCATTTTCTTCTTCTTATCAAAGTGTCGCTTTTAAAATCTGCAAGACATTAAAATTAACAGTGAATTAAAACGCCTGATCAAAATCTCTGGCACTGCTCTCGAAGCTGAAGACAGGTTTCTACGTGAAGCTATTGCGAAAAACCAAACTGCCTACCCCAGCGGAAAAGGCGGAATTTTAAGAATCAACAATGAACGCTACTACCAGTTTATTATCTTGCGTGCCCTTGTATCGTCTTTTCCATTTACCGCCGAAGTTGAAATCAAATCACACGATCTTATACTTAAATATCCAGACGATGCATCTAAGTGGTTTGCAGTTATCGAAATGAAGCGGTGGATGAGCTCTAAGGGTGAGCAGGAAATTCCAAGTGTTATTCGAGACATCAACGATAAACTTCGCCCTTCTCATGCTAAAAACACTCTCATGCTAATTTTCTCAGCAAGCACATCTGGCACAATAAACACTCATCTTGGTTGGCTGTCAAAGCGGCTTGGAATTTCTCAGGTAGAGGACTGCTCCGCGTGGGAAAGTTATTATTTTCCCACAGTGAATGAGGTAGGGAAAGATGTTGAATTTTGGTTAGCTAGCTACCAGGTTAACCGCGCCAATATGGCGCCAGCAAATTATGGAACTTGAAGAAGCAATAAGAATAATCAAATCGCTTGCTGATGGTATAGATCCTAAAACAGGAGAACCATTTCCAGAAGATAGTCCCTATCATTATCCCGATACTGTTCGCGCTCTTTTTTCTCTGCTTTTCGCAATAAATAACATACATTTTGATAACACTAAAATCCCACTTGCAAGAGCAGGACAACCTTGGTCGGATAAAGAGGACTTATTCCTCAGGCGTTCATTTGAAAACGGAATATCAATTGGGGAATTATCAAGCAGGCATCTGCGAACAAAAGGTGCTATTCGCTCTCGCCTTGAAAAGCTTGGCCTGTTAGTTAGTGACATTAATAATACAGTGATTGAGTGGCGCCATGAAGAAGATTTTTTAAGGGCTGAACAAAGCTATTACGATCCAAGTAATGATTTAAATCAAGAAGGGGAGGAAGGTAGTTATCAGATAGATGACTATGAAACCGTATACTACGAAGACTATGAACTATCAGAATATGATTTAAATCAACCGTACTTAGACGAATACCAAAGCAGTTACCAAGCTGAAGAATGGGGCGGAGAAGCTAATGATTTAGATTCGAATGACTGGGAAGTGATTTTAGGTGGTCCAGATGATGAAGATCTAGAGAGACAATATGAGGAGTTTGAGAATTATAGTCTAGATGATGATTTATGATTTAGATGAGGAGTCCCGCTGTATTCTGAACGCAGAACCCAATAACAAAATTTTAGTTTCCTACCGCCTCTGGGCCCCTCCCCCCGGCCTCCCAGAAAGCCACCCCCCTTCGGATTTTGCTTTTTCAGATCTCCGCCGGGGGGCCCCAAGCGCCACAAACTTTTCCAAATTTTTCGCCAATCTCTCCCAGGCCGCTCGTCCCTCGCCGCCCCATAGAAAAATACACCTAATCCAAACCAGAGGAAAGAGGAGATGAAGACCCACGTGCGAAGCGCAAAGTGCTTTAATATCAGCACTCAAGACCTAGCACCCTACCACTCCAACTCAACCTTTTTCCCAAAGTAATAACCCTTGTGGGGGTTCCAAGGAACTTCGCCCCTCGTACTCCGTTCTTCGCGCTGGGTACCGAGTGACTTCGCTGCAAAGCACGAAGTCACATTGTCTCTTTATTTCATAGATAAAGTGTTTCGGTGGCTAGGAACACTGGACGGCGCTCGACGTGACGATGTGGCAAGGTCGCTAAGAGCGCAATCACCTTGTGCCTGGGTAAAGGTTATTGTTTACTGGGCACGCAGTGACTTCGATCAATGGCACGAGATGGCGAAGTGTGGTGCGGCTTGGCAGCGAGGTTCGCGGGGGCTCCGTTCAAGGGGCGTGGGAGCGAAGGGCGGCGTCGGCACGGTGATAAGCCGCGCTATTATCTTTGAATAAATATATTGGGTTAATTTTTATGTAAAAAGATGGTGAATATATATATATATGTAATGGTGTTATTAATGATGCTATTCATAGGTGGTGGTTGCGCCAAGGAAATGGCAAGAGATCTATCTGCTTAAGGAAAGCACATGGGAACGCAAGGTATTAGCCGGAAGATGGTTCCTTAGCACTCACTCATGAAAGATAGCGCATGCTTTTTACTAAGAACCCTTCTATCGATTAACACCCCATTAGGTTGCCAGTAAATCATGAATGGACTGGCCGAAGTATTAAATGCACTCGCCGCCCTAGCATGGCCCACATTGCTAGGAATTGCATTTATTAAATTGTGGCCAATGCTTCGAACTATTATCGAGTCTAGAAATTTTACTATTAAATTGGGCGACGCCGAGTTGACGGTGCAGGACGCCTCGGATCAGTGACGCTGGCAAATTGAAGATTTGCAGAAATCAAGTTGCCGCCCTACTTCCTAACACGGCAGTAACGGACCTGAAACCCTCCGAACTCCCCCCAATGCCCAAGCATAAATCCATTCTGTGGGTGGATGATAAACAGGGCTAACGCATGAAATTCTGAGAAGCTATATTTCTCAATATATTACCCATAACCGCCAGTTTTGAGGTGGGTTGATAATCAACTGATTCAATTAGCTTCTGGTTTTTTCATGCGTTAGCCCTGGGATGATAAACCGAAAAATAACACCCACAAGTGGCGAAAGTTCAGAAACGATGGCTTTCGTGTTGCTCAGGTGAAATCCACCTCTGAAGCTTTATTATTAAAAAGCCACTTAAAATCAAGCCTTTTAGGGCTTTTCTACTACCTTGTGATGCCCTTATGGTGTGTATTGACAATATCAATACGCTCTGCTTATTCTTTTAAGTATGGACGAAGACTTCGAACTGAATGGGATCAAGTTTATCTGGAACCAAGAGAAGGCCCGCGCCAATCGTGCCAAGCACAAGGTGGCTTTTAAACAAGCCGCAGAGGCTTTCTTTGATCCCTTCGTTCGGGTTGTAGATGCCAGTCGTCATGAAGAAGCCCGCGATGCCCTGATTGGGATGGATAAACGATGGAATCTGCTGTTTGTCGTTCACGTTCTTCTGGAAGAAGATAAGATTAGAATCATTTCTGCGCGTAAAGCGACTCGAACGAAAAGACAGTTTTATGAAAATTGAGCAACTGAAGAAACGGCTTGATCGGAACCGGCCGATGACTATGGTGACGCTCCGTATACCGGAAGATGTGGTTGAAGATTTGAAGCGTGTTGCGCCCTTACTCGGCTTTTCGGGTTATCAACCTTTGATTCGCGCTTACATCGGTCAAGGCCTCAGAGAAGATTTAGAGAGGCTCGAGAACGAGACAGTCTCGGCCTTAGTGGCGAGTCTGAGACGCCGGGGTGTCAGCGAAGAAATAATAGAAGAAGCTTTAACTGAGGCCACTCACGGGTAAGTCATCGTGTAGACCTCTCCTGAGGAATTTTTTTCTTGGGTTCCCGCATCATTTTGTATATGGGTCTATAACGGGATGCTTCCTCTAGGTCTTAAAGAGCCCGGTAAGGAGAGCTACCTTCAAAATGGGTGATGGCCACTTACCGCTAGGACTACTTTAATATTCAGGTGAAAGTCGGCAAAGCCCCCGTTTGACAGAACAGGGTAAAAATGAAAGTAGAGGAGGTCATTCCAATGCTTGAGTACGAGGGTGGGTATCTTGTTCAGGTACGAGGTAGCCACCGCCAGTTCAAGCATCCCAAAAAGCCCGGAAAAGTCACCGTGGCCGGCAAACCCAGCGTGGATGTTCCGCCGGGGACGCTCAACACTATCCTGAAGCAGGCGGGTCTAAAGTGAGGTGCAGAGGATGAGAGATAGGGTCGTGATTGAGCGAGGCCCCAAGAGTTGGGGCGCGTATGTGCCCGATCTTCCCGGCTGTGCCGCTGTAGGGGAGACGAAAGAGGAGGTTTTAGAGCTTATCCAAGGGGCCATTGAACTTCACTTGGAAGAGCTTAGAGCGGACGGCGAACCCCTCCCCGAGCCCCATTCGGAGGCGAGCTATGTGGAGGTGTCCGCTATCTAGCTCTTTCCGTCCATTAGGAAGCGGGAACTCTTCTGTTTTCGCGGGCAGGTCAATCGAATTAAAGGGGCCAATAAATTCACTCTAGCCGCGATGTAACACTGCCCGTGAACGCGTTGTTCCACTGTCTCTACTGAAGAAGCACCGTGTACGTTAGGGGCGCGGGACCCAGCTCCTTCTAGTGGCGGAAGCTGCCAATACCAACCCAGGCGCGAAAGGCAGCCGAAGCCCTTCGCCCTTCTCTACGACGTCAGTTCGACATAAGCTAGATCCCGATGGGTAAGGATTGATCGGGGTGAAAGCGAAGGTGAAGAGAGGGTTTTTTGTCCTGATAGGTGTAGGCAATCAGGGCGGCCACTAGATTGACCATAAAATTAGCGATGCTGCGATGGCGGGTGTGCTCAATTTGGGAGATATTTTTGAGCTGATCGTTGACCGTTTCAATGAGGGCCCGTTTTCGGGTGAGGATCTTATCAAACAAGGGAAGAAGTTTGTTTTTCATGTTTTTCTTGAGCTTGGTGATAAGTTGTAAGTCCCGCTCAAACAAGAGGTCGAAGAGGGGCTGAGAAATATACCCCTTATCCCCGAAGAGCTTTCCAAACATCCCTCGGGTCATCTCGGGAACGGGTTGGCGGTCATCGACATTCGCCGGGGTCAGCTTGAAAGCGAGCAGTTCCCCTTCATCGTTGATGATCAAATGCAGCTTAAATCCATAAAACCATCCCATGGAATTCTTGCCCCAGTGGGACTTTTTTCTAAAGAGTTGATGGGTAGGAGCCCGTTGGCGATGGCAGACGATAATGGGCGTAGAATCAATAAAACCAATACCGCTGACCTGGCCTTTACGGGTGTGCAGATAACTGCACAAGGGAATCAACGCCGAGCTCATCAGTTCCACAAAGCGGGGATAACTGACCAGCATAGGAAAGGCTCCCCGCCAGTATTTCGCCACATAGCCGGTGTAATAGTGCTTAAAGGTGCGATAGTTCGAGCGATGGAAAGCAATGATAATCGTCATCACCTCACTCAGTGACAGGCTTGAGGTTTTTCGCCGCTTTCTCTCGCCTGAGTGTAGAAGCTGCTGATGCCACTGGGGTTCAAACGCTTGGCAGAAATCATCGACCTCACAAAAAACCCGCTCTAAATCTATCATGACCCTCACCTGCTTCTTTGAATAACCCTCTGAACAGGCACATCCTATCTCCTACCCAGGACTATGAAAACAGCCCCCCGCTTATGTCGAACTGACGTCTCTACGAAGCCGCGACGCTCTCAGCACCGGGCAAATGAGTACCTGGTGTAGCAAAGCAACCCACCTACCCGACATACCATAGTGGCAGTGCCGAAAAGCAAAATAGTGTAACGGCTCCACCCGCCGTGCTTCTCAACAGCAAACGCCCATAAACGAAATAACGAAGGCTTGCTACCACCTCAAGACGAGGTGGTGGCTGTGATTTCTATTGCCTATTCAAAGGCAATCCCCCCAAAGATGCACTATGACGTGCGTCGAACGGCGCAGCGAAGTCGCATGACTTCATGCTGCCTAAAAGCACAGAAGGTCTCTCGGGTGAAACAGCAAATGCCTCGGAAGCCTTTCCATTTTTTTACCCTGCAATGCCTGCCTTGCCCTTGATGGGCACTTCTCCAGTGCCTCTCGGGAGGCTCGCGGCATTGTCTCTGTTCCACCGTGATTTAGCACCTTAGGTGCATCACTTTTTTTATTCAAAAAAGGAAAAAAACCATGTTAGTACTGACCCGCAGATCCCTAGAAAGCATTGTCATTGGCCAGGATATCCAGCTTACCGTCCTGGAGATCCATGGCGGACAAGTGAGGATAGGGATTAAAGCCCCCAAAACAACTCCGATCGTTCGGGAAGAGGCGAAAAGCAAACACCCCAAGAATCGATCCCATTCCCCAGTGGCGGGGGCAATCCATTCCCCTCGTCCCCTGAAGAGGTCGAGAGAATGAGAGAGCCTCCATTAATTCTTGCTTTACACACCGACTCCCCCATTACGGGGGAAGAAGGTGTCGCTCATTACCTATGGTCTAACAACCACGATGAGGTCAATCCACTATGGCACGTCAGCCACTGATAATTAATAGTCTCCCATTTCATTCACAACAAGACGCCATCACCTATTTCCGCGCGATGCTGGGAAGGTATCGAGACGGGGAAGAGATCCTCGGCAAGGATTTTGAAATGTTGCTTGCCCTGCTTGAGCGGCATCCCCGGGCAGTGACAAAAATAGGTGGTGGGGTCAAGCGGCTTTATAAAGATAAAACCACGAAAACCACCCGCTGCTTTTGGATAGAACGCCAGGATGGCACCGTGACCGATTTCTCCTATCGAGAAGCGATCCGAGCCAAAGAAAAATCCTTATATCAAGAATTCGCAGAAGCCTGCCGCCAAGCGGTGGATGAGGATTTGCGCCTCATGAAGCAGAACCATTTTGCTATCCATGCCGATGCCGAGGGGAAAGTGAAATGTGATATCACCGGGGAGCGTATCGCTTTCCATGAAAGTCATCTCGACCATAAAAAGCCTTTGACTTTTCAAACCTTAGTCCAAACGTTTATGGGGGCCCATGAGATTGAAATCACACGGGAGATGCTGTCCATGCATCAAGATGGACAGTTTCAAACAGCCTTCGTTGATGTAGACCTCAAGGAGAAATTTAGACACTTTCATCACAAGATAGCGGAGCTGAGAATCATTCAGGCCGGATTAAACCTCAGCCTGGGAGGCGCGGAGAGAATCACGCCCTCGCTCTGTCCGGTGGTAATTCCCACGGGTTTGTGATGAGCTTTATTTTCTGAGTTGTCTGGCAAATCGAAATCCAGGAGGTGCCAGTAAGTAGCCAGCTCTCATAGCGATGGGGACGCCGTCGCCCGCTTTTGGGCGGCGGCCCAGTTCTTTGCTAGCGTAGTATTTCCGTCCGGTATCTAGTACTCTTAACCCCAATGCTCATGTCCCAATGGTATTTGGTTCAACTCCTCATGCCGCAGGCGCCAGGAGGGTTAGTATTCACGCTGATTTTTCACTAGCTCAAAGATCTCGGGTGTTTTCACTGCATACTCGCCGAGTTCTTCCCGAATAGCGTTTTCCACTTCCCGCTCCTTGAAGCGGTTGCCCCGCCAGTCGTCCTTCTTAGTGTAGCGCACCGCAGTGTCGATCTTGACCGCCAATGCCTCATTGTAGTCAAGATTATCGTAAAGGGCCCGCCTGGCCGGGGTGTTCAGGGAGGTGGGATAGGCGGTAGTCGCGGTAGGCTTTTTCACTTTGCCGGACAGTTCCACCAGCTTTTTAAGATATTCCTGGTATGCCAACGCCTGGGCCTTGCGCTCCTGAATCAAGGCATCCAGCAAGTGGGACATTTTCTCGTAATATTTGGGATTCACCGGCTGCTCATCGATAATCAACTTGCGCACGTTGTGCTCGATGGTTTCGGCCATGGCCTCGGGGTTGTCGCGAATCCCTTTGGGCAGCTTATCCAAGGCCCCTAGCCCCTGCTCCACAATCAGCTCCACCAGGCCCAGATCATCGAAAGCGGAAATCACTTCACTGTCCTCGGCCTGGAGATAGGTATCCAGCAGATGGCGCATGGCGGGCTCGAATACTTTCATGTCCACGTAGTCGCCGCTGCCAAGCTTCACCTCATGGCGGACTTTCTCGTAGTGGCCCACCTCTTGCCGAATGGCCTCGATTTCAGTATTGCGGTAACCTGCGTCCGGCATCTCATTGGCCAGATTGGCAAAGGCCCGCACCAGAGCAGATACGGCTTTGTAGAGGGCGATCCGCTTGGGCTCGTTGTCCTTGAGGGCCGCCTGGTCAAGAGTATCAGCGGCGCAGAAATAATGCAGATAAGCCCCCGTGTCTTTGGGAGGCGCTACCGGTTCACAAAGGGCCTTAACCGCCTCCCGGGCTTCTTCTAGTCGTTCCCGCCCCTTCTCCAGGCGATTTTCCAGCAGGCCCGCCACATCCGCCCGGTCATAGCCCTCCAGGGCGCCGCCGGTGTAGTCGCCAATGGCCCCCTCCAGGGACTTGAACAGGTCCTTGTAGTCGATGATATAGCCGTATTCCTTGTCCTCCCCATCCAGCCGGTTCACCCGGCAGATGGCCTGGAACAGGCCATGGTCCTGCATCTTTTTGTCGATATAAAGATAGGTGGCCGAGGGGGCGTCGAAGCCGGTCAAGAGCTTGTCCACCACGATAAGGAGCTTCATCTGCCCCGGCGCTTTGACGAATTTTTCCTTGACTGCTGTTTCAAATTCTTCCGTCCGAGTCATGGCCTGGTCTTCGGGCTCCTCGAACCAATCGGCCAGCATTTTTCGGTAGATGTCATACTGGCGCAGTTTCTCCGTTAGCCCCTCGCCGCTCTCCTCGCCCTTGATATCGTTAGGCGAAGGCTTATAGCTGGTGATAATGGCGCATTGTCCCGCCAAGGGAGTCTGGGCGAACAATTCATAGAGCTTGCAGGCCTGGTAAATGCTGCTGGAGACTAGCAGGGCATTGCCCCGGCCGCTCATCAACCGGTCCCGGGTCTCCATGTCGAAGAGGATGTCGGCCACAATCTTCTCCAGGCGGGACTGGGAGCTGAGCACCTTTTGCAGGGTGCCCCATTTCCGCTTGAGCTGGACCCGGGCCAGATCCGAGAGCCCCCGAGTCTTGGCCTCAAACCACTGGTCCACCCGCTGGGGCGAGGTCAAGTTCTGATCGATATCTCGGGCCTCATAGCGTAAGTCCAGCACCACGCCGTCGCGCACCGCCTCGTCAAACTTGTAGGTATGGAGGTAAGGGCCGAAGACCTCGATACTTTTTTGCTTATCGGCTTTTAACAAGGGGGTGCCGGTAAAACCGATGAACAGGGCATGGGGCAGCAGGGCCTTCATGGCCCGATGAAGTTTACCGGACTGGGTGCGATGACACTCGTCCACGAATACGAAGATCTGGCCCTTGGCTTGGAAATCAGAGGGCAAGCTCGCTTTCAATTCCTCGATAAAGGCCTCGGTGGCCGTCTCTTCACTGGCGCCGAACTTATGGATGAGGGAGCATAGCAACCAGGGCGTGGTGGCATTGAGTTGGGCCATCAGATCGGCGCCGCTTTGGGTGCGGTAGATAGCCTCGTTCACTCCCAGGAACACCCCCTCGATCTGCTCATCCAGTTCGGTGCGGTCGGTGATGATGAGCACCCGGGCATCTGCTATATGCTCCCGTATCCATTTGGTGAGCCACACCATGGTCAGCGATTTGCCGGAGCCTTGGGTATGCCAAATGATCCCCCCCTGCCGGTTGCGGACACTCTGCTGGGCCGCCTTGACCCCGAAGTACTGATTGTGGCGGCAAGTCTTCTTGACCCCGGCGTCAAAGACCATGAAGTCATGGATGAGTTCTAGCAAACGGGGCTTGTTGCAAAGTTGAAGCAACGGCCGGTCCAGGGCGTTCTCAATGTCGCTCTCTTCTTTCCAGCTCAGGTAATGTTTTTCCGGCGTCTCGATGGTGCCGTAGCGCAGCCCCTCAGTCTCATTGCCCGCCATGAGCAGTTGCAGGGTGGTAAAAAAACCGCGAATGAACGCTTTTTTCTGGTTATCCAGATTCTGGCGGATGCCCTCGCTCACCGCGACCGTGGAGCGTTTCAGCTCCAGCACCCCCAGGGCAATCCCGTTGACATAGAGCACGATGTCGGGACGCTTGGTATGCTCGCCCCGGATAGAGACTTCTTCGGCAATAGCGAAGTGGTTGTGCTCCGGGTGGTTCCAGTCAATGAGCCACACGGTCTGGTGGTGCTCCCCCACCCCTTCCTTGACCTTCACCCCGTAGCGCAGCAGGTCATACACGGCCCGGTTGGCGTCATAGAGGTGTTTTCCCTCCCCCAAGGCGGTGGCTTTGCCGAGCTGATGGAGGGCGCGGGTGATAAGGGCGTTGGAGACTCCCCGCTTGGCCAGCCAGGGCCGCAGCAGGCCCTCTTCGATATTGCGATTGCCTTCCCGCTCGCTCCAATTGCCGAGAAAATCGTAGCCCAGTTGCTCCCGGAAGAACTGGATGACCCGCGCTTGGGTTTGGCGTTCTTTTTGGCCGACGGTGCTCATGTCTCCTCGTCTTTTTCTGCTTCTAAGCCTTTCTGTTCCAAGCGGCGGCGCGCCGAGGCGATAATGTGCATCCAAGTCAATTGTCGTACCAGCGATACGACAATCTCCTCATCCGGTAACCGCTTGGCAAACGGCCCCCTCTGCCGCAGATTCTTCTCGCTAGAGCCTTCGTCCTATTTCCTATTGCCGCGCCACAAATAAACTTGATTTTCTCGCCCTGTGGATGCTATATTTATAAGCAGTCTCATCCACCTGATGTGGAAGGAGCATCCGAAGCCCTTCGGCAGCAATGTCGCGGGGCTTCAGCCTTTCTAAAGCTTCAAGAATTCCTTCCGCTCCTTTTCAAAGCTCCTACGGCGGTGAGGCTTTAGATCGCAATAAGCCGTCTTGAGTAGATAATAATCCCGGCGCTTACTCAGAATCACGGCGAAATCCCACAATTCCGCCCAAATTACCACGCGAGTTTCCCGGCCGCGACGATTTTCCCACCAACTGAACCCCTCCTCTGTGCCATTGGAGGCCTGCTCAATAGCCCAGGCAATCCAGCGAATCCGCGCACAGCGGTTGAAATCCGGTATCCGATCCTCTTCATTTCGGTTTCCAGGATGAGGGGCTTCGGAAATGACATGCCAAAAGCTATATCCCTTGCCCCGAGTTTCGGGTCGGTATTGCGCTTTAACCCGTACTTCCCTGAAGCGCACTTCCGCACGGACAAAACTTGCAAGAAACGCCTCATAGACCGCATCTTCATATGCAGCCCAATCTCCTTGAAACGGCAGTAGCGCCGGCGGGTCAATCACGCCCTCTCCTGTGGTTGCCAGATGAATAGATTAAATTTCCTAACTGCAGGCGGCGTCGATTTCGTAAGGGTCAGCCCGCTCCTTGTCTGGACATGCGCGATAAGCGCCTGTTTGGCTTTACTGCCATCAATACGCCGGAAAAGATGAGATAGCGCGCCCGCGAGAACATCGGCCATCTGGACGAGCACAACATCATGGGAATGTACCGCTTCGATGCTCTTGATCCGGCTGTTGTCGAAATCGTAATGGGCATTACACAACACCTCATGCAGCTTGGTGAGCTTTAGCGCGCTGTGTGTGTCCTTGATGTCGACAAAAATTCGGAATCCGTGCTCGTCATCAATCATCCGTGTCAGCAACAACCACCACATCTTGTAGTAAAAATCATCATGGCTTTGATCGAAGCGTGCGTGCTCCAGTGTGTTTTTATCTGGTACCACTACACCGCGGAAGCCAAGCCTCGACTCATCGAAGAAAAGCTCAATGAGCTTACGATAAAATGCCAAATTGGACGGCGATATTTGCGCCCACTTAATCTCTCGGCTTGTTGGAATGCCATAGGCTTTTTTAAGTGACTTGATGGCCCGCTCCACCCGCTTGCGAACATCCGCCGGACAAGACACCGCACCTAGCGCCATGGCATTCTGCCTATCCTTTTCTAAATGGCAGGATTCATCGCAATAGAGGTGAATCAGTCCATTCATACCAGTCGTATCCTGCCAGTGAGGAGTTCCTGCATCATGCCCTGTTTGATAGCCTGGGTTTTGTCTCGGCGGGCTTCTAGGGCGGTGATTTCAGCATCCATGTCGGAGAGAATGGTGGCAATGGCGGTTTGTTCGGCTTTTCTCGAAGGCAAAGAGATATTCATTTCCATGAGAGTACCCATTACGATGTATGGTGTATTACCTGCGTTTACCTCCGTTCGAATTCGATCTTGAAGCTTACGTTCCATAAATAACTTCAGAAAGTGAATATTGCAGTTGAACCCACTTAGAACATAGGTTCGCTGATAAGCATTGAATTTTCCTTTATAGTAATGAATGTAACCTACATTGGCTCCATTTCCGGAAACCAAAAGCGCCTCTGTATCAAAATCGTATTTATCGATCCAGTAGTGTTCCCTGGCACAGGTAAAAAATGGGTACTCACCACCTTCCACCATCGCGTTTGCATCGAGTTTCCCTGTAGTGATCCTCTCGCATAAATTTCCCAATTGCCTCACCTCCCACTCTCCCTCAAACCCCGGCAGTCGCTGCTTGCCAGTGAGGAGTTGCTGCATAGCGGCGGTTTTGATGGCGCGCTTTTTGGCGATGAGTTTGTCCAGCGCGGCGATTAGGGCATCTACGTCCGACAGGGCGGTGGCAATGACGGTTTGTTCTTCAAGTGTTGACGGTACAGGTATCTCCAATGCCCTCACATCACTGCCATTGATTGCCGGGTAATTCGAACCTGTAAGCAAAGCATCTATCTGCTTTGGTACACTGCCGTCAAATAGATGGAAGAAGACAAAACGGGGTAACGATTTTCCTTCATGGCACCGAACAACTGAAAAGCCAGTAGAACAAATCCAGTTAGATTCATCGCGATCAAATAGAAAATGCGATTTGAGATTGGGACGTACCGTCGAAACTAAAATATCTCCTTTTCTCAGTTTTCTTCTTGCTCTTGATGGGGCATCGCGGAATTTGATTTCGGAGAAGCCCGCTAAGGTACCCTCGTTAACATCCTCAAGAGAGACATACTTAAACTCATAGCTAGGATCTGTATTGCTCGGTAGATTATCAGGATCAATATCAGCTAGCTCATCAAGCCGATTCACCTCCCAATCCTTCGGAATTACTCCAATCTCAGTCTGCTTATATCCCCAAAGCAAATCATGCTTTGCCGTAAATCCGGAATAGCTTACAGCCGCTTCCTCAACCGCCACCCCCTCCTTACTCATACGCCGCTACCCCACACCAGCCCCATCTGCTTCAGATGCTCATCCACCCGCGCCGATAACATTTCGACTTCCTGGGTGAGTTGGGGCAGCGGCTCGGCGTAACGTTCTTCCAGCGCCTTGACCCGACCGGCGAGGGTTTGGGTGACCCGCTCCACCTCGGCCCGCACCTGGGCTTCGATGGCGGCCAACCATTTATCCTCCACCACCAGCTGCTTGATGTCGGCCTCATCCAGTTTGCCGTATTGGGCGAAGACTTTTTCCTCCAGGACCTTCTGAGCCTCCTTGGCCTGTTTGTCCGTAGCAGATTCCTGTTCCAGCAGTTTTTGGCAACGCTGGAGCACTTGCCATTCATCGTCACCATCGGGCATGCCCTTGATCTCATTAAGGCGCACCTTGAGGCTGGCTTTGGTAACCTTGCCTTTGTCGCTCTTGGCCTCTTCCAACAGCCCCTCCTCGCCGCTGTGCTCTTCAACGAAAGCGTCCAGTTCCTGGGCGAGGGCCTCCTTGGCCGCTTGCAGCTCGTCGATGGCCGCCTGTTCCGGGGCAAAGTAGCGGGCGACGATTAAGGCTGGAGGGATGAGTTCGGTCTTGTATTTCTTTTTGTGGATGACCAGATCCGGGGTCTCCTTGGTCTTCTTGCCCTTTTCCTCCACCAGCAAGCGGGGCTTGGCGGCCTCCAGCCAACCGTCCTGGACGATGACGTACACATCGTCCTGCATTTCCTCGGCCCAGTAGTCCATCAGATGCTGGTAGACATCGTATTTATCCACCAGCTCGGCCTGGGCAAACCGTTCCAGCAGATCTTCCGAGAGGGCGTGAATGAGGGCCTTGGGTTCGGCGCCGATATGGAGTCCCTGGAGGGTGGACCAATGCCGCTCCCGCCAGGCCCGATAAATGGCCAGTACCCGCTCGGAGAAAGCCGTGAACTCGGGCCGCCCCAGGATGGTGGTTTTCACTTCCTGGGCGGGGACGCGGGCGTAGCAGCAACCCTCCCGGTCGCTGGGCTTAAAGAGCGCCGGGCGCAAAGTGGGGAAGGCTTGCCAATAGTCCTCCAAGGCATCGATATCCCGGTCGGGAATACCCCCGTTCAAGTGGGCGTTGAGGTCATGAAGGTCTTCCGGCGCGGAGCTGTCGATATAGCGGGGGATGTTGAGGTTAAACTCATTGGCCTCAATTTCCTGGAGGCTGACCAGTCGGGCGTATTTGGGATCCCTGTCGATCTGTCGGGTGAATACATCGACGATCTTGTGCAAATCCTGGCTGCGCAGGCGGTTTTTGTTGCCGTCCTTCATGTAGCCCTTGCTGGCGTCCATCATGAAGACGCCGGTGCGGGCCGGGGCCTGTTCCTTGTCGATGACAATAATGCAGGCGGGAATGCCGGTGCCATAGAATAGGTTAGGGGGCAGGCCGATGATGCCCTTGATGAGCCCGCGCCGAATCAGGTTCTTGCGAATCACCGCCTCGGCGCCGCCGCGGAACAATACTCCGTGAGGCAGAATGACCGCGCCCTGGCCGGTGCTCTTGAGGGATTTGATGATATGCAGCAGGAAAGCATAATCCCCGTTCTTGGCCGGAGGCACCCCCAGCTCGAAGCGGCCAAAAGGATCATGGGCCGGGTCCAGGCCGCTGGTCCAATTCTTTTGGGAGAAGGGGGGATTGGCCACCACGAAGTCGAAGGTCTTGAGGCTGCCGTCCTTGTGCTTCCAATGGGGGCTGGCCAGGGTGTTGGCGTGCCAGATCTCCGCCGTGGGCGCATCGTGCAAAATCATATTCATACGGGCCAGGGCGGAGGTGGCGTTATCCATTTCCTGACCGAAGATGGACAGGCCCCGGGGCGCTTCGTCGGCGACTTTGAGCAGCAACGATCCCGAGCCACAGGTAGGATCGTAAACCGTTTGATCCTGGCGGGTGTCACGGCTGATGCCCAGCACCTTGGCCATGATGCGGGAGACCTCGGCGGGGGTATAGAACTGCCCTTTGCTCTTGCCGGATTCGGTGGCGAAGTGGCGCATCAGGTATTCGTAGGCGTCCCCTAGCAGATCGTCCCCCTCGGCCCGGTTGGCGCGCAGATCGAGGCCATCGAAAATGGCGAGCAGCTTGGAGAGCCGGTCCACCATCTCCTTGCCTCGGCCCAGCTTATCCTCGTCATTGAAGTCGGCCACGTCGATGACGCCCTTGAGATCGTTTTCCTCCGCCAGGCGGCCGATGATGGTGTTGATCTTGTCGCCGATTTCTTTATCGCCTTTGAGCTTGAGCATGTCGGCAAAGGAGCCGCCCTCGGGCACCACAATCAGGGCATTGCGGTTGCCGGCGTATTTGTCGGACACGATTTGACGAACAGCAGGGTGAGCACATAATCCTTGTACTGGGAAGCATCCATGCCGCCACGCAGTTCGTCGCAGCTTTGCCATAGGGAGCTATAGAGTTCGGATTTTTTAATGGCCATGCGTGGGTGGTCTTATTCTGGTGATAATTAGGGGAACAATAACGCTAACAGTGCTTAGAGGGAAAGCCGCATCGAGGCCCGATTCTAGTTTTATCTAGACTACAGTGCACGCTTAACAGACTAGGGAGGAACCAAAGAGGGCATAGAGGACATTTTGCAGATAGACGGTCAATTACCAGCTTCTGGGATAATCGTCACGGCTACCCTTTTCTTTAATGAAACCTGCCAAAGTATACCCAAAAGTATACCCAGAAAATAAAAAAGGCCTACCACATGATGGTAAGCCTTTGATTTCTCTGGTGGGCCATCAAGGACTCGAACCTTGAACCTACTGATTAAGAGTCAGCTGCTCTACCAATTGAGCTAATGGCCCCAACACTAAAATTTGGGGTGAGCGATGGGATTTGAACCCACGACCACAGGAGCCACAATCCTGCGCTCTACCAACTGAGCTACGCCCACCATAAAAGCCAATAATTATACCGCAGTTATGCGGTAAGGTGCAGCCTCTAAATTGCAATACATGGCGCGCCCGGTAGGATTCGAACCTACTACCCTCGGCTTAGAAGGCCGATGCTCTATCCGAATGAGCTACAGGCGCATGGAATGGCATCCTCGCAACCCACAGGCGGGCCAACGTACGCCACTCCTTTATATAAATTGGTCGGGGTAGAGGGATTTGAACCCCCGACCCTCTGCTCCCAAAGCAGATGCGCTACCAGGCTGCGCTATACCCCGAAACCTTTGATATTAAGGCCAGCCAAGCGAAGCGTCAATCCATATCCACCCGCCTTCTTTCCTTATGACTTTCTGCAGAGGGACCTGTCTTTATTTAGCGGCCCTTCCTTCTATGGAATTATAATAACAAATTACGCCTTCTATTACTGAATTATTAAAAAATTAAGGATCATTCATGAGCGCTAAAATCCTTGACGGTAAAGCCATCGCCACCAACATTCGACAAACTATCAAAAAACGGGTTCAAGAAAGGATTGCGGCTGGACTACGCCCTCCAGGACTGGCGGTGATACTTCTTGGTAGCGATCCGGCCTCCCGGGCCTATGTCCGTAATAAACGGCGCGCCTGTGAAGAAGTGGGTTTCAAATCCTTGGCCTATGATCTGCCAGCAGAAACCCCCCAATCTCAGCTGCTCACCCTGATTGACCAATTAAATGCTGATTCAACCGTAGACGGGATTTTGGTTCAGTTGCCCCTTGGAAAGCATATTGATCCCGAGCGAGTCATTGAACAGATCCATCCTGATAAAGATGTGGATGGTTTCCATCCCTACAACATTGGTCGACTGACTCTGCGCCTCCCTCTTCTTAGGCCCTGTACGCCCCATGGGGTCATTACTCTTTTGAAAACCACAGAACAAGACCTCAAGAGCTTAGAAGCAGTGGTGGTAGGGGCTTCCAATATCGTGGGACGACCCATGGTCCTGGAGCTATTACTCGCTGGCTGTACAGTGACCGTCTGCCACCGTTGGACTCGGGATTTATTAAAGCACGTCTCAGAGGCGGATATTCTAGTTGCTGCCGCTGGGAAACCCCATTTAATCAAGGGAGAATGGATCAAGCCCGGCGCCACGGTCATTGACGTGGGCTTTACTCGGCAACCAGACGGGACCTTAAGTGGCGATGTGGAGTTTGAAGCAGCCCGCGAACGAGCGGCTTGGATCACCCCGGTTCCGGGAGGAGTAGGCCCAATGACCATAGCGACCTTACTGGAAAATACCCTTTATGCCGCAGAGCAACTGCATAACTAATAATCCTACGCTCCCCAATAACGGCTTCTGGCGGTATGAAAGCTCTAGCCGAGATTTTTCACCACCAGGACACAAAGAACACGAAGGTGGAAGTAAACTATTTTAATATATTTAAGTTTTTTGATTTCTTTGGGTTTTTCATGCCTTTGTGGTGGTTTCGCGAATTATTGGGGCTAGCCCCGCCGCCAGAGGGTTCCTGTCGGCGCATCCTCCAGGGTAATTCCCTGGTTTTTCAGAACTTCACGGATACGGTCTGCTGCCGCCCAGTCTTTGTTTTTACGGGCGGCAGTTCTCTGGGCAATCAATTGCTCAATGTCATCATCGGAAAAGACGGCTTCTCCCTCTGCTGAGACAATGCTAGGTGCATCGGCCTGTCGGGGATCGCGGAGAAACTGCTCGGGATCCTGGGTTAGCAATCCTAAAATGGCACCCAATGATGGCAACAACCTCGCCAAATATCGCACCTTATCCTTATCCCCCTCCTCGCGAGCGCGGTTAAGCTCATGCCGGATTTCATTTAATAGGGCCAGGGCCTCAGGGGTATTAAAATCATCATCCATGGCCTCACGGAAGCGTTGGACAAAAGGATCATCCCCCTCGGCTAATTTTCCTCCCGCCCCTTGAGCTGGTATGGGGACGTCCCCCCACGGCATCCCCCGCAGGGCTGTATATAAGCGGGTAACGGCTGCCTGGGCAGTATCCAGTTGTTGCTCAGTATAATTCAAAGGGCTGCGATAATGGCTAGAGAGAATAAAGTAGCGCAGCACTTCGGGATGATAATGCTCCAAAACTTCACGTACGGTGAAAAAATTGCCCAAGGATTTGGACATTTTCTCATCATCCACTCGCACGAAGCCGTTGTGCATCCAATAGTTGACAAATTTGCAGCCCGTGGCCGCCTCACTCTGGGCAATCTCGTTCTCATGGTGAGGAAACTGCAAGTCCTGCCCCCCCCCATGAATGTCAAAATGAGGGCCTAATGCTTGGGTGGACATGGCCGAGCATTCAATGTGCCAGCCGGGACGTCCCGGCCCCCAGGGAGAACCCCAGGCGGGCTCATTGGGTTTGGCGGCCTTCCACAGGACAAAATCCAAGGGATCGGTCTTGGCTTCGCTCACTTGGATCCGTTCGCCGGCCCGTAATTCGTCTAATTGCTTTCCAGAGAGGGCACCATAACCCTCAAAATGGCTGACATCATAATAGATATCCCCATTTTCCGCTTGATAGGCATAGCCCTGATCCAGCAACTGCTGCACCATGGCAATGATGACTTCCATGGATTCCGTAGCCCGTGGCTCTCCATCCGGGGGTAATATCTGGAGGCTTTTCGCATCTTCATGGAGGGCCTCAATATAACGGGCAGTCAGTGCCTGAATGCTCTCTCTCCGTTCATGGGCGCGACGAATGATTTTATCGTCGATATCGGTGATGTTCCGGATATAGGTTACCTCAAATCCGCTGGCTCGCAGATAGCGGGCCACCACATCAAAGGCCACCATGACTCGGGCGTGACCCACATGGCACAGATCGTAGACCGTCATGCCACACACATACATGCGCACCTTGCCTGGTTCGATGGGAACGAACTCTTCTTTTCTCCTGGTCAGGCTATTATAGATACGCAACATAAGGGGTTTCCTAAGATATTCAGCAAGCGACCAATTTTCTATAAATTGTACTGCACTTTGGCGCCAAGGCGGCAATGCCCCAGCAAAGAACGTAAGAAGCTTGGTTATCAATAAGTTGTGAGCGAATGCTCGGGGTGCATGCAGTTCTGCAGCCGCTGCCGTACCCGTCCTGTCCCCAGCAAGGGGAGCAAACGGGCCAGTTCTGGGCCGTCTAGCTCTCCAGTGAGAGCGGCCCGCAGAGGGAGAAAAAGCGACTTGCCTTTGGCCCCTGTGGTTTGTTTTAGCTGGATGGTGAGCGCTTTGAAATCAGTACCACAGTTGTCAACGGCGGCTAGCGCCTGGGTAAAAAATGCAGGACCAGCTTCTTGGATGATGGGGAGAACATGGTTCTTGAGCACCAGCTCTTCACCAAAAAGCACCCTCGCCCAATGGCGGGCGTCTTCAGGCAAAACCACATTGGGCCGTACCGCCTCAACAAAGTCCTGGTATTTATCTGCCGGTACTTGCTGAGCGACCACTGGCGCTAACCACTGTCCTAAGGTATCAACATCCCGGTGGGCCAAAGCCTCCCGCTGCCAGTGCTGGAGCTGTTGCAGATCAAAACGAGCGGGTGCTCGCCCGAGCCGGTCCAAGTCAAATTTAGCGGCCAGGGCATCTAGGTCCAGAAAATCCGTATCCTCATAATGATGTCCTAACCGGGCCAGATAATTGCACAGTGCCTCTGGCAGATAGCCGGTTTCTCGCAGTTCCTGAAGGCTACGGCTACCGTGACGCTTGGATAAGGGCGCACCATCGCTGCCCACAATCATGGCAATATGCCCATAGCGGGGAGCCGGCAACCCTAAGGCCTGGAGTAACAGGATTTGACGGGGCGTATTGGTTAAGTGATCTTCTCCCCGCAAGACATGGGTCACCCCCATCAAGGCATCGTCCAAAGCATTGCTGAAAAAGAACGCCGGCGAACCATCGGCGCGCCGAATAATAAAGTCGCCAATATCGCCTGTCGCAAAGCGTTGAGGACCCCGGACCAAATCCTCGAATTCAACCGTAGCCAGGAGTGGCACCCGAAAGCGCAGGGTAGGCTTTAAACCTGCAGCTAGTTTGCTTTCCACTTCTTCTGGAGCCAGCCGAGCGCAGGTGCCCGCATAGCGGGGTGCCTGACCTGCCGCCAACTGTCGTTTGCGCACCCGCTCTAATTCCTCCGGGGAACAAAAGCAAGGATAAGCCAACTCCTCAGCCTCCAAGCGCTGGAAATAGGCTCGATAGATAGGCTCCCGCTGAGACTGGCGGTAAGGCCCTACTTCTCCCTCTACTTCCGGCCCTTCCTGCCACCCTAAACCCAACCAGCGCAGATCTTCCATAAGTGCCTCCACATATTTCTCGGCACTCCGTTCTTGATCCGTATCTTCAATCCGCAATAGGAATATACCCTGGTTGCGGCGGGCCAGTAAGGCATTAAACAAAGCGGTACGCACATTCCCCAGGTGCAACAAACCGCTAGGACTAGGGGCAAAACGAGTCTTCAATTTAGTCATGATATGGCATAGTAATAGAAAAACCGATCCGCCACAAAAGTTATTGATTTGGGATTTTGCTCACCATAGCAATATTCGCGTAGTATAACCGCTGACTGAAATTTGATTGAAATGTTCAACTTCAATAATAGGTCTACGCATATGTACGCTTCCCAAAAAACACTTGCTTTCCTTCTGCTCGGTGTATTTACATTAGCAGCCGAAGCTGGCGGCGGTGCAACTGCCCAAAAGCAGCCCCGGGTTAAACTGCAAACCAACTTCGGTAATATTATGATCGAACTCAACCGAGAAAAGGCTCCTGTTTCGGTGGAAAATTTTCTCCGCTATGTCAGCGAAGGCTTTTACGATAACACCTTATTTCACCGGGTGATTGATAATTTCATGATTCAGGGCGGCGGTTTCGATACCGATTTTAAGCCCAAGCCAACCCATTCCCCCATACAAAATGAAGCAGATAACGGGCTTAAGAACGAAGAAGGGACTCTCGCCATGGCGCGAACCTCTGATCCCCATTCAGCAACCGCGCAGTTCTTTATTAATGTTGCCGACAATGATTTCCTCAACCATCGCAGCAAAGACCGTCAAGGTTGGGGCTATGCTGTTTTTGGCCGGGTTGTGGAAGGCATGGAGGTGGTCAATACCATCAAGAAAGTGAAAACTGGCGCCAAGGGACACCACCGGGACGTACCATTGGAACCGGTAATCATCGAACAAGCTACCATTGTGGCCGATTGATAATTAAAGGATTGCGTGGCCACATTTTTTATTTCCGATCTCCACCTAGGATCGGGTAAGACTGAGATTCAATCCCAGGTCCTAGAGTTCCTCTCCCAAGAGGCACTTCATGGAGAGGAGCTCTATATCCTAGGCGATCTGTTTGACTATTGGATTGGAGACGACGCACCCACCACGGAGGGCTTGGCCATTACCCAGGCCCTCCGCCGCTTATCTGATACAGGAGTCAACCTCTATTTCATCCCTGGAAACCGGGATTTCCTAGTCGGTCGGGCCTTTGCTCAAGCAAGCGGTTGCCGGATCCTGCCAGACCCTACCCTTATCGACCTTTACGGAGTTCCTACTCTATTAACCCACGGGGATATGCTCTGCACTGATGATGTGGCCTACCAAAGAGCCCGGGCCCGGCTGCGCCGACCCCTATTCCTTCGCACCTATCTGGCGCTGCCTAAATCCTGGCGCGGCGCCATTGCTCGGCACCTACGCCGCCAGAGCCAGGCACACACCCAACAGCAGTCCTTGACCATCATGGATGCTAATCAAGCTGCGGTTGAAGCAGCCCTTCAGGCCCACGGGGCCAAACGAATCATCCATGGCCATACCCACCGCCCGGCAGTACACTACTTTTCTGTGGATAGCCATCCCAAGCAACGTATCGTGCTTGGGGATTGGGACCGGGGGAAGAGCATCCTAACCTGCACTGGGGAGGGTTTTCACTTCCTTGATCCCCAGATACCAAAACCCCGATTCAATCATCTTCTCACCGCTTAACCGCTTAAGGGTGAGCCGCTACTTTTCGCTCCAAGAGATTAGCGAGAGCCTGGGGGCGGACGAAACCTGGTAATGTGGAACCATCTTCCAGAATCAAGGTGGGAGTGGCGTTGACCCCTAATGATTGGCCGAGATTGAACTGCTCAGCCACGGGATTATCGCACTTAGCGGTATTCTCCACCGGCTTGCCTGCTTTGGCCTGGGTGATGGCCTGATGGCGATCCTTGGCACACCATACCTCTACCGCTTTGTCATAGGATGAAGAGCCAATACCGGCTCGGGGAAAAGCTAGATAGCGGATTTTGATCCCCAATTCACTATATTCGTCGATATGCCGGTGCAATTGGCGGCAGTAACCGCAGTCAATATCGGTAAAGATGTTCACCGTATGCTTTGCCTGCTCAGGCCCAAACACAATCATATTTTGCTCATCAAGGCCCTCAATGGCTTCAGCCCGCATCACTTTCAACCGTTCCTCGGTCAAATTGGTTCGATTCGCTAGATCAAGCAGCTGCCCTTGCATGGCGTAACGGCCATCCTGACTGATATAAAAAACCTGCCCCTCTACCACTACCTCATAAATGCCAGGAATGGGCGCAGCTTTGATACTCTGAGGCTGCACCCCCGGTGCCCACTTTTGTAGGGATGCCCGAACCACCTCTTTCTCTTCATCCGCTGCCGCAGAAAAGGAAAGGGTTACCAATACCCCTGCGAACAGAAAGCCTAGTATTTTTTTTCCCATCATTACATCCTAAGTTAATCGCGGAAATTCACGTACTGCAATGGTAACTCCAAATTAGCCTCTCGCAATAAGGCAATCACTTGCTGTAAGTCATCTCGTTTCTTGCCTGAAATTCGCACCTGCTCTCCCTGAATGGCAGCCTGGACCTTGAGTTTACTCTCCTTCACCATTTTGATAATTTTGCGGGCAGTCTCTTTATCAATACCTTGGCGGACTCGGATAGACTGACGGGCACGTTTCCCCGAGATTTCCGGCTCTTGAGCATCCAAACAACCCACGTCCACCCCTCGCTTAGCGAGCTTAGTATCCAATATGGTCCGCATCTGCTGAAGTTGAAAATCACTTTCAGCAATCAGTGTGAGCTCCTCCTCTGACCCCTCGATCCGAGCCTCGGTTCCACGAAAATCGAAGCGAGTGCCAATTTCGCGATTAACCTGGTCGATAGCATTTTGCAATTCGTGCTTATCGACTTCAGAAACCACGTCGAATGAGGGCATTTAAATTTCCTCCTCGAAATGGGTTAACTTCATCTTGCAGTATAGCACTGAGCCCATTAGGTACCCTATGATGGTCTTTATCCGCGGGGATGGTGCTGTTGATGGAGCTGCTGTAAACGAGCCCTCGCCACATAAGTGTAGATCTGGGTGGTGGAAAGATCCGCATGCCCAAGCAACATCTGCACCACCCGCAGATCCGCCCCATGATTGAGAAGATGAGTCGCAAAGGCGTGGCGCAAAGTATGGGGTGAGAGCGCTTTCCGAATACCGGCCTGGCGAGCATAGCGTTTAATCAAATACCAGAAAGCTTGCCGGGTCATGGCACTCCCACGCCGGGTAAGGAATAAGGTTTCGCTCACCTGAGCCTTGAGTAACTCCGGGCGCGCTTCGCGAGAATAACGCTCAAGCCAACTCAATGCTATTTCACCTAAAGGCACGAGGCGTTCTTTATTGCCTTTACCGCTTAAACGCACGACTCCCTGCCGGAGGTTCAATTGAGGCAAGGTTAAATGGACCAACTCCGAAACCCGCAGCCCGGTGGCATAGAGGGTTTCCAGCATTGCCCGATCCCGCAACCCTAGATTACAGTTGACCTCTGGCGCAGTCAGCAAAGCTTCCACTTCTTCTTCACTCAATGACTCGGGCAAAGGTCTCCCCAACCGAGGGGCCTCAACCCGCTCACTCGGATCGCTATCGCGGACTTTTTCCCGCACCAGATAGCGATAAAAACGACGCAAGCTAGAAACCGAACGGGCCGCACTCCGAGCTTTGCTACTCATTCTCAAACGGTGTGCTAAATAGGCCAGCAGATCCTCTCGTTGCGCCTCAACCAAGGTCCGCCCCTGGGGGTACAACCACCGGGAAAAGCCCTCTAGATCCCGGCGATAAGCCGCTAAGGTGTTCTCAGCCAACCCTTCCTCTAACCAGAGGGCATCCAGAAAACATTCTAGTTGTCTTTGGTCAGCCGATAGACACGACCTTTCAAGATTTCCGGGCACCCTGGGCCTCATGCTGTAACAACCATGCCTTAATATCCAACTGAGGACCTTCCATCGCTCCGCTGTAGCCTCCTAAACCTTGCCTAGAAACCACCCGGTGACAGGGGATAAAAATGGGTAAAGGATTTGCGCAGCAAGCACCGCCTATGGCCCGCGCGCTGGTGTTTAATTCTTTAGCCAGCATGCCATAGCTCACCGTCGAACCTGAGGGTATGGTACGCAAAACTTGCCAGACTCGCTTTTGAAATGACGACCCCTGGGGGAGGAGGGATAATGTAAACATGCTCTTAGAATCGGCAAAATAGGCCTGAAGTTGAGTGAGGGCTGCTTCTATAACTGGATCACAGGGAAGACATTCTGGAATGTCTGGCTTTAGAAAATCCAGTCCAGTCAAAACATTCCCGGAAGCCAATAATCCCAACTTACCAAGAGGAGTAGTAATAATTGCTCCATAACCAGAATCTGCCCTAGCCATATAGCCTTACTCCAAAATCAAAAAGGCACTTCAGGTTGAAGTGCCTTTTTGATCTCATTTATCCAATTTAGCGTTAAATTTTTTCCTTAATACGGGCGGCCTTACCCGTCCGTCCCCGCAGATAATAAAGCTTAGCACGACGCACATCGCCCCGACGCTTGACCTGGATGCCTGCCAGGGTAGGGCTATGGGTTTGAAAGACGCGCTCAACCCCCTCCCCATGGGAAATTTTGCGCACGGTGAATGAAGAGTTGAGGCCACGATTACGCTTGGCAATCACGACTCCCTCGAAGGCCTGTAGGCGCTCCCGATTACCCTCCGTCACCCGAACTTGCACCTGAACCGTATCCCCTGGATTAAATTCCGGTAAATCTTGCTTTAGCTGTTCCGCTTCAATCGCCTTAATGACATTGTTACTCATGTTGATTCCCCATATTCTGCTTGATACTCCCGAATAAATTCAGCAAGCAAGTGTTGCTGCTCTAAATTCAATATCCGCCCGCTTAACAAATCTGGCCGCTTCAGCCAGGTCCGACCCAGTGCTTGCTTTAACCGCCAACGGCGGATAGCTTCATGGTTGCCGCTCAGTAATACGGACGGCACCCGACGCCCCTCAATCACCTCCGGGCGGGTGTAATGGGGACAATCAAGCAAACCATTCACAAAGGAGTCTTGCTGCGCCGACTCCGTTGCACCCAGCGCACCAGGCAATAACCGCACCAAGCCATCGATCATCACCATAGCTGCCAGTTCTCCGCCACTTAGGACATAATCCCCGATGGACCATTCTTCATCGATTTCCACATCGACGAGGCGCTCATCTACTCCCTCGTAGCGTCCCGCCACGAAAAGTAGGGCCTTTTGGGTTGCTAATGCCTCCAATCCGGCCTGATCTAATCGCCGCCCCTGGGGGGAAAGATATAGGACGCGACATCCCTCTCCTAATTCGGCACGTCCGGCGTGAATGGCATCGCGGAGAGGCTGAACTCCCATCACCATACCGGGACCTCCGCCATAGGGCCGATCATCCACGGTACGATGTCGATCATGGGTAAAGTCCCTTGGATTCCACAAATTTAATCCCACGATCCCCCGCTTCAATGCACGCCCCGTCACCCCAGAATCCCACAATACATGGAACATGGAGGGGAAGAGGGTGACCACGCCGAGACGCACCGCTGACTATCCTCACAGGGTATTAAAAAATCAGAAATCCGGATTCCAGTCGACCCGCAGCAGCCCTTGTTCTAGGTCTACTTGCTTGATGATGGTATCCTTTCGAAAGGGAATCAATCGCTCCCGCTCTCCCTGAACAACGAGCACATCGTTTGCTCCCGTCTCAAGTAAACGCTCGACCCGACCCAGCTCAACCCCTTGTACTGTGCTCACTTGCAGCCCAATAAGGTCAGCCCAGTAATATTCACCTTCCTCGGGGGGAGGCAACTGATCCCGATGGATGGCAATTTCACAACCTATCCACTGGGTTGCCGCATCCCGGTCGTCGATACCTTCTAGGGCAACCACAATCCCTTTACCTTGGGCACGCCCTTCAACCAGTCGCCGCGCTATCCACTCTCCGTTTTGCTGCAAATACCAGGGCCCATAACGGAGAATATTATCCCGAGGTTCCGTATAGGAATAGACCCGAACCCAGCCCTGGACTCCGTATACCCCCGAAATACGCCCGACGAAAAGATAACAGTTATCGTCGGCTGGGCCCTGCACTAGCTCCACCGATAAGCGGGCTCTCTTAGGACGAGTGGGACTTAATCAAATGGGCGACCCGCTCGGAAGGTTGGGCCCCCTGGGATAGCCAGTAGTTGACCCGCTCCATATCGATCTGCAAAGGAACTTCTCCCCCACTGGCAACGGGGTTGAAATAACCTAGCCGCTCAATATGGCGCCCATCGCGCTTATTGCGTTTATCAGCTACCACGATACTGTAGAAAGGACGTCTCTTCGCCCCCCCTCTTGCCAAGCGGATTGTTACCATTGCACGTCTTGCCTCGTTTGCACTCTATTGTTACTGAAAACCGACAGATTTTACGGGAAATTTACAGGCTTGAGAAGCATAGGTTCAAAAGGGCATCCCTGGCGGCATCCCTCCTTTCATCCCCCGCATTAACTTAGCCATCCCTCCTTTACGGGACATCTGCTTCATCATTTTTTGCATCTGAGTAAACTGCTTGAGTAAACGGTTGACTTCTTGGACTTGGGTACCCGAACCAGCTGCAATACGGCGTTTACGAGAGCTTTTAATAATCTCTGGCCGTTGACGCTCCTTTGGGGTCATGGAATTAATAATCGCCTCCAGACGGGCCAGATCCCGATCATTAACTTGTTCAGCGGCACCTGCAGGTAAATTAACTCCGGGGAGTTTATCCAATAAACTGGAAATTCCACCCATTTTACTCATTTGCTGTAACTGTTGACGGAAATCCTCGAGATCAAAGCCTTTACCCTTCTTCAGCTTTTTGGCAAATTTCTCCGCCTTATCTTTATCAAGCTTCTCCTCTACCTCTTCCACCAAGCTGAGGACATCCCCCATACCCAAGATGCGGGAAGCCAAGCGGTCCGGATGAAAGAGCTCAAGGGCAACCGTTTTCTCCCCTACCCCTAAAAATTTGATAGGTTTGCCGGTAATTTGGCGGATAGATAAAGCCGCCCCCCCGCGGGCATCACCATCGACCTTGGTGAGAATAACGCCCGTTAGCGCCAGGGAATCATTGAAAGCCCGAGCCGTATTGGCCGCATCCTGCCCGGTCATACTATCCACCACAAAGAGTGTCTCAACCGGCTCTACTGCCCCGTGTAAACGCTTGATCTCTGCCATCATCTGATCATCCACATGGAGACGACCCGCCGTATCGATAATGAGCACATCAAACAACCGAGTACGAGCCTGTTGAAGCGCACGCTGGGCAATAATGGCTGGGTCTTGGCTAGCTTCGCTAGGGTAAAATTCCACCTCCACTTCCTTGGCTAGGGTCTCAAGCTGCTGAATCGCTGCTGGCCGATAGACATCAGCACTAGTCACCAGCACCGACTTCTTTTGCCGCTCCTTCAGCCACCGGGCAAGCTTGGCTACGCTGGTCGTTTTCCCCGACCCCTGCAAACCCGCCATTAAGATAACGGCAGGAGGACGAACATCCAGATTCAGGCCTTCTGCAGCCTCCCCCATGACCGCCATCAGTTCTTCATGGACGATCTTGATAAATACCTGGCCCGGTGTCAGGCTGCGCAGAACCTCCTGTCCAATCGCCCGTTCCCGAACCTTAGCGACAAAATCCCGCACCACGGGTAAAGCGACGTCCGCCTCCAGTAAAGCAACGCGCACCTCACGTAGGGTGTCTTTGATATTGTCTTCGGTGAGGCGCGCCTGGCCTCGTAACCGTTTCAGAGTTTGGCCAAGACGCTCCGTCAAGTTATCAAACATCAAACAACCCCATAAAAATGTCTATAAAACCTTAAAAAAGAGGTATAATTATAGCGTGAATATTTCTTATCCAACAGGCATTGGAGTTCTCCATAATTGCAACACGTAAGCAGTTAACTCCGACCTCATAAAAATTCAAACTGAAACGACTGCTGACCCCTGCTTGAATTTAGCTATTTACCATTTATATAGAAGCCTTCATGACAAGGAACGGTTCCCTTTAAGGAAGCCGAGCGTTATGGGATGATGGGACTTTCCTGGTTAATAAACCCGATTGAGATGTTGCCGATACCGATAGAAAGCCTGCTTGGAATTCTCTGCTATTGCGCTGCAGGCATCACCGTAGGCTGGTATTTATTAAATGTAAATGCCAAGAAAAGCAAGCGAAATGCTAGCAAACGGCTAGCAGCTCTGTTGGGGCTTAGTGGCGTCGTTTTTCATGGTGTCGTGCTAGCGAACCGCCTCTTCACGGCGTCCGGCATCAACCTTAGTTTTACTGATGCCCTATCCGCCGCAGCTTGGCTGATGGCCCTGCTATTACTAGCCACTAGCCTCAAAGAACCTATAGAGAACATGGGTATTGCCGTTTATCCTTTTGCGGCAATTACGTTAGGGGTACAAAACCTATTTCCGTCCCAGCATATTGTCATTGAATTCGGGACTGAAGCCAACATGGTCAAGCCGCTAGAAATCCATATCTTAATATCCCTGGTGGCCTATAGCCTCTTTGCTTTGGCGGCCGTACAGGCCATCTTGCTGGCAGTCCAAAATAAGCAACTTCGAAACAAGCACCCAGGCGGTTTTATCCGTGCCCTGCCCCCATTGCAGACAATGGAAAATCTCCTGTTTCAGATTCTCGCGGTGGGGTTTGTACTACTTTCACTGAGTCTTTTTAGCGGCATTCTTTTTCTAGAAGATTTATTTGCCCAACATCTGGCTCATAAAACCGTATTCTCAATCATTGCTTGGCTGGTGTTCGGGATCTTGCTCTGGGGGCGTTGGCGCTTCGGCTGGCGAGGACCTATGGCGATCCGCTGGACTCTTAGCGGTTTTTTCTTTCTAATGTTGGCCTATTTTGGCAGCAAATTGGTACTAGAAATTGTATTACAACGCACCTAGTCTTATGATCGCTGTAGATTGGATAATGGTAAGCACCACCGTTTAAGGATACGGCGGTGCACCCTTGTAGAGAACAAACACAACCAACCTATATCATTGCCGCTCGTTACCACTTAGCCTCTTGTGACAAGTCTTAGTTTCTTGGTAGATGCTTGATGAAATCCCCCTAGGGCTTCTGCTTGCTGCACTGGCAGTGCTATTGCTGATCTCCGCTTGTTTTTCCGGCTCAGAGACAGCATTAATGAGCCTCAATCGCTATCGGCTGCGACACCGAGAAGAAGCCCAACATCCAGGGGCAATACGCGTTGCCCGCTTACTCAGGCGTCCCGATCGGCTTATCAGCCTCATTCTTCTCGGCAATAATTTTGTCAACATCCTGGCCGCCTCAATTGCCACTATCATCGCTGTGCGGCTATTGGGGGATGAAGGAATTGCGGTAGCTTCCATCGTCCTCACTATAGTGGTACTACTGTTCGCCGAAGTCACCCCTAAAACTTTGGCTGCTTTACACCCAGAACGAGTGGCCTTTCCCGCCGCCTATGTCCTAGGCCCTTTACTGAAACTGCTTTATCCTCTAGTCTGGCTTATCAATGTCATCGCTAATGCCTTGCTTGGCCTATTCGGCGTCCATCCCCACAGGGGGACGACGACTACTCTGAACCAAGAAGAACTGCGGGTAATTCTGAGCGAAACCGGGTTACTCGTACCTAAGCGACATCAGCGTATGCTACTGAGTATTCTCGACTTGGGGAAAATGACCGTCAATGACGTCATCGTGCCACGCCACGAAATCGATGGCATCGACATCAACAGCCCGGTAGAGACGATTGTTAATCAACTGACTCACTGCGCCCACACCCGTTTGTATGTCTACCAAGACAATATTGACCATGTTGTTGGTATTCTGCACCTGAGAAAGGCGTTACACCTCATCGCCAATAATAATTTTAATAAAGAAAGCTTGCGGGCCATCATTAAGGAACCCTATTTCATCCCTGAAGGGACTTCCTTAAATCTCCAACTATTGAATTTTCAACGAGGCAAACGACGGACTGGCTTAGTTGTGGACGAGTACGGTGATATCTTGGGCTTGGTTACCCTGGAAGATATTCTGGAGGAGATTGTGGGCAAATTCACTGTGGATGACATTGGCAGTGAACGAGAAATACACCCTCAACCTGATGGCAGCTATTTGATTGCTGGCAGCAGCAATATCCGGGAATTAAACCGCACCATGCAGTGGGACCTCCCTACCAACGGGCCAAAAACCTTAAATGGTCTCATTATTGAGTATCTGGAGACTATTCCCAATCCGGGGATCAGTTTACGCCTTGGCCGGTACTTTATTGACATTGTCCAAACCAGTGGAAATGCAGTACGTACCGCCCGGATACGGCCTCCCCAAGATGAAAATGGAAAAGATGTTGAAAGCAACCCTCCCGCACCCCCTTCCGATTCCCCTCAGGCCTAGACTTATAGAATAACCTCATTTCTCAATCGAGCCCCTCATGATTTTCCCCTCCAGACCGAACAAATCAAGTGATCTCTAAATCAATGCGGGATAAGAGAATTTGTAAACAACTCCTGACTGAAGTCAGAATATTATGGTAGTCCAGTGAAATGAGGGAAAATTTTCGGCTGACTGGGCTTGGATTCCATTTCGAAATGAAAGCCAAGCCCCAACCCAGTTCCAAGACATCAGATTCCTCTGACCCGTTTCTGCTGTCCACTCCCCAGTTGTTGGATGATAAAAATCCGCTGGTAGAGACCCGTGAAAGCAAAGTAAGACAATGGATCCGTAAACTGCCGGTGATGAATTTGCTTCACTCTAGCCGGGCCCTGCTAGATGGGCTGACTTTATTAAATGAACAGCCCCTCCAAGAGAAACACCGGGTCCAACTACTCGACCTTTACCGCATTCCTATCAATACTATGCTGCTTAGCTTTGATCCATTGCACTTACGCCAACTCCCTGTCCCCTTGGCAAAACGGGAGCAAGTTGCCCAAAATATCGCTCAGCTCCCCCTAATGTTGGCAAACGGCTATAAAACGGTTGTTAAACAAGGATATCAGCTAGATCACAGGCCGAGTAAGAACAAAACACTACTGCTCGCCGCCATCCGAGCCTGCGAACAACTAGGCTATGCCCTGTTACATCTATTTCGCATCGCTCACCCAGTCCCCCCCCAGCTCTATCTTGAACTTAATCAGCTCTATCGCTACGCTGAACACCACCAAGTTCTGTACCAGCTACCCCATGCCGCCACACGGGCTGGCATTGACAAAGATATCGCCACGATCTATAAGCGTTTGATGCTGTTAGCTATTATTGATCCATCCCGGCTATCCGAAAGAGAAATTCTATCGACCTATGAATTACTAGAGCGGTTATTAACCCATGTGGAAATCTCTCCCCCTCACGGACCTCTTGAAGGGCTCGAAAGAAAGTGCTGCTTTATCGTTGATCTCAACAGTGATCATCCTCCTAGGGCCTTAGTCCCTCATGGATTTACTTCAGAAAACCAAAACCTCCGCCTTTTTAACACCTATTCCCTACTTCGTAAGGTGGGGGAATTGCTGCATCAGGCTGAACACCCCTCAGCCCAACGAATGCCCAAAATAGATGTCCAGTTGCTGCGACATCTAGCGCCTTATCTCAATGCCTCCTACCAACGCCCCTCCCCGGGTAAGTCATTACCCAACTAGGAATTTATAAGGAATTAATTTATGAAGAAATTTTTAAAATTTCTCTTCTCGACCTTCCTTGTGATTATTCTACTCATTGTGATTGCAGCTGCCGTTCTACCTTTTATCATTGACCCCAATGATTTCAAACCGCAGATTACCGCCCAGGTTAAAAAAGTCACAGGTCGAGAACTTACCCTCGGGGGCGATATCGATCTCAGCCTCTTCCCTTGGCTAGGAGTCGCCCTTAAAGATGTCAGTCTCAGTAACCCTCCCAGCTTTGAAAAAGCCTCCTTTGCTAAAGCGGCGGATATGGAAGTTCGGGTCAAGCTGTTGCCCCTGCTGGAAAAGCGCGTGGTAATGGACACGGTAGTGCTGCGCGACCTTGATCTCAACCTCGCTCGTAACGCCCAAGGGAAAACCAACTGGGAGGATCTGCTGGCAGAGAAACCCCAGGAAGCGCCCCCCGAGGCCAAACCTCCCGAAGAGGGAGGAACCCCGCCTCCTCTTGCAGGCATTGCCATCGCCGGTCTCAAAGTCGAAGCGGCCCGCATCCATTGGCGTGACGAGGTGAAAGATGTCCGCTATACCATCAAGCAACTGAACTTAACCACCGATCCCCTGGTGCCCGGGGAACCGACCCAGATGAAACTGGCATTTGACTTTGACTTAAGTCAGCCGGCAGTCCATGGGCACCTGGATTTTGGTGGCGAAGTGATGGCCGATATGGAAACTAACCATTACCGTCTCCAAGATACGGATCTCAAGCTCACCGCTGCCGGCCCAGCGCTGCCTATTGAACAACTGGCGCTACAGCTAGGGGCTAACGTAGACGCCTTACTGGCTAAACAGCAATTGACCGTGAGCGATCTCAAACTCACCAGTCAAGTGAAAGGACCGCAAGAAGTGCAACTTGCCCTGAACACTTCCCTGGAAGGGGATCTTGCAGCCCAACGTTATCGTTTCCAGGGCCTCCAGCTAGAAACCCAGGTTAAAACTCCCCAATTTCCCGAGCCCGTGAGCGCTACCCTGGCCACGACGGCGAATATGGATCTCAATAAAGGAACCTTAACCCTACAAGACCTCGCCCTAGCCACCCTCGGCATTAATCTAAACGGCCATATGGATGGCACCCAGATATTGACTGAACCTCGTTTCAGTGGCCGCCTTGTCAGCAACCAATTCAATCCTCGTCGTACGGCGGAAGCGCTAGCCTTGGAACTTCCTCCCACCGCGGATGAATCAGCCCTCAACCAGGCCCGTTTGGCGCTGAAATTCTCCGCCTCACCCCAGGATTTCGACGCCCAGGGGCTAGTACTCAAATTAGATGACAGCACTCTGAAGGGAGCGATGAGCGTACACAACTTCCAACAGCCAGCCATCCACTTCGACCTGGCCCTCGACACCATTAACTTGGATCGCTACCTGCCGCCATCTTCCGAGGAGGCATCCCAACCCAAGCCTCCTGTCTCTCCTGGCGCTGGCGCGGCAACCGGTGCGGGGGAACTCCCCCTAGAGACTTTACAGGCCCTCAATGCCAGCGGGACATTAAAGATAGGCGAGCTTATTGCCAGTGGTATTCACAGCGAAGGTATCCGCATTACCTTGGAAGCCAAAGAGGGGTTAGTAAAACTTCATCCTTTATATGCTAACCTCTATCAAGGCACTTACACGGGTAATGTCCGCCTAGATGCCCGCAGCGCCCCCCCCAAATTGGCCATTGATGAAAAACTTGAGGGGATTAAAGCCGGCCCCTTGCTCAAAGATTTGATGGGTGAGGACAAAATAGTGGGCACTGCCAATCTCAATGCCAAACTAACCGCTACTGGCGCTACTCCCGAGGCTATTCAGCGGACTCTCAATGGTACCGCCGGGTTTTCCTTTAGGGACGGGGCCGTCAAAGGCATAAACATTGCCCGTCTTATCCGGGAGGCCAAAGCTGCCTTGGAAGGCAAATCCCTCCCCCCCAGCAGGGAACCGGAACAAACCGATTTTACCGTTTTGGAAGGAACCATTAAAGCCACCAATGGCCTGCTAAAAA
Source organism: Nitrosococcus wardiae (assembly GCF_004421105.1). Lineage (NCBI taxonomy): Bacteria > Pseudomonadati > Pseudomonadota > Gammaproteobacteria > Chromatiales > Chromatiaceae > Nitrosococcus > Nitrosococcus wardiae. The sequence continues at coordinate 3,901,677 of NZ_CP038033.1, forward strand.
ATAATGATCTGAATGCTCAATCCCCTTTTCTCCGGGTTCAAGGCCAGGGAATGGTTAACCTCATCCAGGAGCGGCTGGATTATCAATTAGGGATCGCGATTGTCAAAACCCCCAAGGGTCAGGGGGGAAAAGGATTATCTGAACTAAAGGGCATCACCATTCCCCTCAAGGTTAGCGGCCCCTTTGACCAACCCAAATATGGCGTTGATCTGGAGAGCATTCTCAAGGCCCAAGCCGAAAAGCTTATGGAAGAGAAAAAACAAGATATTGAGAAAAAGCTGGAGAAAGAACTGGATAAGCTCTTGGGCACTGAGTCCGGCAAAGAAGCACCTGCTGAAGGGGAAGCCCCGAGCGAAACGCCTTTAACTCCTGAGCAGCAATTAAAGGAAGAGCTTAAAAATAGATTAAAAGGGCTATTCTAGGTCAAAACTCTCGGCGACCATGCTTAACCGGACAACAGAGGCCGCGGTCCAGAATCTGGAAGTATTACGCCACCATTCTGGTTATGTGGTCAGCGGCCAAGTCCGACTGCAAGCTCCCCTGGAGACCGTGCGGGCACGGCTACTAGATTTCAATCACATGGACCGTCTGCACCGAAGCATCCAGGTGAGTGAATTGCAATGCAGCTTTCCCGATGGCCGCCATCGAGTACGGGTCCAAGTCCAGTTTGGTATTCTATGGTTCTGGTTTACCCTCCAGAGTATTCAAGATTTTACTTGGAATGAGCGCACCATTCAGGCCGTAATGCTGCCAGAGAAAAGTGATTTCACTCATGGAGAAATACACTGGGATCTCACGCCTGACAAGGGCGATACCCAACTCCAATTCAGAGCAGAGTTAATCCCCACTTTTTGGGTTCCCCCGGTCATCGGTCCTTATCTCCTTAAACGTATCCTTCCGGAAAAGGCCCGCGAAATAGTACAAAATTTAGAAAGCTGGACAGCTCCATGAGCAGGACTTTCAGTCAACACTTGCTCACCTGGTTTGACACCCACGGACGCCAAGATCTGCCTTGGAAACACAATCCTACGCCTTACCGGGTCTGGATCTCGGAAATCATGCTACAGCAAACCCAGGTAGTCACCGTCATTCCCTACTATCAGCGATTTATCAAACACTTTCCCGATATGCCGACCCTTGCCCAAGCCTCTGTGGATGAAATCTTAGGGCTATGGACAGGGCTAGGTTACTATGCCCGGGCCCGTAACCTACATCGAGCTGCCCAGTTGGTTTGGGAATCCCATGGCGGCGAATTGCCCACAACCCTGGAGGCACTCATGGAGTTGCCGGGGATCGGGCGCTCCACTGCTGGTGCTATTTTGACCCTGGCCCTTGGTCAACGCCACCCTATTTTGGATGGCAACGTCAAACGAGTACTAGCCCGACAGGAAGCCATCCCAGAGTGGCCAGGGCAATCAAAGGTAGAAAAACAACTCTGGCAACAGTCCGAGAAACTTCTCCCCCAGACGCGCGTTGCAGACTATACTCAGGCCATCATGGATCTAGGTGCTACCGTTTGCACCCGGCGCCATCCCCGTTGCCCTTCCTGTCCAGTCAAGGAAACCTGTCGAGCCTATGCCCAAGGGAACCCGGAGGCCTACCCTCGTCCTCGCCCCCGCAAGCGCTTACCCCTGCGTACCACCCGCATGCTGCTGCTGCTCAATGATCAAGGAGAGGTATTATTGGAACGCCGCCCGCCCGTCGGACTCTGGGGGGGATTATGGAGCTTTCCTGAGTGTCCCCCCCAAACAGAGGTGGCCCTTTGGTGCCAGGAACAGCTCGGCTGGCCAATCGAAGAGATGATGACTTGGCCTCCTGTGCGCCATCATTTCACTCACTTTACCCTCCATATCCAACCCGTCGTAGCTCGCATTCAAGGCCAGGGATGCCAAGTCATGGAGCCCAGTGACCAGGTTTGGTGTAAAATGGGGACAATGTCTAAGCGCGGCCTCCCAGCTCCCATCCTACGGATGTTGGCGAGACTGCGTGAACAATTAGAAGGAATATCACCATGAGCCGTACTGTACATTGCGTCAAACTAGACCAGAAAGCTGAAGGTTTGGATTTTCCCCCTTATCCGGGGGAATTGGGCAAGCGTATCTACGAGCAGGTTTCTAAAGAAGCTTGGCAGATGTGGATGAAACATCAAACCATGCTGATCAACGAATACCGCCTGACCCCCGTCGATCCCAAGGCCCGGCAATTCTTGGAACAAGAAATGGAAAAGTTTTTCTTTGGTGAAGGTTCGGCACCCCCCCAGGAATACGTGCCACCTGAGCAACAGTAAACTAGACACGAGCACCGACAGGGCGGCTTCTTAATTTCTCATCCCCTGATTAATCCTAACGCCTTCCCCCTTTTAGGGGGAAGGCGAGGATGGGGGTAAAGAGAAAGTATAGGGCGCCGGGTCCAGAATAGGCTCCCGCCCCAGGAGGATATCCGCCAATAAACGCGCCGATGCCGGACCGGTCACCACGCCATTGCGGAAGTGGCCGGTATTGACATAAAGCCCCTTAAGGGTGAGATGTTCCCCAATGTAGGGAATACCCTGAGGTGAGCCGGGGCGCAGTCCTGCCCACTGCTGTTCCACAGCTAGCGATTTCAGCGCAGGGACCAAGATATGGGCGGCATCGCGGAGTTCCTCCAGCGCTTCTGCCGTGGTGGACTTGTCGAAACCGACGTATTCTACGGTACTCCCGGCGAGGATATGCCCATCCCGGCGTGGTATCAAGTAACGCCCCTGCCACATTACCATCCTTGACAACAGCCCTGGTTGTCCTCGAAACAGAATCATTTGTCCCCGTACCGGTTCTACCGCCAAGTGAACCCCAATTTCCGCCAATATTTGCCCACTCCAGGCTCCTCCCGTGACCACTACCCGCTCTGCGGTTACCGAGCCCCTTTGGGTAGCCACCCCAGTCACAATCTGATTGCGAATCAGCAAGCCTGTCGCTTCAACCCCTTCTCGCATATCCACCCCCAGATTCTCCAAACTCTGCCGTAACGCCCGCACCAGCCGGGGATTGCGCACCTGAGCCACCCCAGGCATCCACAAACCAGTGGTTCCCGCGTCCTCCCCTAAGGCCTGCTCCCATTGCTTCAGGCCAAATTTGTCCAGGACTTCCAGTGGCACCTCCCAGCGCTCGGCCCAATCCCGCGCTTGAGATTTTTCCTCCACTTCCAGCATTAACAGGCCGCTAGGAGTCCATTCAGGATCCGCCCCACTTTCTTGCCAAAGACAATGGCAAAGGGCCTCATAGCGGGGTTGGCTCCAAGCAGCAAGGGCAGTAACTTCATCCGGATAGCGCCAAGGATAAAGGGGGGAGAGAATACCCCCTCCCGCCCAGGAGGCCTCCTGTCCCGCCTGACCCCGCTCCAGCAAAGTGACTTTCAGTCCACTCAAATGTAATTCACGGGCTGTCAACATCCCGATAAGGCCGCCACCCACGACCACTACATCATACATCCTTCTTTCCTTATCCATTTTACAATCCCAATGACTGCACGCAATCACCTCACCTGAATTATACCTAGGGAAACGATAGGACTACGGCTTAAGTTACGACGATTTTTGCCGATCAAAACCTATAAATGGAAGTTTTGGGCACTCCTAACAGAGGGCAATAGCCCCAAACCCGGGTGAATGGAGGCATTGATCAAATTTTTTCCAAGGCCAAAAACAAATTTGCAGAGTGCCTCACATCTCGCTCTAAAAGAGCCGATATTCTAGGCATAAATATTTACATGCTTTTTTTTCATCACTGGCTAACAACACAATCTAAGCCACTATGAATAACACCGTATGCATTTTTGGGAAAGGCCTTAGAGGTTTTACCTTAGTGGAGTTAATCATCACTTTGGCCATTGCTGCAATTCTAGTCACGATGGCGGTTCCAAGCTTTCAGGGAACCATCAGAAACAACCGAATGGTGGCCCAAACCAATGAATTCATCACCACTTTAAATCTCGCCCGTAGCGAAGCAGTCAAGCGAGGGCAACGCATCACTATATGCAAAAGCACTAACAGCACGGGCTCTTCACCAGGGTGTAATACTTCAAACGACGTTGGCTGGGATAGCGGTTGGATCATATTTGTCGATGCCAACGAAGATGCCATCCTAGATACCGGAGAAACCATCCTGCGTGTCCACGAAGCCCTGGAGGGAGGTCCTAGCCATAACCTCACGGGAAATACCCATGTAGCTAACTACATTTCCTACATCCCCAATGGGACCACGCAGCTCACCGATGGCGCGCTTCAAATGGGCACCGTCACCCTTTGCCATCCTCCCAAGGCCCGCCAAATCGTCATCAACAGCACGGGCCGCGTCCGCTCAACCGAGGCGACTTGCTCATGAAGCATTACTCTGCACCCATACGCCTGCAACCTCATGCAAAAGGTTACTCCTTACTCGAAGTCCTCATCTCAGTAGTGATCCTGTCGATTGGACTCCTAGGGCTCGCGGGGCTTCAAGCCACTGGTTTACGCAATAATCACAGTGCCTATTTGCGCAGCCAAGCCACCCTGCTGGCCTATGATATCTTCGACCGGATGCGGGCTAATCGCACCGCCGCCTTAAATGGCAGCTATAACCTCGCCATCGACGCCACCCCTGCAACTCCCCCCAAGGATTGCACTGCAGTGAACTGCGTAGCCACCGAATTAGCAGCTTACGACCTCAATGATTGGATTCAAAATCTCACTACCGCACTACCTGCGGGTGACGGCCAGGTTAGCCAACCCGCAGCGGCTACTCCCAGCGTAGTCACCGTTACGGTGCAATGGGACGATACCCGGGGAGTCGGTGATCCTAAGCAATTTTCCATGAGTACTGAGCTATGAATCCCCGGCATTATTTCCATTCACAGCTCAAGCAACAAGGTCTCTCAATAGTTGAACTTTTAGTTGGGATCACGGCGGGCCTCCTACTTACAGCGGGGACCATCCAGATCTTTGTCAACAGCAAACAGGGCTACCGGGTTCAGGAAGCGCTCTCCCGACTCCAGGAAAATGGGCGCTTTGCCATCAACTTTATCAGCCGCGATATCCGCAGCGCCGGGTTTTTTGGTTGCGCGGGGAAATCCAGCCGGATTGTTAATACCCTTAATAATGCTGACCAATATGCTTGGAATTTTTCCACTGCGCTGCAAGGCTTCGAGGCCACCGACTCCAGCACTTGGATTCCTGTCCTTGACCCTATCATCACTAGCCCCCTTGGTGGCCGGGATGTGATCACCCTTCGCCATGCTATTGGAGAATCCACCCAAGTGGTTCACCATCCTGGAAACCCCCATGGAGACCCTGGCTCTGCCGATATTCAAGTTGATCCGGGCAATGGTCTCAGCCAATTCGATATTGTCATGGTTTCCGATTGTATCGATGCGGCCATCTTTCAGATCTCCAGCACTAGCCCGGATACTTCAGGCAGCCTCGCCCATAATACCGGAGTCGGCACCCCTGGCAATGACACCAAAAAATTTGGGAAAGAATACGACAATTCCGGCTCAGTGATACGACTGGCGACCACCACCTATTATATTCGCACCAACTCCCAAGGCGCCCCAGCCCTGTACCGAAAAGAAGACGCCGACCCCTCCCAAGAACTCATCGAAGGGGTGGAGGATATGCAGATCCTTTTTGGGGAAGACACCGACGGCAACCGGGAGGCGAATGCTTACCTGACTGCGGATAACGTTACTGCCTGGAATAATATCATTAATGTACGCATCAACCTGCTGCTGCAAACCTTAGAAGACAATCTGGCCGCTACTCCCCAATCCTACACCTTCAATGGGGCCACCATTACCCCCAACGACAGGCGGCTGCGCCGCGTATTTACTGCCACCGTCAATCTAAGAAATAGAGCGCTATGAATCCAACCCACCCAACTTATCCATCACAACAGGGCGCCACCCTCATCATCAGCCTCTTGATGCTGCTGGTTCTGACCCTAATTGGGGTGACCGCCATCCAAACCACCACCCTGGAGGAAAAGATGGCCGGAAATATGCGCGACCAAAACCTGGCCTTCCAGGCTGCTGAAGCGGCCCTCCGGACGAGCGAGGATTGGTTAGGGCAACAGATCACCGAGCCTATTCCCCAAAGCAGTTGCAGCACCCCTCCTTGTGATCTGGTGTGGCAACTCAATGCCCTCAATGGGGGCGACTTTCTCGACATCAATTGGTGGAAAACCAGCGCTGACACGCGTAGCTATCGTAATGCCACCCTGGTCGAGGTCAAGACTGCTCCCAAACACCTGATCGAATACCACTCATTTATCAAAGACAGCCTAGTCATCGGCAGGCAGAGCGATGAAGTGGGAAGGCATACCTATCGAATTACCGCCCGGGGAACGGGGGGAACAGACAACGCTCAAGCCATTATCCAGACCACCTATACCCGTCGCTTTTAAGGATTATAAAATGATGGAAAAGTATCGGCTTAAAATCACCGCTTATTCCATAGCCACTACCGCCGCCCTGGGTTATTTTGGCAATGCCCAGGGAGCCGATCTTGACCTCAGCAATTCACCGCTATTTCTCACTGACAATGCCTCTCCACTGACCATGCTAGTGATGGGAAAGGATCACAAGCTTTACTATGAGGCTTATAACGATGCTTCTGATCTCAACGGGGATGGCACTATCGAGGTTGGCTACCAGCCAATGCTGGTCGATTACTACGGTTATTTCGACTCCTACAAATGCTATCTCTATGACAGCAGCGACAACCGCTTTGAACCCAGCGCCACCACCAGTGACAAGACCTGCGCCAATGCTTGGAGCGGGGATTTTCTCAACTATCTCACCACTTCTCGCATGGATGCCCTCCGGAAAGTGTTCTATGGGGGGCATCGGGACGTCGATACGGCCTCAGAAACCGTTCTGGCTGGGGCTTTCATTCCCCAAGATGCCCATAGCTGGGGCAAAGAGTATACCAGTACTGCCGTGGATGGTTATGACCTCAGCCAATATGCGCCGCTTACCTTACCTACCTCGGGAAATCGGCACCTGTTTGCCGTCACCAGCCTTGCCGACGGAAACGTCCCCGTCCTGCGGATTCTGCAAAACCGAACAGAGCGTATTTGGGAGTGGGTCAGCAAACAGCGGCCCGTTGCCGATGACTCTTTAGGCACGCCGACCGATTACCCCATCCGGGTGTTGGCCTGCGACTCCTCCTTGCTAGAAGAAAATTGCCAACAGTACGGCTCCTCATCTTATAAACCCACCGGGTTACTGCAAAAATACGGCGAAAATGACAGCATGTATTTTGGCTTGCTCACTGGCTCCTACGCCAAAAACACTTCCGGCGGGGTATTGCGAAAAAATATGGGGAGCATTACCGATGAGATCGATTCCAGCACCGGCGTTTTCACCTCCACCAATGGAATCATCAAAACCATCGATAACCTCAGGATTATTCAATTTGACTATGGTGACCATTCCTACAGCCCGGGATGGCCAAATGCTCCGGGGCAGCCAAGTGCCTGGATCACCACCCGCCCCATCAATGAAGGGGAACAACCCAATTGGGGTAATCCCACCGCCGAAATGATATATGAAGGCTTGCGCTATTTTGCCGGCAAAGCATCCCCCACTAGCGACTATGCCATCTCATCCAGCACTACCCCGGATGCGGACTTAGGGTTACCCGTCGCCAGCTGGGATGATCCTTACGCGAACACCAATTTCCCGGCTTGTTCAAAACCTTTCCAAATTGTCATCAGCGATATCAATCCTTCCTATGACACGGATCAACTCCCAGGGAGCTATTTTTCCAGCTTCAGCGGGGATGTTTCCGGTCTCAACAGCCAAACCCTCGCCGATACCATCTCCAGCCATGAGCCGGATGTCGCTGGGAGTCACTTTATCGGCCAATCAGGCACAGATGCTGATGGCGCCCCCTCGGCAAAAAGTGTCACTAGCCTAGGGAATATCCGTGGCTTATCCCCGGAAGAGCCCACCAAGCTAGGGGGCTACTACGCCGCCAGCGTGGCTTACTTTGGCCATACTAATGATCTCCATTCCGCGGAGGGGGAACAAAAGATGAGCACCTTCGGGATGGCTCTGGCCTCCCCCTTACCGAAAATAGAGATCCCAGTCAATAACCAAACCGTGACCCTGGTCCCCTTCGCCAAATCCGTGGGCACAACTAGCGATTGTGCAGTCAGTGATATCAGTAGCGTCAAGGGAGATTTCCAGCCTACCAATCAAATTGTGGATTTTTATGTTGAGACGGTCACCCCCACTTCTGGTAAATTTCGCATCAACTACGAGGATGTAGAACAAGGCGCCGATCATGACATGGACGCTATTGTGGAATATACCTACCAGGTCAACGATGGCACCGTGGATATCACCCTGGATTCCACCTTTGCCGCCAGCTGTATCATTCAACACATAGGTTATGTGATTTCAGGCACCACCGCCGACGGCGCCTATCTAGAGGTGAGAGATAATGATACCGATTCCACTGAAGATCCCGATTATTTCCTGGACACCCCTCCTGGGGCTACCCCCGGTAGCGGTTGGGAAGATGGTGCCGCCCTCCCCCTAACCACGAACCGCACCTTTACGCCAGGAGTCAGCAGCGCCGCCACCCTGCTAAAGGATCCCCTGTGGTATGCCGCCAAATGGGGCAGTTTTAATGACCGGAACAAAGACGGCATCCCCCAAGGGACGGAATGGGATATTAACAATGATAATACCCCCGATAATTACTTTTTGGTCACCAATGCCCTGAAGTTGGAAGATCAATTGGGCAAGGCCTTTGATGAGATTATCGAGCAAACTTCATCTAACTCTTCGGTTGCCCTCAATAGCGGGGCTATCAGCACCGATAGCCATCTCTACCAAGCCCGCTTCAACAGCAGCACTTGGACCGGACAGCTGCTGGACTTCCCCATTAACAGTGATGGCAGCTTGGGCGCCAAAAGCTGGGAAGCCGCAGAGCTATTAGATACGCTCTCAAGCAACAATCGAAAAATCGTCACTTATAAACCCTCTACCGATAGCGGGATACCCTTCCGCTGGCCCACGGACCCCACCTCCTCTAGCAGCTCCGAGCTTGATGTGGACCAGTCCTCGGCCTTAGATACCGATCCCGCAACTGGCACTACCGATGGTAGAGGCAGTGACCGCCTTGACTACATTAGGGGTACTGAATTTTCCGGCTTTCGCGAACGGGTTCATAAGCTCGGCGACATGGTCCATTCCTCGCCTGTGTACGTAGACACAACCCCTGCCTTCCGCTACCCCGACACTTTGGAAGGGTCTGGGAATGAGTATTCCACTTTCAAGAGTAATACGACCCGGGACGCGATGGTCTATGTGGGAGCCAATGATGGTATGCTCCACGCCTTCGACGCCACCACCGGTGAAGAACGCTTTGCTTATGTACCGAATGCCGTCATCAAGAACCTCAGCCATTTAAGTGATCCTAATTACAACCACCGCTACTACGTGGATGGGACCCCTACTGTAGTGGACGCCTTCTTCGGTAGCGCTTGGCACACCCTGCTTGCCGGAGGACTTCGGGGAGGTGGTCAGGGGATCTTCGCTCTGGATATCACTACTCCCCCCAGTACCACCACAAGCGAGAGTACCATTGCTTCCAAGGTGCTTTGGGAATTCACCGACACCGATGATCCCGACCTCGGCTACACCTTTAGTGAGCCGAACATCATCCGCATGCACAATGGAAAGTGGGCGGTCGTTTTTGGCAATGGCTACAACAACACTAAAAATGACGGCAGTGCGAGCACCACGGGCAATGCGGTGCTTTTTATCGTGGATGCGGAAACCGGTACGCTGATTAAAAAAATCGATACTCAGACAGGTTCAGCCGACGATCCCATAGCCAGCAACCGGCCCAACGGTTTGGCCACGGTAGCCCCAATTGATGCGAACGGCGATTTTATCGTTGACTACATTTATGGCGGCGATCTTTTTGGCAATTTGTGGAAATTCGATGTCAGAAGTTCCAACATAAGCGGGTGGGAAGTGGCCTATGGAAATTCCAACAATCCCAAACCGCTTTTCACCGCTCAAGCGGCCGATAACAGTTACCAACCCATCACTACCCGTCCTCAAGTTGACCGACATCCCAAAGAAATCGATACCTTTATGGTGTACTTTGGTACCGGGAAATATCTTGAAACCAACGACGACAGCCAAACCGGACAAGCCACTCAAACTTTCTATGGGATTTGGGATAAATTTAACGATAATACAAAATTTATTTCATTTACCCGATCTAGTCTACTCCAGCAAGAGATCGTCAAGGAAATTGCCCAAGCTTTTGATACTGACGGCGATGGCTCCAGTGATACCACCTTTGAGTTCCGGGTTAGCACGGGAAATACTATTGATTGGTCGACCCATCAGGGATGGTATCTGGATTTAGTAAACACCGAGAACGACAACACTAACAATTATGGTGAAAAACAAGTCAGCGATCCGGTGCTGCGCAATGGGCGCATTATTTTCACCACCCTCATCCCTTCCGATAAGCTCTGTGACTTTGGGGGCACCGGCTGGCTCATGGAGCTAAACGCAATTAGCGGTGGGCACTTAGCCTTTACTCCCTTTGATCTCAATAATGACGGAATTTTTGATAACGCCGATTACATCAACGTGGGCGACACTGATGGTGATAGCGAGGATAACCACGTCCCAGCCAGCGGCAAGAAATCAAAAGTGGGCATTATCCCCACCCCAGGCATTATTACTGGCCCAGCAACGGACCCGAGAGTGGAATTCAAATATACCAGCGGCTCGACCGGCAACATTGAGGCCACCCGCGAAAATGCCGGCCCCGGCTATGCAGGCCGCATATCCTGGATCCAACTGCGCTAGCAATTCTATAAGACATGGGAAGCCACATGAAAACAGATAGTCAAGAGAAGACCATTGAGCCGCGAAGGAAACAAAAAGGTTTTACTTTAATAGAAATTATGATTGTAGTGGCTATTGTCGCTATCCTCGCCAGTGTTGCCTTTCCTAGCTACCAGGAAAGCATTCAGAAAAGCCGACGTGGCGATGCCCAAGGAGCATTGACCGCTTTTGCCGCCGCCATGGAGCGCCATTTCACAGAAAACAATACCTATGAGGGGGCCGCTACCGGAGGAAACGATACGGGGACTCCCGCCATCTTCGCCACCGAGGCACCTCTCGATGGGGCGGACAAGTTCTACGACTTGACTATTGTAAATCCTACTAATGCGACGACTTACACCTTACGGGCAACTCCCAAAAACGCCCAGGCAGGCGATGGCTATCTGGAACTGACCAGCACCGGCGTCCGGAGATGGGATGAAAACAATAATGGCGCAATTGATGCTGGCGAAACTGATTGGAAACAAGGCTAGGATTTAGCCCACTTAATCCATGAGGTCACCACAAAGGCATGAAAAGCACAGAGAAATCAAAAGGTCTAACTCTTAATCCACCCACATCACTCACGAGATTGGCCAGCCTGCTTTACCTCAGTGGGCTGGCTTGCCAAATACGCTTTGTAAAATAAGAACCGCTGCACCCACGGTAATGGCAGAATCGGCAATATTAAAGGCGGGCCAGTGCCAACCTTGATAATACAAATCGATAAAATCGATAACATGACCATGCCAGAGCCGGTCAATCACATTACCCAAAGCTCCGCCAAGAATCAGCGCCACCGCCACCGCTTCCCACAGAGCACTCGCCCCTAACCGGTACAGCCAAAAAATCAGTGCTATGCTCACGGTGAGCGCCAGCCCCACAAAGAACCAGCGCTGCCAGCCACCCGCATCGGCAAGGAAGCTAAAAGCTGCGCCGGTATTGTAAGCCAAAGTAAAATTAAAAAAGGGTAATACCGGAACCGGCTCATAGAGCTGCAACTGATGTTCCGCCAGATACTTGGTCCCTTGATCCAGCAGGATCACCAGCGTAGAAAGCCACAACCATTTCAGCATCAACTTACCCGTTATAAAAAAATTCCTATAAGATTATTCGGAAACCCAAAAATGAGCGATCGAGCTCACCCTGTGAATCGAAATAGCGGACTTCTCCTTTTTCACTGACCAACCAGACTTCCTTCGCCCCTTGTTGAAAGTAGAGAGCCATTTTATCTTTCATCTCCTGATGACTATTGCTGGGGGATAATATTTCCACACACACTTCAGGGGCCTCACTATAAGGCGTTTCAAACCCATGAACACTCATAAACTCATCCGAACACCAAGCCACATCTGCCACTTTAACCCCTTTCTCCGTATCAATAGCACACTCGCTAATCACTTCCCCCTCTGGCACATTTTGCCGGAGCACATAACTGATTTTACTCTGTAAATAGCCGTGCCTATTGGAAGCCGGAGTCATCACAATTTTCCCGTATTCATTCAATTCAATTTTATAGGGCAGCTCCCGCAGGGACTTGTCCTGTAGTACCTCCGACCACCGCATTGTCTGATCCTCCGGTTAAATCTACCCCGCTTCCTCAGGAGAAAGCGGCGCTAAGCGAAAGCCCGCTGTTCCCCCTCACCGTCGATGTTCTCCACACAACGGCCACACAGCTCGGGATGGGCCGAGTGGCTTCCCACATCTTGCCGGTGATGCCAGCAACGCACGCACTTGGGATAACTAGATGGGGTCGCGACTGTCCACAAGCCCGGCATTTCGGTCTCTAGGGCATCAGAGGGGCGCTTTTGGGCCGGATGCACACGGGCATAGGAAGTAATTAATACAAAACGAAGTTCATCGACAACTTGCATAAGGGTGTGGTACAAGGCTTCCTCGGCATAAAGGTCCACCTCTGCATCCAGGGAAGAGCCAATCCGCCCTTCCACCCGGACCCGTTCCAACTCCTTGGCAATAGCTTCCCGCACTGCCAACACCACATCCCAAAAAGTACGACCTAAGGGCGCCTCCTCTTCCAGGGGGGGCAACCCTGGATACCAGGTAGTCAGAAACACCGATTCGCCCCGCTCACCTGGAAGATGATGCCAAATTTCATCAGCAGTAAAACTCAACACTGGAGCAATCCAGCGCACCAGGGCTTCGGCAATATGGTACATGGCGGTCTGGGCCGAGCGTCGGGCACGGCTGTCCGCGGGGGTCGTATATTGGCGATCTTTGATGATATCGAGATAAATTGCCCCCAAATCCATGGCACAGAAATTGTGCACCCGTTGATAGATAAGATGGAAATTATAATCTTCGTAAGCCTGGAGAATCTCCTCCTGGAGCAGGAAGGCTCGATCCATAGCCCAGCGGTCCAGGGCCAGCATATTTTCCACTGGCACCCTATGGGTGGCAGGATCAAAGCCATTCAAGTTAGCCAATAGATAACGGGCAGTATTACGCATGCGGCGATAAGAATCGGCAATGCGCTTTAAGATTTCATCCGAGACGCTCATCTCGCCCCGATAGTCGGTAGCCGCCACCCACAGGCGGAGGATGTCCGCGCCCAGACTCCCCATTACTTGCTGCGGAACCACCACATTGCCCCGGGACTTAGACATCTTCCTGCCCTCGGCATCCACGGTAAAACCGTGGGTCAACACCGTCCGGTAGGGCGCTGCACCCCGCATCGCCACCGCGGTCAACAGGGACGACTGGAACCAGCCCCGGTGCTGATCCGAGCCCTCCAGATAGAGATCCGCCGGCAGACCTAGCTCCGCTCTTGCCGCCAGGACGCAGGCATGAGTCACTCCGGAATCAAACCAAACATCCAGGGTGTCGCCGACCTTCTCATACTCCGAGGCCTTGCTGCCCAGCAGCTCGCTCGGCTCCAGCTCAAACCAGGCATCCACTCCCTTCTCTTCTACCCGCCGAGCCACTTCTTCTATAAGACGGGGGGTCTCGGGGTGCAACTCACCGCTTTGGCAGTGGACAAACAAAGGGATAGGAGTTCCCCAAGCCCGCTGGCGGGAAATACACCAGTCTGGCCGATTTTCCACCATACCCTCAATCCGTTGCTGCCCCCAACCAGGAAGCCAGCGGGTTTTTTTGATTTCCTCAAGGGCCGCGCTACGCAAACCTTGCCGATCCATACTGATGAACCACTGGGGCGTTGCCCGAAAAATGATAGGGGTTTTGTGGCGCCAGCAATGGGGATAGCTATGCTGAAGACGCTGCTCACAGAGCAGGGCCCCTCCTTCCTTGAGCACTTGAATGATATGATCGTTAGCCTTAAGTACCGGTTCACCCGCAAACAAGGGAGTCTCGGGCAAAAAGCGGCCATCCCCTCCCACTGGATTGTCTATGGGCAAGCGGTAACGGCTGCCTACTACGTAGTCGTCCTGACCATGGCCGGGCGCCGTATGAACAGCCCCCGTACCGGCTTCCAAATTGACATGTTCCCCCAGAATAACCGGTACCGTCCGCTCATAAAACGGATGTTGCAATTTCAACCCTTCCAGATCATCCCCCTGGCAAGTGGCTAAAATTACCGAGGACTCTACGCCATAACGGGCCAATACCTCCCGGTATAACCCTTCAGCCAGAAGCAAACGTTCCTGGCCCTGACCGGTATCGCACTCCACCAAAACATATTTCAAAGCGGGATGTAAGGCGACGGCCTGATTGGCCGGTAGTGTCCAAGGGGTGGTGGTCCAAATCACCACACTCATAGGCCCGGCGCCTGGATTTTCTACTTCGCAGCGGGAAAGCAACTCCGCCTCATCCGCCACCGGGAAACGGACATCAATCGCCGGCGAAGTTTTCTCTTGATACTCGACTTCCGCCTCTGCCAGGGCGGAGCCACAATCCACGCACCAGTGGACCGGTTTCACGCCCTTATGGAGATGCCCTTTCTCAATGATCTTTCCTAAAGCGCGGATAATATCGGCCTCAAATCGGTAATTCATAGTGAGATAGGGATGGCGCCAATCACCCAACCCCCCCAGGCGCTCGAAATCCTGACGCTGCGTATTGACCTGCTCCCGGGCATAATCCCGACAGGCTTGGCGGAAACCTGCCGCATCAATTTTCAGTCCAGGTTTACCGACCTTTTTCTCCACGTTCAATTCAATAGGCAGGCCATGGCAATCCCAACCGGGCACATAGGGGGCCTCAAATCCACTCAAGGTCTTTGATTTTACTATAATATCTTTCAATATTTTGTTGACGGCATGGCCAATATGAATAGCGCCATTGGCATAGGGAGGACCGTCATGGAGGATGAAGCGGGGCCGGCCCCGTGCTGCTTCCCGCAGCTTCCCGTAAAGATCCATTTCTTGCCAGCGCTTAAGAAGCTCGGGTTCGCGCTTGGCTAAGTTGGCTTTCATGGGAAAAGCGGTCTTGGGGAGATTGAGAGTCTCTTTATATTTCGCCACGTTTAATCTCTAACCATTCATTTTCTACTGGAGACAATTATTAAATGATTATACCGGCGTTATCACGGCTCGCCCATGAGATGGGAACCGGATCCTGTTTATTTCCTTCAAAATAGTTATTAATAGAAGCTGTCCAAGTTCATCGCTGAAGCTTTAATTTTCCCCTTGACCCTACTCGCGGCACCCCTTAGCCTTGCCCCATGAATTTCGACCAAAAGTTACTTCCCGGTATATTGCGCCGGCGCTATCAGCGATTTTTCGCTGAAGTGGAGCTTAAGAGCGGCGAACAGATCACCGCCCACTGCCCCAATACGGGCTCCATGCGGGGATTAGTCGAACCGGGGCTTGGCGTCTATGTTTCTCAGTCGACCAATCCCCGGCGCAAACTAGCCTACACTTTGGAGTTGGTGAATGCTCACACCAGTTTGGTGGGGGTACATACCGGCCGCGCCAATACCTTGGCAAAAGAAGCCATTACCGCAGGATCCATAGCCCAACTCTTAGGCTATGGGAAAGTCCGACAGGAAATCCGCTATAGCCAAAATTCCCGGATCGACCTCCTCTTGGAAGACCCGGCTACCCAGCGATGCTGCTATGTGGAAGTCAAAAGCGTCACCCTCAGAGAAGGACCGGCGGCCTGCTTCCCCGATGCCGTCACCACCCGTGGCGCTAAACACTTGGATGACCTAATCGCTACCGTTCGCCTTCCCAACCAGCGCGCGGTCATGTTTTATCTCGTACAGCGGGAGGATTGCCAATACTTTACCCCCGCCGATGACATCGATCCCACCTATGGCGCCAAACTTCGGTCTGCAGCCGAACAAGGAGTGGAAATGCTCGCCTACGCCTGCCAGGTCTCCCCCCAAGGCATTCAAGTCACCCAACCGTTGCCTATCCAACTATAGGGGCCAACACCAACAGCTCCAGACCCATTGCCTGCTGTAAAACTCTAGGGGCTTTATCTAACAGATAGAAGCAGCTGCCAGACGATCAAGAGAAACGATGTTTGATTGGCTGAAAACTGCTAGTTAAGAAAAGGGATCAGTTCCCTTTTCCGGGCCAGTGGCGGCGGCGCTCTAGCCGCATTGAGACCGACGTCAGTCCCTGCGGAGGGCGCGGTCGACGAGGGCGCCGGCGGCAAGACCAAGGGCGAGGGCGCCGAAGGCAGTAGCAACCGAGCGGGGTGAGACTGCGTGCTCCCAGCCTGGAGTGAGGCGGCGGGGGATGAGGCCATAGTCAACGGCAGCGGCGATGGCGGCGGTTGTAGCGGCGCCAGCGGCAATCTCTGTACCACTGCGGCGCGGGCGGCGGGCAAGCCACCAGGTGAAAGGCAGAGCCCAGAACACCGCCGCAGCATGGTTGGTCGCATAGCCAACGCCAGTGTGCTTGAGATCAACCCGCCCACTCCAACCCGCCTGCGGCCCATGGAGCCAGTGACTCGTTGCATTGACTGGCTGGAGCGGGTCCTGGCCCTCCTGCCGCGCGAGCAGTCCGAGAGTGCCGGTAACAGCGAGGTTGGCCACGGTGCCAGTGGTTGCCGCCGACAGCAGCAGACGCAGGAAGTTCGGCCGAGGCGGTTCGATATCGTCTAGGGTCGGAGCCATGACGCTACTCCTTGGAGTATAGGAAAAGGAAACACTCTTTACTCTTACAAGAGAAAAGTAGAAGAAAGTGAATATCGTGTCAAACATGCTGACAAGCGAGCAAGAATTTAAAAGAATATTTATATTTCCTATTGCTCAACTATACTCCTCTATCAGACGGCTCCAATAAAGCTATTAAAGCTATGGCAGTTCAACCATAATCATCTGATTTCATCCAACATCTCTCACAAAACCAGAACTTATCTTTATTTTATCCGGGCCTTAGCCACAAAGATTAGGTTTGAGTTTCAATGATGCTTTTAAGTCGTTATTTTTCTATCAAGAAAAACTGCGACCTGCTGCGTTGTACGCCGTACAAACATTCAACCTCCGGCTTATGAGGGAACAATCATGACCCACTCTTCCAAAAAAGATGCCGCGATTGGCCAAGGCGGCGAACTTCATCAACACACCAGCAGTGACAGTGAAACCTTAACTACCCAACAGGGGCTTCCTGTTGCAGATGACCAAAATTCTTTGCGCGTGGGGACTCGTGGTCCGACTTTACTCGAAGACCATATCATGCGTGAAAAAATCTTTCATTTTGATCATGAACGTATTCCGGAGCGGGTAGTCCATGCCCGAGGCTATGGCGCCCATGGTTATTTTGAAACTTATGAAAATCTAAACGATTTAACTCGCGCCGATATTTTCCAAAGAGCAGGAGAAAAAACGCCTGTTTTTGCGCGCTTTTCTACCGTCGCAGGCAACAAAGGTTCGGCAGATTTGCCCCGTGATGTACGGGGTTTTGCCGTTAAATTCTACACTAAGGAGGGTAACTGGGATCTTGTAGCCAACAATATTCCAGTCTTTTTCATTCAGGATGCCATTAAATTCCCGGACTTAATCCATGCCGCCAAACAAGAGCCTGACCGCGGTTTCCCTCAAGCACAAACCGCCCATGACAACTTTTGGGATTTTGTCTCACTCACGCCCGAGAGCATGCACATGATTATGTGGATCATGTCCGATCGGGCCATTCCGCGTTCTTTCCGCTTTATGGAGGGCTTTGGCGTTCACACCTTCCGGCTTATCAATAGCGAGGGCAAATCGACCTTCGTTAAATTTCATTGGAAACCCAAGCAAGGCCTGCAGTCGGTCATGTGGAATGAGGCTTTAAAGATTAATGGTGCTGATCCAGATTTCCATCGCCGCGACTTATGGGACGCAATTACTATGGGCGACTACCCGGAGTGGGAATTGGGACTGCAAGTTTTTGATGAAGAATTTGCTGAAAAATTTGATTTTGATGTGCTTGATGCCACCAAAATTATTCCAGAAGAGGAAATTCCGGTAAAGATTGTGGGACGGTTGGTGTTAGACCGGGTAGTGGATAATTTTTTTGCCGAAACCGAACAGGTTGCGTTTTGCACACAGAATATTGTTCCCGGTATTGATCACTCAGATGATCCGTTACTTCAAGGGCGCAATTTTTCCTACTTGGACACGCAACTCAAACGCTTAGGCAGTCCCAATTTTACTCACATTCCCATCAACGCCCCCAAATGCCCGATGCATCATTTCCAACAAGATGGTCACATGGCGATGCACAACCCCAAGGGTAGGGCCAACTACGAACCCAATAGTTGGGGAGAAAAAGGCGGGCCGAGAGAAAACCCAGCTAAAGGCTTCACCAGCTATGCCGCCCCCCTAAGCGGCCAGAAAGCAAGAATCCGCTCAGAAACTTTTGCCGATCATTACAGCCAAGCGCGGCAGTTTTATATCAGCCAAACACCCATAGAGCAAAAACACATGAGTAACGCACTCATATTTGAACTCAGCAAGGTGGAGCGAAAAGATATTCGTGAACGCATAGTATCTCACTTGCTTAATATTGATGATGATTTAGCCAAGGCAGTCGCCCGGGGCCTAGGTCTCGAGGCGCTTCCCCAGCCGGCCCAAGCTGCCAAACCCACCCGCAGGGACTTAAAGGCATCGGAGAAGCTTAGTATTCTTAAAAATGGTCCGGACACCTTCAAAGGACGTAAAATCGGCATTCTAATGACGGACGGTGCTGATGCAGATATCTACTCTGCCTTGGAAAATATAGCAAAATCAGAAGGCGCTCTAATTGAAGTTATTGCCCCTCAGGTGGGTGGCGTGACGGACAATCGCAATACCAAAATCAGCGCCGCCCAAAAAGTTGATGGCGGTCCCTCTGTACTCTATGATGCGGTGGTTATTTTGACTTCTGAGGAGGGTGCAAAAAACCTCGTTAAATTACCCCCTGCAAAAGACTTTGTCAATGATGCCTTTGCCCATTGCAAATTTATCGGCTTTGTCAAAGGGGCAGAACCACTTTTAGAAGCTACCGGTGTTGCTCAGAAACTTGACCCGGGATGTTTGCTGCTTAAAGATGAAGAATCCGTTAGTAGTTTCGTTAAAACATGTAGAAATTTGCGTTTCTGGGAAAGGGAAGAAGGCTTTGTTGAAAGCTAGAAAAGGCTGGGAAGTTTATTATCTATCTGTACTGATTTGGAAGCGTGGAGGGCGCTATGCGCCCTTCAACGCCCCCTTCCCTCTCCAACTATTTAACCCGCTGTACTGCCTCGATTTAGGGCAGCGCATAGTTAAACAATACTTTAGACAGTTTTAAGCAGTTGTAGCCCCATAGTAAGGTGACTCGGACGCGCCACTTTGAGCTTGGCTTTGAGCCGGTAACGTACCATTTGATGCACGGTCTTATACTTGAGAAGTAGTGCTTTTAATTTCTCGGCGCTCTCCTTAATCTCTAGCTCCAGCCATCGGCTCATGATCCTCACTCCTCCCGATAAACTCGCTTCTCATAATGCAAAGCACAAGCGACAGCAGGAACAGCTACTATCAAGTAGAGTCGTAATTGATAGTGGGACACAGAGGCTGCCATGAAACGACAACGCGCCCTTGAATTGCTGGCCCAAAGCAAGCCGGAGCTGCAGGCCCGCTTTGGCGTCACCCACCTGCCCTTGTTCGGCTCGACGGCGCGGGATACGGCGGAGGCCGACAGCGATGTGGATATTCTGGTCGCCTTCGACGGCCCAGCTACCTCAAAGCGCTATTTCGGGGTACAGTTCTATCCGGAAGACCTGCTGGGCTGTCCAGTGGATCTGGTCACTGAAAAGGCCCTGCGCCCCTATATCGAAAAGGAACGGGTCTATGTCTGATGCACCGATGCGGGAATGGCGCTTCTATCTCGATGACATGTCGGTTGAGTTGCGCCAATTTGCGCCGCGCCGATTGCGGTATCTCTGGCGCTAACCGGCGTACTCGCTGGTTAGCGAAGACAACCGCCGTTTCTTTATTGGCGAACGTCCTAATCATCAAGGGTTCGGACAGTTTTTACTCAGAATGATCAATGAGTTGCCATTCCCAGACGAATAAAATGCAAGTTAGGACTCTCCTTAAGTTACATTTAATTCGGTAAGTCTCTGATTATTGGTAGCAAGCTCGCCCAAAACTGTCCGAAGTATTGAATCATGGGTAATGAGACTAACGAAGGACGTTAGTATCATCAATGGTTATTAGAACAGGAGACTATCCTGAGTGTTCCTAATTCTCTGGGCTGATTTTGGAAGCAGCGGGTTTTTCCCCTTCCCTTCCCAACTACCTGATTCGTTTTCGACGGGGCACGGGCCGAACTCAACGAGCTTCCGCTGGCGGCGGAGGCGAGGAACAAACGAAAAAATCCCGTATTGACACGGGATTATGGACGGTCTTGGATGGTGCTGGATGGTGAATTGGTGGAGGCGGCGTCTACCGCAATAACTATTTATAGATATGAAAAATAAATATAAATAATTAAATATTTCTTCATATACCCCCAAAAATACCCCCTTCCAAGTAGCGTTATCAGTTCAATTCCGCGTTCCGCTATTTAATTGCTTAGGCTAAGTTGGAGGAATGAGGTATTTACTCTCAGGATACATACATAGATACTTAGCGAATAATTCTCTTAATACTGGTCGCTAGCCGCACGGGCGCAGGCCTTGCCCGAGCCATGGAATGGGACTTCTTTTCCAAGAACCTGCAGGGACTGATACCGAGAGGTGAGGTTTGCGTTGCCGGCATAGGGTAGTTCCAGCCAGACAGCAGCGGGTACCTTCTCTATGAGAAGGTCTGATGATTTTCTTTCCACGGCTGGATGGCTACCAACGTGTCCGCGAGCTTGTCACGGGCCATTTCCACATCATAATCGGTTTGAAGTCCTACCCAAAAGCTATCGTTCAGGCCGAAAAACCGGGACAAGCGCAGCCCCGTGTCTGCAGTGATGGCACGTTTGCCGGCAACGATTTCGCCAATACGGCGCTGCGGTACGCCGATTTCCTTGGCTAATCGATACTGAGTAATGCCCATCGGCTTTAAAAACTCTTCCAGAAGGATTTCACCTGGATGGATAGGAGGTAGCTTCTCGCCGGTAGCCACATCAGAGAAATCCATGGTGGCGAGATCTTCAGTACGAATGCTCATCGCTTCTCTCCATCAATGATAATCCACAATTTCGACCTCATAGGCGTCGCCACTCTCAAACCGAAAACATATCCGCCATTGATCGTTAATACGAATACTCCAAGCCCCTGCACGGTCGCCGGAGAGTTTTTCCAGCCGATTGCCGCTTGGAATCCGCAGCTCGCTAACGTCTTTTACTCGGTTGAGTTGCGCCAATTTGCGCCGCGCCGATTGCAGTATCTCTGGCGGTAACCGGCGTACTCGCTGGTTAGCGAAGACAGCAGCCGTTTCTTTATTGGCGAACGTCCTAATCATGGGTAATGATACTAACGAAGTACGTTAGTATCATCAATGGTTATTAGAACAGGAGACTATCCTGAGTGTTCCTAATTCTCTGGGCTGATTTTGGAAGCAGCGGGTTTTTCCCCTTCCCTTCCCAACTACCTGATGAATTTTCTTAAGGAAGGTGGGGATTACCAATTTTTTTGATAATTCAAAAGCTGACTCTTTATCCTTATGCCAAACTAGACAATCTGCTGTGCTTACTGAGGTGTCCTGGCAATAGTGGACACTCTTTTTTTCAAACAACCCCCTGTAGTTTGCGGAAGTTTTGAGCAAACACCGCTGGGGCCAGGTAGCCAAGGCGCGAGTGGCGCCGTTGGCGATTATAAAAGATTTCAATGGTCTCCCGAATGGAGGCCTGCGCCTCAGCCCGGGTGTCATAACGGTGGTGATAGACCCACTCATTTTTTAAACTGCCCCAGAAGCTTTCTACTGGTGCGTTGTCGTCACAGTTTCCTCTCCGGGACATAGAAGCGATGAGGCCGTGTTGTTCCAATAGGCGCTGGTAGTCCTGAGCACAGTATTGGCTGCCGCGATCGGAGTGGTGAATCAGACCGGGTTTGGGGCGCTGGTAGCCGATCGCCTGCCATAGGGCTTGTCCCACAAGCGCTTGGGGCATGCGTTCTCCCAAGGCATAACCGACGATCTCGCAGGTGAATTGATCCTTGACCCCCGCTAAATAGAGCCCACCTTCTCCGGTGGGAATATAAGTGATGTCGGCATGCCAGACTTCATTGGGCGCCTGGGCCTCGAACGGTTGATCCAACCGATTTTCCGCCACCGGCAAGTCGTGATTCGACGGCGTGGTTGCCTTGAATTTGCGCTTTTGTTTGCAGACCCTCCCCATCGCTCGACGCAGCCGAGCAATCCGGTCACGACCGACCTCGAACCCTTCGGCCTTGAGCTCCCGTTGTCAGCGCTTCGCCCCATAGGTCCCTCGGGTTTTGCAATCGCCCGCGCGCAGAGCGACCTTCAGTCGCTCGTCCTCACAGGCTCGCTTAGCGGGCGGGCGGCTCAGCCATGCATAAAATCCACTGCAGGAAACCTCCAGAACCCGCGCCATGACTTGCACTGGATACTCGAGCCGCCACCGCTTCATGAACGCGTACCTTGCAGCGACTCCTTGGCAAAGTACGCCGCCGCTTTTTTTACTCTCTCCCGCTCCCGCTGAGTCTCCGCCAATTCCTGACGCAGTCGCCGGATTTCCGCCTCTAACTCCGCCACACTCCGAACTCCTGGCCCCCTCGGCACCTTTCCTCCTTTGGCTTTGTTGACCCAGGTGGCCAACGTCCCCTTGGGAATCGCTCACCGATGGGCCGCTTCTGTCAAGGATAACTCCTGCTCCAAAATTAACTTCACTGCCTCAGCCCGAAACTCGGGGGTATAGCTCTGTTTAGGTTCCATTTCCTTCCTCCTCAATCAGCTCAGTTTAACCGATCAGGAGTGTCCATTTTTCTCAGGATACCTCAGCAATTCTGTCGCCCCGCAAGGGTTGGCAGAACCTTGCCACGCATGTACCGACCGAAATTCCCCTTGTAACGCCATCTATTGGCGGATTGTAAAAGTTCGTCAAATTCCCTAGTGATCTTTCCAGCTTCAATTTCTGTCAATCCGCCGCTAGTTCTGTAGCGCGGAATGAATGACGTAATAACCCATAGCAGGAACAAGGACGTAAGAATTGCCGCAGCGATTGCTCGAACGTAACTAAGAGCCGCGTCAAGGAGCGATAAACTACTAAGCTTCCAATCTAGAACCAGAGCAAGCAGAAATAATACGATCAACAGAACGACAAAAGTTCGTCTATGTTCCTTAGGCAGGGTCAGAATTGATTTTGGGTCCATGGTTTTTCTTTGCTCAGGTCTTGCTCCTGCGAGCCAATGCCACATAACGCTCACAATCACCGGCAAATTTGGAGCGGCAGAGCGGGGCGGCGCCGCGGAAAACTCGTCCGGTGAATTGCATTATATTGCGTTTTCATTATTCTTTAATTCCTGTTTCTAACTCGAGGTCTCTCGGGATATCTGAGGGACGTTTCATTAAGATTCTATTGCCTTTTTTGCCTTCAGAAATGTTTTCGTATGACCGAACTAGAGTTTCAGGAAGATGTTGCCAAATTTTGTCAGCTAACTCATAAATTTGCTCAATATCTTCGCTACCAATTTCAATTGGATAGTTTTTGCTGGGATACCTTAGCTCAACGAAATTAGATAAATACTCCAGAGTTTGCTGTTCTCTCTCGCTTAATGAGAAGTCAGTGTCGGTTTTTTGAATTTCTTTAATTAAACTAGGTAACGAATGGATGGCTACAAATTGAGAGTTCTCGTGAAGTAACCATGATTTCAATACAAGCTCTAACGCCATATGTGCTAAATAGCCGGCAGAATCAAAAAGAAATGGGTGGGAGCTAAATAGTAGTGAAGCAGACCACAAATGATGATGACCAGATTGCAACAGGTCTTCTGGGTTGTAATTGCTTAAATTATATTTCTTTGCCATGACATTTGCCTTTGGCAATATGACCTCTGAGCTCAGCCGAGAACGTCGGCTGGATCGACGTATTAGAGCGCCTGTAATGGGCCTTTGCGACAGTACGGTTGATTTTCTGAGCCAGAACTTGTGCTTCCTTCATAAGCTCTATGATCGCTTGCCAGTTTTTCCAATGTTCAGCCCAAACATCCGACCCAACGATTTGCACGAAGTCCAATTGGGTTGGTGAGCCCCAGAGTTCATAGGCCCGCAACTTCTCGATCCTTTCCTCAAGATCGGCAACCCCACGCGTTTTCGGCGAAAGCCTAGCTGAGCTTCGCATCCAAGATTCCCATTCTTTATTCCCCTTGGATTGGTTGCATTTGCCGCAGGCGGGCACCAAATTGTGGATTTCTGAAATGTAACCAGTGGGCTTTTTGCCTTTAACAAGTGGGCGTAAGTGATCCCATTCCGTTGCTGTGTCTCCGCAGAACGCACATCCATAGGTGTCGTGTGCCATTCCAAGGACATCAAGGGCTTCCTTCACTTCCGCGGCTGTAGGCTGGACAACCGGGATAATGGCATTAACGAATGAATTGGTAATGCTTGATGACCGACCGGTGATTTTCATCGGCGTCGGCATTCTAAATAGTGTCAGATAGTCCATGCGTCTCTAGCTCTAACGCTTCACATCACCGGACGCAAAAAGCAGAGCGAAGAACGAGCAGCGCTTTTTCAACAGCTTTAGAAGCATAAGGCGTATTTGGTGACGATGTTTCCTTTGTGGTTTTTTTAGGACTGCACCGATGCCCGGCTTGGGGGCATTCTTGCCGTACTGAGCCGGTAGATTGACAACGATGCTCACCTTGCGCTCCAGCACGCCGAATTTGCCCGAACAGTTGTAAAAGGTGCAGGGCCGCCCGGCGATGGCGATAATGCTGAATGTATTTAGCGCTGAATTTATAAACGTGAGCGTTTCCAAAGGCTTGTTTCATCATCCGCTTGAATTCAGGAGTTGAGAGGACGCTTAAGTAGAAAGTTGTGCGGTGGACACGACATTTCTCAAGGTAATCAAAAACTGCATATAGCCTTCTTTCGTCACGTTCCCAGGTAACTTTAATGACGCGAGCGCTTGCCATTCTTCCGGGGTGATTTTCAGCGCTTCGATGACGGGCTGCAGGATGGGAAGGGCCAAAACGCGGTCGGTGAGGTCGAAACCAGCCCTATCTGTACCCTATTCGGCAGGAGACGCTACGAAAGCCACTAAAATTCGCCCCCGTTCGCCCGATGTTCGCCCTGCGGAAAGCCCCGCGCCCCCTAAGGGTTTTCGCCTAATTCGCCCCTTTCGCCCCTCTGCTAAGATATGTGTTGTACGATGGCCGAAAAGTTTCTTGTTTATGGCCCCCATGGATCGTGGCCATCCAGCCCGGCGATACCCTGTCCCGGATTGCAGAGCGCGCTTATGGCGATCACACTCCAAGGCGAATCATTTTATGAGGCCAACCGGGACATAATTAATGATCCTGACCGGCTAAGAGCAGGAATGGAACTGGCTATTCCCCTGGATCCGGAAAAATAGAGGACAGCTTCTTTAAGAAGTGTACAGAATTGTCTTAGAGAGGGATCTTTCGGATATCTGTAATGCCCCCTCCCCACGCACGTGAACGTCCCCGTTTCGTATTCGCCCCTATTCCCAGGTGCCGCCTATGCGAATGCGGCTGGACCCAGGGTATTCCTGTATAGGATCCCAATGAGTAAAAGAATAAAATAAAAAGTCCACCTGCATTTTCTTAGCCCGCATCCCCAGGGCTAACGCCTAAAAATGCAAAATAGTGATCTGAAGCTTACCCCTCTGTGTGAAGAGGCCTCACCGTGATTGACTAGCTGATTGCGTGCGCTGTAAGCGCATCTCTTGCTTGCCATCAATCAAACACTTATTTGCACCAGTCATTAAGCCACCTAAACGGGGCTTCAGATCGGTGAGTTTTTGACCTAGTTTCCATGTTTATGAAATAGGGTTTGAGTAATTGTGACGAAACATAAAGAAGAGGTAATCCTATGAATTTTATAAATAATATCCTGCAGCCTAGACGCCGATTCCTGGATAGGTCTGTCTTGTTTTTGCTAGGAATGCTCCTGCTTTCCCAGCCAATTTTAGCGAAAGAGTGGGAGTTTGATCTTCCCATCACTGAAGTAAGCAAGTCTTCTTCCGAGCGGCAGTTTCAGAGCTCGTTTATCCAGGTTAGTAAAGGCGATAAAGTCATTGTTCATATAAAAAACAACAGCCCTTTTAACTATGCCATCCGGTGGCATGGTATCCATCAAACGGATAATGGGCCCAATGAGGCCCTATCAGGAACGGCAAAAAGGCTCTTGTCTGTACATAAAAATATCAAAGCAGGCAAGGGTTTTACTTACCGCTGGAAAGCGAAAAAAGCAGGTACGTTTTGGTACCACTATCATTTCAATACCAGTTAATAGGTAGGGATGGGCACGAGGTGCAGAATGCTTTTTGTCCTATCCGATTAAACAAAAAAAGAAGTGGGGGACGGTTAATGTCCCTTTCTTCTGCATTGATTCTTTGCTTTAGGTATTTGTCCGTAAGGATTTGAACGAAATTGGAAAGAAACCCATACTTTTTTGAAAGAGTGGTGATGGTTGCCACTGACAGTGAGAATTAAGATTGAAATAGCTAGACTATTCCGGACATACGAACTCAATCAAGTAAAATAGTTGCACCTCTACAAGTGAGGAATCCTCTTAGAGGAGCAGTATCGGTGCCTGCCTCTTCTATCGGGTGGCAGTAATTCACCTCGGGTGGGCACAACCAGAAGCGGGAATCTTCCTATTCCCCCTGGGTACCATGCCTAGGTAGATCTCCCGGGGGAGGCGATCCCTCCTCGGTACCTCTCTCTGTGGATTCAGTCCGCATGGAGAGTCTCTCTCCTGGTTGGCGGCCCCTGGGCTTGTGAAACTCCACAGCCAGTACCCGGTCCCGGCCATAGGTTTGCTCTATGGCTCGTCTGGCTTGTGCGAGGTCATTATAAGCCAGCCACCGTCACGCATCCCCCTTCACCCTCGTCCAACAGGTAGTCGTAGGCCTGCATCCGAGCCTGTTGTTCTACCTCATAGAGGGGGAGTCCCCCCTCGAATTCCATAATGGCGGCCCGCTCAGCTTTTGCCTCGGCAATGGCCGCTTGAACACCTGATTCATCCTCAGCAGTAACCTCTCGGGGCCTGTGAGGAGGGCTTCTGGGGTTATTTTGAAGGTTTTTCCCTCTTCGCCGCTTTCGCCACTCTACCAAGAAGAGAGGGTAGGCGGGTGCAGGCTGGATATAGACTGGAGATGCCGCCAAAGTCGGAGGAGTTGGAATTTTTGGTAGTCCAGAAATGTGAGTGAGCCATCATAATGCCGCTTCAACCTGAATAACGGCATTATAGTAATGAACAAAATACCAAATGGCACCGATATGATTTTCCAGTTTTTTGGAGAAGGAAAGTGCCTTTCTTACCAGGCGAGAAACGCGTTGTCTCAAGGTGCAATTAAACCGTTCAATGTGACTGGTTTTTCCCGTTTCTTTACCTACTGGGAAATGACGCTTTGCAGGAAAAATGGCTTCATAAGCTTCCCAAAAATCCGTATAACTGACCGCACACTGCCGATAAACGGCAGGTAAAGAATTCCATAAACCTTCCGCACTCTCACGACTCCGATCCCCTATGTAGAGGCCGACGATTGCCTTACTGTCAGTCTCTATCGCTAGCCAAACCCAGTGTTTGTTACCCTTTTTTCCGACAAACGACCAAAGCTCATCACATTCGATGGTTAAGCGACCTTTTGGACTTTTTTTACAGCCACCTCTCGGGGCACGTGTGGGTATTTATCATTTACATAATCCTGCAACCAACGCTCTGAAACACCCGTTACACGAGCAATACCCGCCAGTGAAATCCGCTCTAGCAACAATTTATCAATCAATTCTTTCGTCTCTTGAGGTATGGGGCCCTTCTTCGGGTGCTCAACAAATTGCCTACCACAAGACCGGCACATGAATTTCGGTGTACCTACCGCATTACTTCCATTCTTCACAGTATGAGCAGAACCGCACGCCTGACATTTCATGATAAATCACCTTTGCCAAAAAGAGTATCACCATACCCTATTCTCACTCATTCTGCAGCACTACCGCCTATTGTATTGCAGGGCATTGAGGTTCACACTTTACCGCTCAGGAGGAAATTCCCTGCTCTTTAACATTTTGATCCTTAAAGGAAAATAGAAAACGCATACCTGGTCGCCTTTGTTTTACAGCCATCCTCACCTAGTGGCCTATAAGACCTGAGGGAAATCGGACCAAAGCCACCGGTGGCGACAGGAGGTCACCGCTGAGTGTCCAGAGGAAGTATTCGCAGCGCACCTTGGCTGGTCCATCCACGCAGGCTGCAGGCCACTAACCGAGAAATGGCTATAAATACCGACAGGCATCTCAACCTGGGCGGTTGGGCTAGGTAAATAACTCAAAAGGAGAAAAACCAATGAAAAAACGTTTTTGCTTTGCACTGCTTGGGGTAATCGCTTTTTCTCTGTTTTTTTCTAGCGCGCGGGCAAGCGAGGCTGCATTTGCTCCAGGACTCCGGGAACTCCAGGAAGTCGCCCAGTATAATTTTGCGATCCACATCTTGGCGATGTTACTGGTAGGCTTCGGTTTTCTTATGGTGTTCGTCCGAAGATACGGCTTCGGCGCCACCACCGGCACCTACTTGGTGGTGGCGGTCAGCCTACCCCTCTACATCCTGTTTCGTGCTTATGGCATCTTTGGCCATCCACTCGATGCCCATTCGATTGAAGTTTTGCTGTTTGCTGAATTTTCAGGAGCGGCGGGACTAATTGCCATGGGTGCCGTACTCGGCCGTCTGCGAGTCTTTCAATACGCTTTATTGGCGCTGCTTCTCGTTCCCGTGTATCTGTTAAATGAATGGCTGGTACTCGATGGCGCTTTGGGGATCACCCGAGGGTTCGTGGATACCGCCGGTTCAATCATCATTCACGCCTTTGGCGCTTATTTTGGCTTGGGGGTCTCCATTGCCCTGACTACAGCTCATCAGCGCAGCCAACCGATCAACTCGGATGCCACCTCAGATCGTTTTACCATGCTCGGCTCTATGGTGCTGTGGCTTTTCTGGCCTAGTTTCGCCACCGCGATTGTCCCTTTAGAACAAATGCCGCAGACGGTGATCAACACCATTCTTTCCTTATGCGGGGCCACTCTCAGTACTTACTTTTTAAGCACGTTGTTCCACAAGGGTAAAACGTCGATGGTCGATATGGCAAACGCCGCCCTCGCGGGTGGTGTGGCCATCGGCTCGACATGCAATATCGTGGCACCGGCAGGGGCTTTCGGAATTGGTCTGCTGGCTGGGGCGATTAGTGTTATCGGCTATGTATTCATTCAACCGATGTTGGAATCGCGCTTTGAAACCGTCGATACCTGCGGCGTCCATAATTTACACGGAATGCCAGGACTAGCGGGCGGGTTGATTGCCATCATGGTCGTACCCAATATAGCCATGGCTCAACTTATGGGCATTGCCGCCACTGTCGCTCTGGGTCTTGGAGGCGGCCTCATTGCCGGGGCGTTGATCAGGCTTACGGGAACAACCCGCTTAGCATACGAGGACGCAGAGGAATTTACTCACGTCGAGGCCCTAGCCCTGGAGAGCAAACTTGCCGCGTCCCGGGAAAAGGAGGCACAAACCTAGCGTACTTTATCTCTTTTCCCCAGAAACTTGCGTAAGAGCCCCCTCCTCCGGCTTTAGTCGGGGGAGGAAGGGCAGTATACTTGTTAAATATGGATTATTCTCCACTCACCGCCCTTTCTCCCATCGACGGCCGCTATGCCGATAGAGTCGATGCCCTGCGCCCCATTTTCAGCGAATATGGGCTTTTGCGTTTTCGGGTCACGGTAGAAGTACGGTGGCTGCAATTACTAAGCGCCAGGCCATGTCAACAGTTTCATCTCTCGGCTCATCTTGCGAAAAGAATCTGCGCCGGCCAGTCCAGCATGCTGCAATAAACCATATTCACTATGAGCGGCACCGACCGGAAGAAACCGTTTTGTACAAGTTGGTGCAAGAAAACGTGGAAACCTTCTTTGCTCAAGTTGAGACAGAGACCGGGTCGGGGCTGCCCGATTTTGTCAAAGAGGAATTTGATGCATTTCTTGAGTGTGGCATTTTAGCGTATGGCTTCCTGCGCCTGCGCTGTACCGACTGCACCCATAAGAAGCTGGTGGCTTTTTCTTGCAAACGGCGCGGATTCCGTCCTTCGTGTGGTGGACGGCGCATGGCGCAAACGGCGGCTCACCTGGTCGATCACGTCATCCCCAATGTACCCGTGCGCCAATGGGTGCTTTCACTGCCAATTCCACTGCGCTATCTATTCGCCGCCCATCCGCATCTGATCTCACCCGTATTGCAGGTCATTTCGCGCGCCATCTCTACTTTTCTGATCAAACAGGCCGGATTAAAACGGCGTGATGCACAAACTGGTGCGATTACGCTTATTCAGCGCTTTGGTTCGGCCGCCAATCTCAATATCCATCTGCATTGCCTGGTACTCGATGGCGTCTATCGCATGCAAAACGGCGTACCGAAATTCTGCCCTGTACACACACCGACGACTGAACAACTGCAGGGGTTGCTCAGCCAGATCATCCAACGCATCATGAAAGCATTAACTCGACATGGCGCGCTTATTGAGGAGGAGGGCATGACCTACCTTGCCGACATGGAATCGGATGTTGCTTTAGCTCCGCTGCAATCGGCGGCCTGTACCTATCGGATTGCGCTCGGTCCCCGGGCAGGACAGAAGGTGTTGATGTTAAGACACGACTTGGAAGGTTAACCTCAAAATGCGGGGATAGGTATAGAGTTAAGCAGGCATTAGTCGCTCCAGAATCTGCTCCTGAGATTGCCCTTGTGTAAAGAGTCCCTGCGCACGAAGTGCAACATTTGGCCGAGGGCCTGGCGGGTGAGGGTATAGCGCTTCTGACCGAGGGTGTGCTGTTGGTTTTCAACAAAGGCGAATCGTTCAGATTTTCTGCCTCCTGCCGGGGTGCGCTGAAGCAGCGACTGCGCTACGCAACTCAAGCGGAAGTGGCGTTTGACCGCTTCCTCCTTGCGCACCTGAGCCGCTTCCAGTCCCACAGCTTGTTTGCAGAACTCATGAAAGATTTCCACCGGCCAGCGGTAGCTCCACACCCGAATGACCCGTCCCCCTTCCCAGTGCAGGGCGTCAGTGAGTAAAAAACGGGGTTGATCCTGGAGGTCACCTTGCAGGGACGAAAGCTTTCGGGATGGTGCTGGCGCAACTCGGCGGCGATCTCATCGACCCGGCGCCACTGCCCCTGCCATTGAATGAGCCGCGAGCTTTCTAGCTCAGACACCCAATGCTTCCCCTGCTGTTCAATGAATTGGGTTAATGGGAATGATAACACCCCGTTATCAAACGCGTAGTGGGCTTGCGGAAAATGCCCTTCGCCTTCGAGTTGGTGCACAATCTCTACGGCCATTTCCGTGCGCTTGCGGTAGGACAAGCGGTTTTTCTGATAATGGAGCAAGTCGATAAATCGCTGCCGTGCCTGCTCTAAATCGGGGTAGTCCTCTTGAGCCGTCATGTTCAAATAACCTAACTCTTCTGCCTGATAGGGGGGAAACTGCACCTCGACCGCCACACCATCGACCCGCTGGGCATTGGCCACCACTGCGGTGACCAGCGTCTGGTGGCGGCTCATCCGCCCTTCCACATAGTCATACGCACGCTTGGTAGCATAAATCTTTGGTCCCCGCTCATGATGGACATAGGTCCAATCCAGGCTCATCACTTCCAAGCCCCGTCCCCGATGGGCTCCCGACACCACCGCTCGATGCCGGGGCATTAACCCTTCACTGTCCCAGCCCGCCTCAAATACCCCCGCGTGCATCGCCCGCCGACTCACCCCTTGAGATTCCAGCCATACCTGCTGAGTGTAAATCCCTTGCAGCGTTTTGTTTGCACTGAGCAACACACCGGTCACATACCGGCTCACATGTTCAAAACCCGCCTCCCGGCAAAACAGATCCCGGTAAGGCCTAGACCCTCTTTAATGAAGCAGGGAACACTTACTAAGGGTAGCCACATCTCTGAGCATTTCCTTGAGCTATTTTCCCCCGATCATGCCTTTCATGACGTTAACTTTCCAAGTCGTGTTAAGAACTGCGCCTGCACAAAGTGCGCTGCCGCAGTCTGTTGCTGCATGCTGTGTCAACGCACACGGTTTCAGCCTGCATGCCGGGGTACGTTGCACCATGAACCAGCGGAGTAAACTGGAACGCCTGCGCCGCTATACCACCCGGCCCGCGATTGCTGATGAAAGGCTGGCACGCAATAAAGAAGGGCAGGTGGTGTTATACCAATTCTAAATTTTGTAGTTCCAAGGAGGGTGGTGACAAGGTATTGTGGTAGGACAAAGGGAGGAGGAACTGGAGACCTAGAACGATGCCTGCTTTGATAGAGTTGCCTGAGAGATTATATGCGCACGATTTTGCTGAATTGGCTCGAGGGGAGTTGGACGGTCGGGTCCGGGTACGATGGTTGGCCTTGGCGCATCTTCAGGAGGGGCGAAGCCCTCGGGAAGTGGGGATGATGCTCAAGGTCCATGAGAAGACGGTGCTAAAATGGCTCAGGCGTTTTAGGGCCGGGGGTGTAGAAGGAATGGCCGAGCAGCCGGGTGGTGGAGCAAAACGGCGGTTGAAAGCCGAGCAGGAGCCCCAATTGAAGGCGCTTCTTGCCCAAGCGCAGGCGAAGCGCTCAGGCGGACGGCTGAGGGGAGAGGAGATCCGGGCCTTACTTGCTGAACACTTTGGAGTGGAGTACTCGCTTAGCGGGGTGTATGTGGTACTGCATCGGGCCGGGTTGTCCTGGATCAGCGCCCGCTCCAAGCACCCCCAGCGAAATCCCCAGGCACAAGAGAGGTTTAAAAAAACTTCGCTGAGCAGGTAGCCGCGGTGCTGCCCGAGGGTGTGGAACGGACCCAGGTCGATATTGGGTTTCAGGATGAGATGCGGGTAGGCCAGCAAGGCACGCTCACCCGCCTTTGGGCGCCCCGTGGCACCCGCCCGCGGGTGGTCCGTCAACAGCAGTCCGCTTACACCTATGTCTTTGGCGCGATGTGCCCGGCCCGTGATGAAGCCGTGGGGCTCGTGTTGCCGGTGGCAAACACCGAGGCGATGGCCCTCCCCTTGCAGGCGATTTCGGAGCGGGTAGCTGAAGGTCGTCATGCGGTCGTTGTGGTCGATGGGGCGGGCTGGCATGGTGAGCGGGCGGCCGAGGGGAGGAACAACCTTTCGCTGCTAAAACTTCCGCCCGCTTCGCCGGAACTCAACCCCGTGGAGTTGCTGTGGCAACCACTTCGCCAGCGTGACCTCGCTAACCGGTGCTTTAAGGATAATGAGGACCTTGTGCAGGCCTGTTGCGAGGCATGGAATGCGTTCACGGCTCTCCCCGGTACGCTCCAACGATTGGGCACGCGCTCGTGGGCGACTTTGGAGCCCTAATTATTAGGAATGGTATTAGATAATTTGGGTCTACGACATATAGATGCCCAGGTTCGCTCGATACCGAGAAAGAAGCCGCCCTGTGGATCAGCTGAGCAGGGTTCTCCTCGAAATCCTCGCACAATTGTACGGACCGATTTTCTTGATACGCATTTGCCGCAAACCAGCAAGCAACATGTGGTGATTTGGTGAGGTCGATAAAGAACGATCTCCATCCATAGTGCTGGAGAACTGCTTGGGACATTCCCATTGACAGGGAATGGTAGTCCAGCCCGGTAAACGCTCGGATCAGTGCCTTAGAGTAGTGTGTCCACTTGAACATTAGGGGCGGCATGCATCCATGCCGGTCGAACGAACTCGGAATGTTCAATTGACCATATGCGTTAAGGTAATGCCTAGTTTGGCCGCGAAAAAGGTGTGTTCCATCGAAACGAGTTACCGCTCGCTGTAGTTCCACCAATGACTTAATCTGGATCTCCTGCATCAGACTGCCGTGTGCCTAATATCTAAGTATTTAACTTTTTTTCATGGTATCCCAAAGTTTGGTCGCAGTTATGACGCAAGTAGCCATTCAACATGGGTAATCAGCACCTCATCCCCATCCCATCTAAGCTTTGTTCCGCCACCAACCACCGAAAGCACCAGGTTGCCTCTGTCTTGTCCTTCGGCTTAATCCTTATAATCTTTAGCTAAACACCAGCGTCCGGCAGTACTCCTCGCGTGCCTGGATGACGCTCCAGGGGCTCCCGCGTGCTTGCGGGCAACCTTCCTAAACCGCCACAAAGCATGCCAGGACTCGAACTCCCACATCATGTCCTCAAGGGTATAGGGCTCCGGTAGCCGCTTAACAATACCCAGTACCTTGATACCGCGGGCCTATCCTCGCCCCAGATAAACTCATGACAGGCCTCTTCTGAGGCTTCCCTATCATTGCCGAATAGACATTGCTCGGGCTCGGGGGGCTTGTCCTTGAATACTGCCTCCAAAGATCCAAATCAGTCGATGAGTTCTTTGTAAATAGCGGTTCTCTCGACGGCATCCTGGCATAGGCTATCCAAGTCAAAGGCTCCAGAGGTGCTGAAAGCTGCCATAAACTTGTTGCCCGTTCCCTTCATAGCTATATCCCCGGTGCTAGCACAGTCTGCCATCCAAAGAGCAAGGTCCAGATGAGGGCTCCCTGTGGGGTGCTTATTCTTGGGTCTGGGGGCACGTATGGCCAATGCCTGGCCTTACCTTTCGCCTCTGGCGGGGAGAATAGGGCCCAATGTTCTGGATTATCCATGTTCCGCTTAGCCCGCCGTAAGGTGGTCTCGCTAACCCCTCGCTGCTTCCCTAGCTGGCGATGGCTCAAGCCCGGTAGCCGCTTTATTATGCTGGCGGCCAGTTGGGTTAAATCGTATTGTTGTAGCCTTATCGTTTTGTTGCCGTGATGGTGCAGTTTTTAAGGGTAAGAAAATCGCTCTAGAGCACTCAAGGTCTCCAGGGGTTTACATCCCGCCTCTCCCCGACCCAGCCGATAGTGATTACGGTCCTTTCTTCATGGCAACAAAAATGACCTCTTTCCAACTCACCCCATTGCGCCCTATCGAGCAGCTTCTGCGGACGACCCGCGATCGAGGAAAAACATTAACAAGCCAAAAAAACATCAATAAATTTCATAATGGATTACCACACCGCTGATTCCTTACCGAGGGTCATGTGGTTTCCGGCCGTGGCAGATACCGCTCGCAATGGCGCCGGTCGGTATCCCACAAGCCCGCGATGCCCTCCGGTTCCCCTTGGACGCAATGCCCCATGTGCGGGTGGTCGATCCGTTGAAAATGGGCACAGTCCCCACAGCAAACCGGCTGAGGGCGCGGTATCGGTCGATGGGCAATCCGATTCCAACACCAGGGGCAGCCCTGCACCTCGCCAGAGAACCACAGCCAGATGGGCCCGCAATTCTGACAGATGGCAGGCTCGGTATAGGAGGGCGGTCGTTTTCCCTCATCCATCATCCGCCGTTGCACCAGCGCTTGGGAAAAGGTCACCAACGTGTCCTGGGGGAGGCTGCCGTTAAGCCAATCCTCAAGGTCCTCCGGAGTGAAGGCCTTCCGTACTTCCCTGGGGGTGAGGGGCAATCCATGGCAAGCCTCGGCCAAGGCCTCCAGCAGTTGGGACTCTGCTTCCTCGGAATCTCTATTCCTAGACGCAGAATTCGCATAATCCGCAGAAGGGTCCGGTTCAGGGGGTTTTTGCGAATTATGCGAGAAGGGGTCAGGCCTTTCATTTCATCAAATGAAGAGATAAAGGGGTCAAGGTCAGTGGACCATAGGGGACAGACCATGGTTTCGGTTTATCAATGGTCGTTGGAACGGGTCGGGCTTCGGTATTGCGGTTTTCTGAAAGCAGAACCGGGTCAGGCTTCGGTGCGGTTTCGGATCAACACGTAAGTTTCATCGCTAATAACATCAACAAATTATGGCAACTACCAACAGAACCTAAGAGGTTTTTGCGTTGGGTTTCACCCAGGTTTCTACCCGTAAATGCTCGATACGACCGAATTCGCGTATGTTGTTAGTGACCAACTCAAGGTTCAGCGCCAGTGCATGGCCGGCAATTTGCATATCCCAGGAGCCGATGGGTTGACCGCGGCGTTTGAGCGCCAAGCGCAGCCGTGCCGTTTGTATCGCCGCTTCAGTAGACCAGGGCAAAGCCGGCACTCGCTGGGTAAGTTGCTGTAATGCTTGAAGGTTTTTCTCAGTATGACGGCTTTGGAGAGCGCCAAAATAGAGTTCGTGGTAAGTAACGACCGAGATGCCGACGCTGCCTGGCGCGAGATGCGCAAACCGATCACGCACCTCGGCAGGCTGTCGATTGATGATGTAAATGCAGATATCTGTGTCCAACAAATAGCGCAACTCAGTCAAAGACAGTCTCCCGCTCTTGTAACGGTGGTTGTTCCCGGCCCTCGCTCATGAAATCGTCCGAGAAACTGCACAAGGCTTCCCACGCGCCGAGTAAATTCTTTTCGACGGGACGGATAATTAATTCATTGCCATGGCGAACGATTTCGACTTCGCCTTCTGGTAAAGCGAACTCCGCCGGCAAACGAACCGCCAGGGAATTGCCGTTTTTAAAAACCCGAGTCAGCATGATAGACCTCTGCATTAATGTACACACTTAAAATACACCTTAGCATAATCCGACTATCGACACAGGATTATTTTTCAACTTCGGGAAAGGGGGTCACGTCAGGAAGAGGCCAGGCCTTTCATTTCATCAAAAATATACTATGCTGCTTTACATGTCGAGAAAGCCACGCATTCACTCTCAGGAATAGCGCGAAAATAAAAATAGTCAGACTATCCATCATTTCCTACATTTCCCACATAGGATATTTATAATCAGCAATTTACATCATGCAGTATTAGCGACTAAACCGACATCCCCTCCTACATCTGACTAAAATTGAGCCAGTCATAGACCGGCTCTTCGGGCTTCCTTAACCTTATTCCCTGGATGCCTATACCTTCCTCTCTACGAAGGCTTATTACATCAACCCTCAAGCAATTTTTGAGCATATCCTCGACTTTTGCTCTAAATCGCCGTATGGATAAAGGCTCCCTTCCATTCTGGCGACACCATTGAAGGTAGTTCGGGTAGAGGTAGCTCCCTTCCATACGGTAGTGAACACCGCCCATGTCTTTAACCTCTTGCTTTATCCCCACTCGAGTCCATTCGCCTCGGCTCGGAATACAGTTTTCCATCACCCAATCCGCGACCGGGTTACTGTCGCGCATGGCCTCAATATTCGCGCCTATCACGCTTGAGGGTGGGTGGGCGATGGCGTGCTCCATTTCCTCTATCGGCATATCCAACAACCAGCCAATGAGCCCCGGAATCTCAACGTGGAGTTGCGCTTCACCTCCGCGCTTTTCCCATTCCTCTTTTTCTTCCTCAGTGAGGGTATGGGCGACCACCCGCTCAAAGGGCACCGTGACCCGCCGACGCTCTAGCCCGCTATTGCTATGCGCGTTTAAGTTGACACGACAAGGGGGAGAGGTTAGCTTTTTATCTATTGAATACCCAGTGAGCTAGGAGGAAGTGAAAATGCCCGCCCCTTACTCGAATGATTTACGTCAAAAACTGATCACCTGCTATGAGCAGGGAGAACTGAGCCAGGAGGCGGTGGCGAAACGGTTTTTGGTTTCGGTGAGGACCTTCAAGCGGTGGTGGAAGCGCTACCAGGAACGTGAGCGCATTGCTCCGGAGCCGATGGGGGGCTGGGTGGAGCCGAAGGTCGATGAAGCCGGGGGGGCTCAAATCCGAGCGTGGCTCAAGGCGCGGCCGGAGTTAACGCTGGTGCAGCTGTGTGAA
Source organism: Nitrosococcus wardiae (assembly GCF_004421105.1). Classification (NCBI taxonomy): domain Bacteria; kingdom Pseudomonadati; phylum Pseudomonadota; class Gammaproteobacteria; order Chromatiales; family Chromatiaceae; genus Nitrosococcus; species Nitrosococcus wardiae. Next base: position 3,939,820 of record NZ_CP038033.1, read on the forward strand.
CGCTATGAGCGCCACTTTGGGGTATCGATGAGCCGAAGTGCTATGGACCGCGCGTTGAAGCGGCTGAACCTCACGCGAAAAAAAAGACGTTCTATGAGCCCACGCGCGAGAGCGAGCCGGTCCAACGACAGCGGGCCGCCCATCAAGAACGCCTCTGCGCGTATGCCCCCGAAGAGCTGATTTTTCTCGATGAAATGGGGGCGGTGTTAAACCTGACTTTAGAATACGGTTGGGCTCCCAAAGGTCAGCGGGCCTATGGGGAAAAACCCACTTCTCGGGGGCAACGCATTAGCACCCTCGGGGCGCTTTCCTCCCCGGGGCTGGTCACGGCCATGTGCTTTGAGGGCACTTTAAACGGGGCCGTCTTTCTCTATTTCTTAGAGCATTTCTTGTGCCCCCAACTCAAACCAGGCCAGTGTGTGATTTTGGATAATGCCGCCGCCCATCACGTCGAGGGGGTCGCTGAACTCATTGAGCAAACCGGTGCTGAACTCCTTTATTTACCTCCCTACTCCCCTGATCTTAACCCCATTGAAATGGCCTGGTCCCAGGTGAAACACCGGCTCCGAAAAGCCCAAGCGCGAACCAAAAAAGCCTTATATGAGGCCCTCGCTCAGGCCCTCCACACCCTTACGCCAGAGCAGGCCAAAGCCTATTTGGGGCATGTGGGCATCCGGGACTAACCTCATACGCAAAGGCGCGATGGGCTTCTTTATTCTCCAGACTAAAGTGTCGACCTAAACGGGAAATGCTGTAATCGGAAAATCCCGCCGGAATTCTTCGATTTTATTATCATCGACGAGTGCCACCGCTCCATCTACAACCTATGGCGGCAGGTCATCGAGTATTTCGACGCCTATCTGATTGGCCTCACTGCCACCCCGGATCACCGCACCTATGGCTTCTTCCATAAGAACGTGGTGAGTGAATATGGCCATGAACAGGCCGTGGCCGATGGGGTCAATGTGGGCAATGAGATCTATGTGATTGAGACCCAGCGGACCCGGCAGGGAGGCACCCTCAAGGCCCATCAGCAGGTGGAGAAACGCGAGCGCCTTACCCGCAAGCGGCGCTGGGAGATCCAGGACGAAGACAAGGCTTATTCGGCCCAACAGCTGGACCGGGACATCGTCAACCCGGACCAAATCCGCACGGTGATTCGCACTTTCAAGGAAAAGCTGCCCGAAATCTTCCCCGGCCGCAAAGAGGTGCCCAAGACCCTCATTTTTGCTAAGACCGACAGCCACGCCGATGACATCATCCAGATCGTTCGGGAGGAGTTCGGCGAGGGCAACCCGTTCTGCAAGAAGGTGACCTACAATGCCCGCGAAAACCCCAAGTCCGTGCTCAATGAATTCCGTAACGACTACTCTCCTCGAATTGCGGTCACGGTGGATATGATCGCCACCGGCACCGATGTCCGGCCTCTGGAATGCTTGCTGTTCATGCGCGATGTGAAAAGCCGCAACTACTTCGAGCAGATGAAAGGACGCGGCACCCGTACCCTGGACGCCGATGGCCTCAGGAAAGTGACCCCTTCGGCCCCCAGCGCCAAGACCCACTATGTCATCGTGGATGCCATCGGGGTCACGAAATCACTGAAAACCGCCAGCCAGCCCCTTATTACTCAACCTTCGGTGCCCCTCAAAGAGTTGGCCATGGGGGTGATGATGGGGGCCCGCGATGAGGATACGGTGTCCTCCCTGGCCGGCCGGCTAGCTCGTCTCGACAAACAGCTCGATGACAAGGATAAGGCCCGCATCCGGGAAGCTGCCGGTGGCAGGACCCTCACCGACATCGTCAGCGCTCTCGTTCAGGCCATCGACCCGGACCGGATCGAGGAAAAGGCCCGGGACATGACCGGTGCCGGTGAGCCGGGAGACAGCGAGCGTGAACAGGCCCGGGACCAATTGGTGGGACAAGCCGCCCAGGTCTTCACCGGCCCGTTGATTGAGCTCATTGAGGGGATCCGCCGGGACAAGGAGCAGACCATCGACCATGACAATCTGGATACCCTGCTTCGGGCCGAATGGGCCGGCGACAGCGCCGAGAATGCCAAGACGTTGGTTCAGGAGTTTGGGCAGTACCTCCATGAACACCGTGACGACATTGAGGCCCTGGCGATTTATTTCAGCCAGCCCGCTCGCCGTGCCGAGGTGACCTACGCCATGATTCAAGCTCTAGCAGAGCGGCTGAAGCAAGATCGCCCCAAGCTTGCCCCGCTACGGATCTGGCAAGCCTACGCCCACCTGGATGACTACAAGGGCGATAACCCCCTTAGCGAACTCACTGCCCTGGTGGCCCTCATTCGCCGGGTCTGTGAACTGGACCCCACTCTCTCCACCTACGCCGCCACCGTACGTCGCAATTTCCAGCACTGGATCATGCACCACCATAGCGGCGCGGGGGAGAAATTTAACGAGGCGCAGATGGCCTGGCTACGGATGATCCGGGACCATGTGATCAGTTCTTTTCATTTCGAACGGGACGATCTAGAGAGGGCGCCCTTTGATGGCCAGGGTGGCATGGGGCGGATGTATCAGTTATTTGGGGAGAGAATGGATGAGGTGATTGAGGAGTTGAATCGGGAGTTGGTGGCGTGATGGGTAGCAACGACAGTGGCATCCCTGATAACTGGGTAAATTCAACACTTGGTGATGTTTGTAGCCAACCCCAATATGGCTATACAACAAAGGCTTCGAACAAAGGAAATCTACATCTTCTACGAACAACCGACATTACGTCAAGAAAGATAACTTGGGAAACTGTGCCTTTTTGTTCTGACAATCCTGACGATCCAGAGAAATATCTTCTGGAAGACGGAGACATAGTTATCTCTCGGGCTGGATCAGTCGGTGTTAGCTACCTAATACAAAAGCCCGAGAGATCAGTCTTTGCATCATACCTAATCAGATTTAAGCCATTTATTGATCGAAAGTTCTTTAAGTATTTTCTTGACGGGCCACTCTATTGGAATGCTATCTCGGAAAATAGACTTGGCATAGCCGTTCCAAACGTAAATGCCAGCAAACTGAAAAGAATTTCTCTGCCAGTTCCCCCACTCAACGAACAACGCCGCATCGTCGCCAAGCTCGAAGAACTCTTCTCCGAACTGGACAAGGGCATCGAAAGCCTCAAAACCGCCCGCGAGCAACTGAAAGTCTATCGCCAGGCCGTGCTCAAGCACGCCTTTGAGGGCAAGCTCACCGCGAAATGGCGTGAAGAGAACAAGGATAAGCTAGAGTCGCCCGAGCAACTCCTTGCCCGTATCCAGCAGGAGCGGGAAGCCCGCTACCAGCAGCAGCTGGAGGAATGGAAGGCTGCTGTTAAGGCGTGGGAGGATGGAGGGAAAAAGGGGAAGAAGTTGGGGAAGCCACGTGCCCTAAAGCAATGGGCCAAATTGCCTGATGAGGTTCAGTCCGTTTTACCTAGTATTCCTACATGCTGGGTGTGGGAGAAACTTGGATGGATGACATGCGGCGTTGAGTACGGGACGGCTGCAAAATCATCAGAGTCCGGTTCAGTACCGGTGATCCGAATGGGGAATATCCAGAATGGAATGATTGACTGGCAAGATCTGGTCTTTACTTCAGATGAAGCTGAGATCGAAAAATATTCACTTAAGTCAGGTGATGTTTTGTTTAACCGAACCAACAGCCCAGAGCTTGTAGGTAAGACAGCAATCTATCGTGATGAACGCTCTGCTTTATTTGCTGGATATCTTATTCGAGTGAACCATATTGCTTCGATCGTAGACAGCCAGTATCTAAATTTTTTCCTCAATTCTTACGTGGCGAAGCAGTATGGGAATACAGTCAAGACTGATGGCGTGAATCAGTCGAACATCAATGGAGAAAAGCTTCAAAGCTATCCGTTTCCTTATTGCTCACTGACCGAGCAGGTCGAGGTTGTGCGAGTCCTTGAAGAAAAGCTCTCTATGACAGATCGCTTGATGCAGGATATCGACGCAGAATTGGATAAGTACCACTGCATAAATTATGGGGTATAATTTTAGTCATTGCGATGGTGATTGGGCGAGGAGAGAGCATTGAGGGCTATCGCGTTATCTGAAGTAGAAACGAGGACGCTGGAAGAGGTTGTGAAAAACCATCACCATGCCCGGCAGCGGATGCGCGCCCACGGGCTATTGTTAAGCCATCGGGGTTTTAAAATCGATGAGATTGCGCAGGCCTATGCGGTGGACCGGGAGACGGTGGTGCGCTGGTTTAACCGTTGGGAGCAGTGGGGAATTGTCGGTTTACAAGACCAAGTGCGTAGCGGACGACCGGAGAAGTTGACCCCCCCAAGAGCAAGGATGGGTGCAACAACTATTTAAAGTCCATGCCCGTGCACCGAAACGGATTGCCGGAGAGATTTTTAAACAGACGGGAAAGCAAGTCAGTGTGGACACTATCCGACGGCTGGGGAAAAAAAACACGGCTGCGGTGGAAACGCATTCGCCGGTCTTTAAAGGACAAAAGAGACCCGCACGCTTTTGAGCAGGGGAAGCAAGTGATTGAAGTCCTGAGGACCCAGTGCGCCCAAGGAGACATTGACCTGTATTTTTTCGATGCCAGCGGTTTTTCTCTCACCCCGTGTGTGCCTTATGCTTGGCAGCCGCTCGGCGAATGGATCGAAGTGCCTATGGCCAAAAGTCGACGGGTCAACGTCCTGGGATTTCTCCATCCCCAAGGGCTTCTGCACCCCTTTGTCTTTGAAGGCAGCGTGGATACCGAGGTGGTCATTGCCGCTTTCGATGCCCTTTGCCAAACCCTCACCCGACCCACTTGGGTGGTGCTGGATAATGCCCCTCAGCACACCAGCCAGGCTTTCAAAGCCCGTCTCCCCGAGTGGGAAAAAGCCGGGCTTTTCCTCTACTACCTGCCTCCCTATTGCCCTGAACTCAACCTGATCGAAATCCTATGGCGCTTTATCAAATATCGCTGGCTTCCTTTTTCCGTTTATCAGTCCTATGCCACTCTTAAAGAAGCTCTTGAAAATAGACTCGCCAACTTCGGAAAAGAATACCACATAACTTTTGCTTAGGTACTTAGGTCAAAAACTCTTCGCCAATCCATCCTCCAAAAAGCCTTCTCTGGCCAGCTCGTTCCCCAGAACCCCAAAGATGAACCCGCCTCCAGGCTGCTGGAACGTATTCGCACCGAGAAGGAAAAAATGCCAAGCCCAACTCGGCGTGCCCGCAAGCCGACGGCAAGTCGACGCCTCAGGAGGGAAACTGGGATCGGGGAGAGTACCTCAGACGAGGCAATCATGATCAAAACTGGTATAAAAGAAAGGGTGATGAAGTAATGAGGGACCGCCATGTTATTGGATGAGCTGCGTGCTAAAAAAGAGGTCATCGCCACGTTGGGGGATCAGTATGGCGCCCGCCACATTCGGGTTTTTGGCTCCGTCGCCAGGGGCGAGGAGCAGCCCGATAGCGATGTGGACTTTCTGGTGGAGTTTCCCCGGGGCTATGACCTATTCGCGCAACGCCTGCCCTTGACGGAGCGACTGGAAGCGTTGCTCCAGCGGCGAGTGGAAGTGATCCCGGAGCATGAACTCAACAGGCATCTTCGTGACCAGATATTGAAGGAGGCCGTGGAGCTATGACCAAGTCATGGCAACCTTATGCCAAGCCTATCCTCGATGCCATTGCCAAAATCCGCCGCATCGAGGCACGCGGTGAACTCACCCAAGATGAGATACTTTACGATGCGGCCTTACGCAACCTGCAAACCTTGTCCGAGGCCACCCAGCTGTTGCCGGAAGAGAAGAAAGCAAGTTGCCCCGAGATCCCTTGGCGGGAGATCAGCGGTTTTCGCAACATCCTGGTACACCACTACCTGGGTGAGATCGACCCGCTTACCGTGAAGACAGTCATTACCCAGCACTTACCACCACTCGAAGCCTGCGTCCGAACCCTGCTCATCAACGCGGGTGAAACGGATCGATGAATACCGCCCCCATCATCTCCAAGGTCTGGAGCTTTTGCACCACCCTGCGCGACGACGGCGTGGGTTATGGGGATTATCTGGAACAGCTTACTTACCTCATCTTCCTCAAGATGGCGGACGAATACAGCAAGCCGCCCTATCGTCGCCAGGTGGGTATTCCGTCGGAATATAGCTGGCAGAGCCTCAAAGCCAAGCGGGGAGCGGAGCTGGAAGGTCACTATATCGAGTTGCTGCGGGCGCTAGGCACCCGACCAGGGATGCTCGGTCAAATCTTCACCAAGGCCCAGAACAAGATCCAAGACCCGGCCAAGCTCTATCGTCTCATCGACATGGTGGACAGCACCCAATGGGTGATGATGGGCGCCGATATCAAGGGCGATATCTATGAAGGCTTGCTAGAGAAAAACGCCGAGGACACCAAATCCGGCGCGGGCCAATATTTCACCCCCCGCGCCTTGATTAAGGCGATGGTGGAGTGCGTGCGTCCCGAGCCGGGCAAGACTATCGCCGATCCGGCTTGCGGCACGGGCGGGTTTTTCCTCGCCGCCTACGATTTCCTGACCGATCCGAAACACTATTCACTCGACAAGACCCAGAAGACCTTTCTCAAGCATGAGACCTTCCATGGCAACGAGATCGTCGCCAATACCCGCCGCCTCTGCTTGATGAACATGTTCCTCCACAACATCGGGGAAATCGACGGTGAGAGCACCGTCTCCCCTAACGATGCCCTGGTGGCCCCGAGTCACCGAACTTACGATTATGTGCTCGCCAATCCCCCCTTCGGCAAAAAGAGCGCCATGAGCTTTACCAACGAGGAGGGGGCACAGGAAAGCGACGATCTGACCTACAATCGTCAGGATTTCTGGGCCACTACTTCCAATAAGCAGCTCAATTTCGTCCAGCACATCCGCACCCTGCTCAAGACTACCGGCAAGGCGGCCGTGGTGGTGCCGGACAACGTGCTGTTCGAGGGGGGAGCCGGCGAGACCATCCGCCGCAAGCTGCTAAAGAACACCGATTTTCACACCATTCTTCGGCTGCCCACGGGCATCTTTTATCGCCCTGGTGTGAAGGCGAATGTCATCTTCTTCGATAACCGTGAAGCCTCGCCGAATCCCTGGACTAAGGCCGTGTGGGTCTACGATTACCGGACCAATATCTACCATACCCTGAAAAAGAAGCCCATGCGGTACGAGGACCTGGCTGAATTCATTGCCTGCTACCATCCAACGAACCGGCATAAACGCAAGGAGACCTGGCATCCGGAGAAAAATCCGGAAGGACGCTGGCGCAAATTCAGCTATGAGGCACTGGTCGCCCGAGACAAGACGAGCCTGGATGTGTTCTGGCTCAAGGATAAAAGCCTTACCGATCTCGACAACCTCCCCGAGCCCGAGGAATTGGCGGAGGAGATTATCGAGAACCTGGAAGCGGGCCTGAACAGCTTCCGGGAAGTGCTCGCCGGGCTGACGGCAGGGGGGAGTCAGGGATAGATGAACACGGATCTATTCTTTTACCGCCTCTCCACAAGCCGTATTGGTGACTAGACCATATCAGGCGCTTTGGTGAATCGGGACCACTTCCGCCCCCGCCTTGAGCTTGTCAAGGTAATCCGCCCATGCCTGCATCATCTTCCGCCGCTCCGGCAGGTGTGCCGTCCGGTTGTAGGCGCGGCCATTGGGGTCCCGTACGGCATGGGCAAGCTGATGTTCGATGAAGTCGGGCCGAAAGCCCAAGACTTCATCAAGAATGGTTCGCGCCATGGCCCGGAAACCGTGGCCCGTCATCTCTTCCTTGGCAATCCCCATGCGCCGCATCGCGGCCAGAATGGCATTGTCACTCATGGGTCGGGCCGTGCTCCGTGCGCTGGGGAAGACGTAGCGCCCGCGTCCGGTCAGAGGATGCAGCTCCTGTAGGAGGGCCACTGCCTGGTGGGAAAGGGGCACGATATGGGGCATATTCGTCTTGGTCACGAGATAGCGCCACTCGGCGGCCTCCAGGTCGATGTCAGCCCATTCGGCCTTGCGCAGTTCACCGGGGCGAACGAAGACCAGCGGCGCGAGGCGCAGGGCACAACGCACGGTGAGGGTGCCTTCATAGCCGTCGATGGCCCGGAGTATCTCGGCAATCTCTTTCGGTTCGGTGGCGGCGGCGAAATGTTGGCTCTTGACCGGGGGTAAGGCACCCCGCAGATCGCCAGAAGGATCCCGTTCAGCGCGTCCCGTGGCCACCGCGTAGCGGAATACCTGGCCACAACTACTCAGTGCCCGGTGGGCGGTTTCCAGGGCCCCCCGCTGTTCAATTCGGCGGATGACCTCGAGGAGTTCAGGGGCGGCAATATCGGCCACGGGCCGGCCACCGATCCAGGGGAAGATATCGCGTTCCAGTCGGCGGATGATCCGGTCGCCATGACTTGCCGACCAGTGGGGAGCATGTTTGGCCAACCATTCCCGCGCCACCACCTCAAAGCTGTTTGCCGCCCGGTCTTCCCTCGCGGCCTTCTTCGCCTTACGGTGCTCGCTGGGGTCGATCTCATTAGCCAGCAGCTTACGTGCCTCGTCGCGCCGTTCGCGGGCCTCCTTTAAAGACACCTCGGGATACACGCCCAGGGACAGCCGTTTCTCCTTGCCCCCAAAACGGTATTTCAATCGCCACCACTTGCCCCCACTGGGGGCCACTTCCAGATAGAGCCCCCCGCCGTCAAATAGCTTTTTGGGCTTGTCGCTAGGCTTAGCATTACGAATGGCGGTATCCGTCAACGGCATGGGGGCAACTCCTTAGTGGGGCAACTCACTTGCCCCGAATGTTGCCCCCACTTGCCCCCGGATGTCAATGGACAGTCCTGGATCACTACGGCCTTTATAAACGAAAAAATCCCGTATTTACACGGGATTATGGACTGTCTTGGATGGTGCTGGATGGTGAATTGGTGGAGGCGGCGGGAATTGAACCCGCGTCCGCAAGCACTCCGCCTTTGGTTCTACATGCTTAGCCCGGTCATTAATTTAACCGCCTGCTACCCGACGGGCAGGGAAGACAAACGGCGATCCCAGTGAGGTTTTAACGGGTCCGCCCTGGGAGAGCTTCACCGCGATCTTGTGAGAGTCGACGCCTGAAATCTGAACGCACAAGCACGGCTTCAGTCAGACGGCACCCTACTGGGTTTTAAGCAGCGAGTGCGTAGTTGTCGTCGTTGGCAACTATAATTTTGCAGCGTGATTAGCGAGGTCACTGCACCTCGGCATGCTCCTCAGGTTTTGCTACCCGCGTCGAAGCCAAGTCGCCCCCTTAGGAATTCTTTTTAGAACCCACTTTCTGCTATCTTGCGTCAGAAACCGGTCCTTCCGAAATTTACTTAATGAGACAGTGTAACCAAAACAGAAGTTCCCCGCCAAGGGGCTTAGAATTTATCTTAGCGAATCTTTAGCAGCCGCTCTTTTTGTCGAGACCACTCTTTCTCCCTTTCAACCGCACGCTTGTCGTATTTATGCTTACCCTTGGCCAAAGCAATCTCCAATTTCACCCGCCCCCGCTTCCAATATAAAGCCAGAGGCACCAAAGCGTAGCCCTTGCGTTCCACCGCCCCAATGAGTTTACGCAGTTCTTCGCTATGGAGGAGCAACTTTCGGGTTCTAAGGGGATCAGGGCGGATATGGGTCGAGACCGTGTTTAAAGGGGTGATGTGAGCGCCGAACAGCCACGCCTCCCCCCCTTTGAGAAGGCAGTAACTCTCGCTCAACTGCACCCGCCCCGCCCGTAGGCTTTTGACCTCCCAACCTTCCAGGACAAGACCCGCCTCGTAACGCTCCTCAATGAAATAGTCATGGCGGGCCTTGCGGTTTAGGGCAATAGTATTGCTTGGAGTACCCGACTGTTTCTTTTTGCTTTTAGCCATGTTATCAGTATAACAGGTTAACCATGAGAACCCTTGCCCCTGTGACCTTGAGCCTGAAGAAAAATTCGCCCACAATCTGGCCTCCGATGAATTCTCCGAAAGGATAAAGGATGACAAGCCAGCGTACCTCTATTCACGGCCAGTGGTCTTCCCGCTGGATTTTTCTACTTGCCGCGACCGGTTCTGCCGTGGGCCTGGGCAATATCTGGAAATTTCCCTATGTGGCCGGTGAAAATGGCGGCGGGGCCTTTGTGCTCATTTATATTATCTGTATTGTTCTGATGGGCGTTCCCATCATGATGGGCGAGATTATGTTGGGCCGCCGAGGTCGCCAAAGCCCCATTAATACCATGCGTACTATCGCCATAGAGGAAAATAAAAGTCCAAGCTGGCAATATTTGGGTTGGCTCGGCGTCATTGCCGGGTTTTTAATCATGTCCTACTACAGTGTTATCGCTGGTTGGACCCTGGCTTACATCTTTCGCACCGGCGCTGGGATGTTTGCGCAGGCCACAGCAGAAAATGTTGAGGGCCTATTCAATCAACTGGTGAGCGATCCAGAGCGGCTGTTGGCTTGGCATACCCTCTTTATGGTCATGACCACCGTAGTGGTTTCCCGAGGCGTTAAAAGCGGTCTTGAACAAGCGGTCCGCTTCTTAATGCCGGCGCTTTTCATCCTGCTTTTGGTGCTCGTGGGTTATGCTATCAACACCGGAGAGCATTTTTACCAAGGGCTTCAGTTCATGTTCGAACCTAATTTCGATCAGCTCACTGCCAAGGGAGTATTGGCTGCCATGGGGCAGGCCTTTTTTAGCTTGAGCCTGGGCATGGGGGCTATCATGGTGTACGGTTCATATCTCAACCGTCAGACTTCAATCGCCTGGGCCGCCCTTTCCATCTCTTTTGCCGATACCTTAGTCGCCATGCTGGCAGGATTGGCGATTTTTCCCCTGGTCTTCGCCAATGGTCTCGCCCCGGATCAAAGCGTGGGGTTAGTGTTCAAAACCTTACCCTTGGCCTTTGGGCACATGCCGGGCGGCTCTTTCTTTGGGGCTCTTTTCTTTCTCTTGCTCGCCTTTGCTGCCTGGACTTCCGCGATTTCATTGGTTGAACCCGCGGTCGCCTACCTGGTGGAAAATCTCGGCATGAGCCGGGTCAAAGCCTCCGCGTGGATAGGCACTATGATTTGGTTGCTTGGCATGGGCAGCCTTCTTTCCTTCAATCATTGGTCGGACGCCACCCTCTTCGGCATGACCTTTTTTGGCTTGGTCGATTACCTGACTTCTAATATCATGTTGCCCTTGGGCGGCCTATTTATTGCCATATTTGCCGGCTGGGTCCTATGGCGCAGTTCCAGTGTTGAGGAATTTGATATGGGTGATGGATTATGGTATCGACTATGGCTTACTCTGGTTCGTTTTGTTGCCCCCTTCGCGGTAATTATTATATTTCTTCATGCTATTGGTGCTCTTAACTGGCTAAACCGTATGTTCTCATGACTACATTAAATCGCAGCGCTTTAGTCCCTTATACCCCGGCTGAGATGTTCTCTCTGGTAGATGACATCGAATCCTACCCGAAGTTTCTTCCCTGGTGTCGCAGCACCCAAGTCCACAGCCGGGATCAGGATGAGGTCTACGCCACTATCGAACTGGCCCGGGGTGCTATCCATAAATCCTTTACCACACATAATCGGTTGCAAAAAAACAAAATCATTGAAATGCGCCTGGTGAAGGGACCTTTCCATCACCTTGAAGGCTTTTGGCGTTTTGATTCCATTGGTGAATCAGAAGGCTGCCGGATTTCACTCGCCATGGAGTTTGAATTTTCGAGTCGGCTTATTAGCATGGCCCTAGGTCCCATATTTAGTGAAATCACGGCGACACTGGTGGATGCTTTTTGTGAGCAGGCTAAAGAGTGTTATGGCCGACGCTAAAATGATCACCGTTGAGGTGGCCTATGCCCGCCCTGACAAGCAGGTCATCCTTAAGGTCTCAGTGCCTGAAAACGCCACTTTGGAAACCGCCATGCGGGCCTCGGGTATTTTGGAACAGTTCCCCGAGATTGATCTCAACCAAAACAAAGTGGGTATCTTTGGCAAGCTGGCCAAGCGGGATGGCCCGCTCCGCTCCGGTGATCGGGTAGAAATCTACCGCCCCTTATTAGCCGATCCTAAACAAGCCCGCCGGGAGCGGGCCACCCAAACGCGGCAAACGAAGTCGGCGGATACCCCCTCCCTCTAGGGAAAATTACGGGAGGGAACCGGGGCCTCGATACTGTCATCCCCTTTGGAAGAGGGCAAGGCGGTATCTTCACCTTTTTCTAGCAAGTCCGATTCTGGTGGTGTCTCCTCGGAAGAAACATTGCCGAAACCGAGCGCATTCATCAAACCGCTTAGCAGGCCCCCTTCCTCCTGGCGTGTCGGCACCAGGATCGTGGTCGTGCGATATTCCTCTTCGCGCTGCGATTCCTGCTGCGAGCTGACCTTAACATTGCCGCTCACATGGGAAAGCTCATCGTCCTCGAACCACACCGTAATGGTACGCTGCTCCCGGCGTCCATTGCCCGGTTTAAAGCTATAAATATAGTGCCACTGGTCAGGGCGGAAGGTATCCACCAGCAGCGGATTACCCAAGACAAAACGCACTTGCTGTTTACTCATCCCTGGATTTAGTTTCCCCAACATCTCTTGGGTAATGACATTGCCTTGCTGGATATCGATTCGATAAACTCCAGGCACGCGCTCAATACTGCACGCAACCAGCGCAACACTTGCACATCCAATGATAAAAATGAGAAGCTTAGGCATTATTGATATTTATCGTATAATTTAAAGTGAGATTCGCAAGCGGCTATCCTCGTTCAAGTACCGGAGGGTGATGATACCTGATAGTCGCGCTAAATAACATTCTTTGACGAGGGTAAATACCTTGGAAAGCCAAGACCTACGCAAAGCTGGCCTTAAGGTAACCCTGCCGCGCCTTAAGGTACTGGAGATCCTGGAAAACAGTTCTCAACGTCATATGAGCGCGGAGGATGTCTATAAGGCCCTACTCGAGCAGGGAGAGGAAATCGGACTTGCCACTGTTTACCGCGTACTCACCCAGTTCGAAGCCGCTGGCCTTGTCTCTCGCCATCACTTTGAGGGCGGTCAAAGCGGCACCGGCCATTCCGTATTCGAAATGGATAGTGGCGAGCACCATGACCACCTATTATGCGTCCGCTGTGGCAAAATTGAAGAATTTGTAGATGAAGTCATTGAAAAACGTCAAGAAGAACTAGCCCGTAAAGCCGGCTTCGATATGACGGATCACTGCCTCTATATTTATGGTATCTGCGCTGATTGCCAGCAGGCAGAGCTTGGTAAAGGGAGCAAAATCAAGCAAGGTTGAAATCCCTATAGATCCCGCTAAATTATTGCCAAAGTATTGACTCCTTTCCCTCACCCTTTTCTCAGTCGCACCGCCTTTCTCACCCTTGCCTTCGTGTTCGAGGGCGGGCTAGCATTAGTCGGCCTAATCTTGGGATGGTTTGTGGGGATTAAGCCATTCGCTTATCTTACCTTCAACTGGTCTGCGCTTGGCTGGACTGTAGTAGGAACATTGCCCTTGATGCTACTCTTTTGGGTCTCTTACCGCTTTCCTATTGGACCGTTAGGGCCTATCAAGCGGCTTTTAATTGAGACCTTAGGCCCTTATCTGGATAACTGCCGCTACTACGATCTGCTATTAATCGCTCTGCTCGCGGGCGTGTGTGAGGAATTATTTTTTCGTGGGGTTTTGCAATCCTGGATAGAATCCATTGGAGGAACCTTTCTTGGTTTAATAGGCAGTAACCTAATATTTGCTTTAGCCCATTTCATTACCCGAACCTACGCTCTGCTAGCAGGTTTGATGGGTGTCTATCTTGGCCTACTTCTTGATGCCGGTGAGCAACGAAACTTACTTACTCCCATGATGGTACACACCCTTTATGACCTTTTCGCTTTCCTAGTGGTGGTCCGAACATTCCGATTAGAACAAGCACACCGGCATCCCTAATCCTGCCCTTGCAGGATCGGAGCCAAACCTTCAAGAATAAGCTGAGCGGCAATCCCTGCGAGTAACAAAGCGAAAATACGCGTGAAAGCGATTAGCAAAGGCTGCCCTATGTACCTTTCAAGCCAAGGACCTGCGCTAAGCAGGCCCAAAACAAAGAAAAGGCTCAATAGCAACATTCCTGAAAGCTGCAAGGATTCATCCCTATCCTGTGCCATGAGGCCAAAAAGAAGGACTGTCGTCAAGGTGCCAGGACCCGCCAGCAGGGGAACAGCCATCGGCACTACGATGCGCGGAAGCTGGCGCCGTGCCTCGAGTTCAGGGGATCGTCTCACCCTCTCTTTTTTTTCGGCATGGATCTTGTTTCCTCTCAAGGAAGAAGCCATCCAAAAAAACATACGCTGAAAGAAAGTGGGTGTCTTAGATGAAGAAGAAGATAGCTCGGGTTCCTCTGCCTGCTTAGTATGAAGCTCCTCCGTCACTTTTCCGTGAAAGAGAGAGATCGCTGTCATGAATAGGAGGATACCTCCACCTAGTTGAAAAGCTGGAAGTTGAATCCCGAAAAAACTCAAAATGGACTTTCCTGCCCATAGAAAAAAGAGCAGTAATCCACCGGCAATCATACAGTTCCAGAAAGCTAACCGCAAACGAACCGACCCAGGCAACGCCCTAGTCAATTCAGACCAGACCGCAATTTTGCCAATAGGGTTGAGCACACCTATTAAAGCAGCAAAGAAATTTCCTAGCAATTCCCAGTTCATGCGCTCATCTCCATACGAAAGTCTTCTTTACTACCTACTGGGAAACCCATATCTGCAGGCCCCCTCAGCACAAAGGCACTCACTACAAGAAGGCCGCCAATATATTAGGTCTGTCCCCAAAAAGAAATTCTTCCCCGCTATCGAGAGGCCGTACCGAAGCAAAAATAGAATTAGGCTTATTCGGAGATATAGTTCATTACCCTCCTTAAGACAAGCGATGCGGAGAATTGCCCTTACTTTTTCGCCGAGCCATTTCTAACATTTCCCGGGCATGGGCGCGAGACCTCTCGGTGATCTTTTTCCCTCCCAACATCCGAGCAATCTCCTCCACTCGCTTTTCCTTGTCAAGGAGGGTGAGTTCAACAGCGGATACTTTCTCATGGTGAGACTTACTGACTTGGATCTGAGCATGGGCCTGGGCAGCGACTTGGGGTAAATGAGTAACGCAAAGCACTTGCCGATACTCACCCAATTCTCGCAGCCGCGCCCCTACAGTTTCTGCCACCGCCCCTCCAATACCCACATCCACCTCATCAAACACCAGAGTCGAGACCCCTCCATATTGGAAAGTCAGAACCTGAATAGCCAACCCGATACGGGATAGTTCTCCCCCCGACGCGACTTTACTTAAAGGGCCTGGAGGTTGACCAGGATTGGCGCTGACCTGAAATTGGACCTGCTCCGCACCATGGGCAGAAAACTCCCCCTCTTTTAAGGGAGAAAGGACCACCTTAAAGCATCCTCCTGGCATGGCCAAAGACTGCATTGCCTCGGTCACCCCTTGCTCCAGCTTTGTGGCCGCCTTGCGGCGGGCCTCGCTGAGGTTAGCGGCTAAAGTGCGGCATTCTTTGGAAGCGGTGGCAAACTCTTCCTGTCGCTTGCCAAGGCGCACATCCAGGGTCTCCAAATCTCTCAATTCCGAAGCCAAGCGTTCTGCCAAGGCGGGGAGTTCCTCGGGTTCCATTCGATGCTTGCGGGCCAATTCATAGAAGCCAGATAGACGGTCCTCGACCCACTTCAGCTGCTCTGGGTCTATCTCCACCGCCTCCAAGTAATGGCGCAACCCGCTGGCAGCCTCTTCTACTTGAATAGCAGCGCTCTCCACTAATTCTAGCGGGGCGTTTAAATTAGGATCGATGACACGCAGCTGGGCCAATTGGCGAGCTACCTGACCGAGCAGGACATAGATTGCCCCCTGCTCATTCTGGTAAAGCAAATCCAATGCTGACTCAACCCCTTGAACCAGCTCCGTCCCATGGGCCAATTGCTGTTGTTCCTGCTCTAGTTGTTCTAATTCCCCGGGCTCGGGCCGAAAGACCTCAAGCTCTTCAACTTGGTAGCGGAGCAATTCCAAGCGGGCAGTCTGTTCACTGGCCGCCTGGGTGAGGGTCTCCAACTCTTGACTAAGTTGCTGCCAACGCTGGTAAGCGTTGTCCCATTCTTTGAGAAGCAGGTTGTGCGCGCCGTAGGCATCCAGGAGTGCCCGCTGGCCCCCAGAATGGAGCAAGGATTGATGGGCGTGTTGACCATAAATCTCAACCAGGTACCTACCCACTTCTCGCAAAACTTGGATAGGCACGGGACGGCCGTTAATGTACGCTCGGGATCGTCCCTCACGGTTTAAGATACGCCGCAATACACATTCCTCTCCTTGCTCTAAATCCCGGGCCCGCAACCAGGCAAAAAGAGGTTCGTGAGCCCTAATCTCAAAAACGGCTCCGACTTCGGCTCGCTCCTGACCATGGCGTATTAACGTCACATCGCCTCGGTCCCCTAGCACCAGCCCCAGTGCATCCACCAGGATAGATTTGCCTGCACCGGTTTCCCCGGTTAAGGCCGTCATCCCGGATTCTAGTGGCAGCACCAACTCCGTGATAATGGCAAGATCCCGGACAAACAGCTCCCTAATCACTCAAGCTTTCGCCCCCAATGCAGCTTGGCACGCAAAATAGAATAGTGGTCATGGGCCGCAGGATGAATCAGCCGAACCCTGCCGGGCCGCTTATATATCTTTACCTTATCCCCCATTTCCAACGCTATGCCTGGTTGACCATCGCAACTAGCCTGGCCCGGTGTGGTATTGTGCTCACTAACCACGATTTCAACCACACTATCGGCATCAATCACGAGGGGTCGATTACTCAGGGCATGTGAGCAAATGGAAACCAGCACCATAGCGTTGAGGTTGACATCCAGTATAGGCCCCCCCGCAGAGAGGGCATAGGCGGTAGAACCGGTCGGCGTGGCGACTACCAGACCATCAGAGCGCTGGCTATTGAGAAAGCGGCCGTTGATATAAGTCTCAAACTCAATCAAGCGGACCACTTCTCGAATGTGCATGGTGACATCATTTAGGGCCGTACCGATAAGATAAGATTTTCCCTCACGCTCTAGTTCCGCCTGGATCAAAAACCGTTCTTCTTCGCGGAATTTCCCTTCCAAGACCTGGGCCAGATCCGTATCCAGGGTTTCCGGCAGCACATCAGCAAGAAATCCAAGCCGGCCTAACTTGATACCCAGCAAGGGAATCCCCGAATCCGCCAGATTCCGCGCGGCATGGAGTAAAGTACCGTCACCCCCTACCACAATGGCCAAATCACAGTGCTGGCCTAACTCATGGCGTGGCACGGCTTGCCAATGCTGACTGGGAAAGAGAGCGGCCGTATCTTGATCAATAACAAGCTCCAGCCCCTTCGCTACTAGGAAATCAGCAACCTGCTGCAAGGATTCAGCAATCCGAGGGTCCTTTTGCTTGCCAATGAGCCCTATCGTTTTAAAAGGCTTTGCCATTACTCTTACCGTTCAACCGGCTCTAGATATTCCACCACCAATTGCACGGTGCGCAAATCCCGATATATATTGACATCCAGCCGGTAAGCAAGCTTTATTTTCATGCCAACCTCAAGCCAATCCGGGGGAAGACAACGAAAAGCAATCCCCTCCAATCGCTGGCGGCTATCGAGAGTCGTCAAGGCCAACTTAAGGTGCACCTCACCGACAAGACGAAATCCTTCTACCCAAAATACGCCATCGAACAACGGTTCCGGGAATCCTTGGCCCCAGGGCCCCCCGTCCCGCAGGGTTTCTGCCAGTCCCAGGTCCCAACGATCTAATTCCCCATCGCTGAGAATAATATCTTCCAAGGTTTCCTCATCAAGTTGGGCCTCCAACACTTCCAAAAAAGCAGCCCGAAAGGGGTCCAAATGGATCCGTTGCAAACTTAAACCGGCGGCCATGGCATGACCACCAAATTTGGTTAGCAGATTCGGGTACCGGGTTGCCACCCTATCTAAGGCATCACGAATGTGGAGGCCGGGGATAGAGCGGGCTGAACCCTTCAATTCCTCGTTATCGTGGGGGGCAAAGGCAATCACTGGACGGTAGACTTGCTCCCGGATTCGGGAAGCAAGCAAACCAATCACCCCCTGATGCCACGATTCATCAAATAAGCAATAGCCCAGCGGCCCCTTCTCCTCTCCTGGAAAAACTAGATTTTCCAAGTGAATCGCCGCTTGATTCTGCATGGCTGCTTCGATCTCTCGCCGCTCTCGATTGAGTGCATCAAGTTCGTTGGCCTGCTGTTGAGCCACCTCCGGGGAATCAGTCAGCAGACAAGCAATCCCCAGACTCATGTCCTCTAAACGTCCAGCGGCATTTAACCGAGGCCCCACCCCAAAGCCCAGATCGCTGGTGGTAAAATTTTCAAGGGAACGCCGTGCGCAGGCGGCAAGCGCCTGAATGCCGACACAACAACGGCGCCGCCGAATCCGGGCCAGTCCCTGGGCAATAAGGGTTCGGTTGACCTGATCTAAAGGTACCACATCAGCCACCGTCCCCAGAGTCACCAAATCCAGCAAAGGCGCAAGGCTGGGTTCCCTCTTACCTGATCGGGCAAACCATCCCTGTTCTCTTAAGTGAGCCCGTAAAGCCAGCATTACGTAAAAGATGACCCCTACCCCTGCTAAACAAGAACTAGGGAAAGGATCATCGGGCAAATTAGGATTGACAATGGCATCCGCAGCCGGCAGGGTCACCCCTGGCAAGTGGTGATCCGTAATCAACACGCGGATATTAGCCTCTCGCGCCGTTTGCACACCATCAATGCTGGAGATTCCATTATCCACAGTAATGATTAGATCTGGCCGACCCCGGGCTATAGCCTCCGCCACGATGGCGGGAGTCAGCCCGTAGCCATGGATAAACCGGTTCGGTACCAGATAATCCACTTCCCTTGCCCCCATCAGGCGGAGCGCCCGCACCGCCAGGGCGCAACTGGTGGCGCCATCGGCATCAAAATCGGCAACCACCAATATCCGCCAGCCCTGCGCCAAGGCCTCCGCCAACAAAGTCACTGCAGTTTTGATATTACTTAGCAACCAAGGAGAAGGCAGCTGTTCTAGGGCATAGTCAAGCTCATCCGGAGCCTTAACCCCCCGCGCTCGATACACTCGGCGCAATACCGGATGGATCGTCTCTGGCAATTCAGGGTTATCAAGGGGGCGTCGCTTGAGAAGCTTGCCCACCATTAACAACAGCTCGATTTTCTAATTATTTTTATGGTATTTATCATCACAGGCTCAAGCTCCAGGACTTTTTATGAGGGGGCGCGGACGCCGCCACAAGTACCAACTCTGCAATCCGGTTAAACGATAGCCATGCCCATTTAGCGGATAGAAGGTTAAGCTGGCTAACCTTCTATCCCGCAGTGCAGCATGTAACACCCTAAACCAGTTTTCTTCCAACGCCAACAAAATCTCACGGTAATGCAAAGGATCCGTCCCTTGCAACAGGGAATCCAATCCCATTAAATAGTTACCCGGCGCCGAGTTCTGTGCTAGCCAAGTGCTAGCCCCTGCCGGTATAGGTTTGCCCGGAATTTTGCAATAGGCAGCCAAGGCTTGAAGCAGCGGCTCCTTGCCCCAACTCACCTGTTGCCATAAGGACGCAGCTGGACAGGAGGGGGCTTCCCCGGCCCCCCAGAACCATAAACTATTGACCGGCGATAGGCCTCGTTCTTCTCGCTCACGGTTGAGGGGACAATCATGGAGAAGCATCTGGATTTCATTGAGCAAGGCTCGCCAACGGGAAGCCTCAGGACCCACGGGAAGCCCAGGCTCAATATGTCTCCCCTCGATCGCAGCCAAGGCAGTAAAAGTGACCTTTTCTGGCTGAGGCAATCGGAGATACCAGCGATCCGGCTGCAGTGCCTCAAGCTGCCAACCATACTCCGTAAATAAGGGGGCCACAGTCCTGGCCAGAGACTGGGACTCAGCTTGATTGAGCTCCAGAGAGCGGGGTCCAAATAACACCAAGCGATCCCGATCAGGCTGCAAACACACGGGATCAGCCCGTAACCACCAGCCCGGTTCAAGGGGAAGCCCTCCCTTATCCCAGGAATACATCAGCGGAGCTAAGGGGAGATCCATCGGTCCTGATTGGGGGAGACCAAACAAATGGAATAGTAAAATCTCATATAGGGATGGAGCCACCACCTCGGAGCTCGCCTGTGCCACTATACGTTCCAGAAACGGCAGCCGAAACCCCACTGTGGCCTCTGCTTCCAGTGCTGGAATAAGGCCCGGAACGACCAGAGTCAGATGTAAAGGTGAAGTTCGAAGCAACAAAGTGGGGACCTGCGGTAATTAACGAAGTTGTATGCCTAACACTTGCCGTACAAAAGGGATGGTCAGCCGCCGCTGAGCCGCCATGGAGGCACGCTCCAATTGTGCCAGCAAATCGCTTAGGGAATGCATATCCCGGTCACTATGGCGCAATAAGAAGGCCGCCACCTCATCCGGCAACTCCATGCCTCTTTTGGCAGCCTGAAGTTTTAAGGCAGCATGCTTTTGGTGATCATCCAATGGCTGGAGTTGATACACAAGCCCCCACCCTAGACGGGAGCGGAGATCAGGTAGAAGCAAACAAAGCCCACTGGGTTTTTTGGCAGAAGCCAATAGGAGTTGGCTGGGGCCCTCCCGCGAGAGGTTATAAAGATGAAGCAAGGATTCTTCCCAGTAGCGACAGCCGGCAATCCGATCAATATCATCGATGGCAACGAGGGCAGCCGCCTCCAGCCCGCGTAGAATTTCAGGGGCCAGGGTATCTGCCCGCTTTAAGGGCACATAGGCTACCCGCTCGCCTCTTTGTGCTGCTGCCTGGCAAGCCGCCAGAAGTAAGTGGGTTTTCCCCACTCCAGCAGGTCCCCAAAGGTAGAGGAAACGCTCCCCCTCCCCTCGCCCACAACGTTCTACCGCTGCAACCGGCTCGCGATTGGTATCAGCGAGGTAATAATTTTCAAAACTAGGAGCGCCGTACTCGCCAATGGGCAGAGGAAGTTGCTGAGTAACCAAAAGCGAAATCCTTCACCCGTGATTGGTGGTTTCTGGTCGTTGCCGACGGGATTCAGGATGTGCCTTTCGGGTTCTGCTCGCCCGCCAAGCTTGTCCCCCCCAATGCCAAATATATTGTATACCGCTTAAAAGGGTGGTGAGCGCCACCAAATAGATAAGCCAACCCGTCAATTGCGGAATATCCAATTCTGGCAACTGACTAATCATAATGGCGACGACCAATAAGATTTGGCATAAAGTATTAAGCTTACTGAGTGGAACTGGCTCCATCTCAAAAGGACCAACCAAAAAGTGGTAAGCAAAACCACCCAGCACAATGGCCAGATCCCTGCCGAGAGCTAACAGCACCAACCAATAGGGAAGATGTCCTAACCAAGCCAGCACAATAAAGCTTGAGATGAGTAACAGCTTATCAGCCAACGGATCAAGGATAGAGCCCAGGCGACTCTGCCAGCGGTAATGCTTAGCAAGAAATCCATCTAAACCGTCGGAGGCACCTGCCACCAGGATAATCCACAAAGCAAAAAAATAGTCTTCTTGGAGCAACACATAGATGAGCGGTGCCACCAACAAGATGCGTATTACCGTAAGAAGGTTGGGAATATTTCTCACCTGCATTGTGTTGCTATAACATCACGGCAATAGTCGATAATTGAGTTCCGTATTCGTCCCACCCGGTTCGGTAGCCTCACCTTCTGTTGCCTGTGCCAAGATCCTCCCAAACTGGATAGAGGTGGCCAAAGCCTCGGCTCCCCCTTGCAGCTTGAGTCTAAACTTGGCTTCCGTCCGGGATAGTTGTACCGGTTGTATGGCAATCACTTGGCTAAGGCCACTGAGATAAGAAGAGAGGCGGGCATAATCCATAAACGAGGTCACCTCGGTCACCCTGACCTGTACTGAGGATTGGGAATTATTTCCGGTAACAGGTGCTACCCGAGCAGCGATCACATCGACTGCTTCATCAATACCGGCGCGTAATGCCGGCTCAAGCTCGCCCTCAATGTGCCAGCTTCGCCCTGGCTCAGCGCCGCCGTAAAGAGTCCAACGAGCCTGCCAATCATCAACCCCTTGGCGCAGCAAACGCCCCACTAGCTGTACCGAGGTGGGATAACGGTTTGAAGCCGCCAATATGGGTTCAGGAAAGTTACCCCAAACATCGGTAAAAGACAGCTGCGATTGATCTTCTAAGTCCCAAAGCGGAAAAAGCACAGCTATCCCCCGGCTTTCTGCCTGAGCTTTTAGGGTTTCGACAATAGGCGAGGCGATACTTGCATCCAATAAATAACGCTGGCTGCCATCTTCAATCGCCACCCATAATAGCAGGGTAGGGCGCGCTCGACCCCACATGGGCAACCCTCTTTGCCGCAATAATTGCCTCACACCCCGGGGATCAAAACGAACCCAAAAGGTAGTTGCCTCCTTTTCCTCTTCCGGAGTGTTGTAACGAAATTGTTGTACCAGATTGGAGGCTTCCTCAAGTAGGGAGGCAAGGGGGGCTTCGGCCAAGGCGTGGCGATTCCCCGTCACCTTTAACAAGACCTTCTGGAAAGCTTCTTTCACCGCCTCTGCTTGTTCTTCCGGAGATTGGCTACTGACCACCACCTGGGCTTCATAAAGCTCCACTGCACCGATGGCTTGAACCGGCAACGGCATTATCCCCAATATCACTATTGCTAAGACAATTTGCTTCATAATTCTAGTCTATCATGCATAGGGTCCCAACAGCGCTAACCTAAAGAAAGAACCAGAACACTTCTCAATTTGTTACCCTAATACTTAGGTTAAATTAAACAGAAACTATCTTCTTCCGTCTAGCACAACATGCGGGGTAAAGACAAATCACCCTATGAGCAAACAAAAACAGTCTCCTTCTCCCGACTTCTCTTTAAGCTACCGCGCTGCCGGTGTTGATATCGAGGCGGGCAATCGCCTCGTACAGCGGATTAAACCTGCTGCAGCTCGGACAGCCCGCCCCGGCGTATTAAGCGGCTTAGGGGGTTTTGGTAGCTTGTTCGAGCTCCCGGTTAACCGCTACCGACATCCCATATTGGTAGCGGGCACCGATGGTGTAGGCACAAAACTCAAACTGGCCATTCAATTGAATCGTCACCAGAGCATCGGAATTGATCTCGTGGCTATGTGCGTCAATGATATCGTCGTTCAAGGGGCCGAGCCGCTCTTTTTTCTAGACTACTATGCCACGGGCCAACTAGAGGTTGATGTCGCCGCCGAAATTATTGAGGGCATTGCCCATGGCTGTGAATTGGCTGGGGCAGCTTTAGTCGGTGGAGAAACAGCGGAAATGCCGGGGATTTACCAAGCCGGTGACTATGATCTAGCTGGCTTTGGTGTCGGCGTGGTGGAAAAGGAGCGCCTTATTGATGGGAGTCGGGTACAAGCTGGCGACAGCCTTATCGGAATCGCCTCTTCTGGACCTCACGCCAACGGCTATTCCTTGATCCGTAAGGTTCTTGAACATAGTTCCTATTCGCTGGACAGCCCCTTCGGGGAGCAGACACTGGGCGACGCCCTGCTAACGCCCACCCGCATCTATGTCAAACCGCTATTACAACTGCTGGAAACGATTGAGGTCCATGCTCTCGCCCACATCACCGGAGGGGGGCTGCCAGAGAACTTGCCGCGGGTGCTACCTCCAGGGCTAAGTGCTGAGATTGAGACTTCCCGCTGGCCACGCCCACCCATTTTTAACTGGCTGCAACAGCAGGGACATCTCCCTGAGAAAGAACTCTACCTTACTTTTAATTGTGGAATTGGCATGGTGGTCTGTGTAGACCAAACAGATGCCGAACAGACTCTGGAACTTTTAAGCAATCTTGGCGAGACCGCCTGGCTGATAGGTCAAGTGGTGCCGAAGGGAAACGAAAGACCAGGGGTCATCCTTAACTCAGGAAGCCAATCGTGACTAATAGCCAACGCTTACCCCTGGTTATCCTCATCTCTGGCCGAGGGAGTAATCTTCAAGCCATTCTCGATCAATCTCGCACTGGGCAATTACCGGTGGAGATTCGGGCGGTAATCAGTAATCGTCCCCAAGCACAGGGGCTTGAACGGGCCCGCCTCGCGGGGATCGAAACCCGAGTCCTTGACCATCGCCTGTACCCTAACCGAGAAGCTTTTGACCTGGCTTTGATGGAAGTGATTGACCGTTACGCTCCTGAACTCGTGGTACTTGCGGGTTTTATGCGTATCTTGACCGCTGGATTTGTCCACCATTACCAAGGGCGTCTGATGAACATTCACCCTTCCCTGTTGCCACATTTCCCGGGCCTAGATACTCACCGACGAGCACTTCAGGCAGGACTGAGGGAGCACGGCGCCAGCGTGCACTTTGTCACCAATAAAGTCGATGGGGGACCCATTATCCTGCAAGCCCGGGTGCCGGTCTACCCTGATGATACCCCCGACACTCTAGCGGCGCGGGTATTACAGGAGGAACACCGTATTTATCCTGAAGCGATCCGGGCCTTCGCCGAGGGCAGAATACGCCTTGAAGGGGAACAGGTTCTCTGGCTTAAGCCTTTGGAAGCGTAACGCCGGTTTGGCCCTGGTATTTGCCACTACGATCCCGGTACGAAGTCTCGCAAGGCTCATCAGATCCCAAAAATATTACCTGAGCGACGCCTTCGTTGGCATAGATTTTAGCCGGCAGAGGTGTCGTGTTTGAAAACTCCAATGTCACATACCCCTCCCACTCGGGTTCCAAGGGGGTAACATTGACAATGATCCCACAGCGGGCATAAGTGGATTTTCCCAAACAAATGGTGAGCACGCTACGGGGAATCCGGAAATATTCCACGGTTCGCGCTAAAGCAAAGGAATTGGGAGGAATGATACAAACATCGGATCGCACATCTACAAAGCTGTTGGCATCAAAATTCTTAGGGTCAACAATGGCGGAATTAATGTTGGTGAAAATCTTAAATTCATTAGAACACCGGATATCATAACCATAGCTTGAGGTGCCATAAGAGATAATGCGTACGTTATTGGATTCCCGGATTTGACGTGGCTCGAAAGGCTCTATCATACCGTGCTCTCGCGCCATGTGACGAATCCATTTATCGGATTTAATGCTCATTTGACGAATGGAGAATGGATTTGCCAGGGAGGTGAGGAAGTTCGGGCGACACCAGAGCACAGCTCAAAAAAATTAATAAGAACAAGTTGAGCGGTGAGCGGGCCCGCCATTCCCTGACGGGCCTTTTTCTTGTCATTTGTTATAAGCTTTTTCCCGTTCCTTTGGGCAATACCCGAGATACCGCGCCCTTTTCAACTTTAACTTCTATTCCTTCCGTCAATTCTAAGAGTAGAAAATTATCGCCCACTTGGAGAACTCGTCCCCATAATCCTCCATTGGTTACAATTTCATCACCCTTGCTTACGGAAGCGAGCATACGGAGGCGCTCTTTATGGCGCTTTAATCGGGGGCGTATCGCAAGTAAATAATAAACGAGAAAAATGGTGCTGAATATGAGCAAAGGTACCCAGAATGATCCAGTGGCCTCTGGCGACGGGCCATTTTGAGCCCAAGCCTCTGCAATAAAAAAATTCATTTTTGTTGCCCTTATTTCCTCTTGAAGAAATGGTATCCGTAAGGCCCCTTCAGGATCATTCTACCATTGCTTTTTTCGACGACTTTATACGTAGTCGTGCCTAAATCATCCTTGACCTTAATCACGGATTCTTCAACAATTTTGTAAGTTTTGTTGAAGGTGGTCTTTTGCTTAAGAAACTTGTTGTAGCCAGAAATCTCCACTGCCCCATCGGAATGAAAATCCCACATGGCAAATTCTTTATTGCTATTGCTCCCATCTTGCCTCTGCGCCGTCTTCTCCATTTCCCAGGTCCCTACAATATCTGAGGGCTCTTTAACAACAGCCTGAGCATAAACCGTGGCACCTACGAAAATGTAGCTAAGAAAAAGAAAAGTAAGACCAAGAATACTTCTGGAACTCATAACGTTCTCCCTCAAATCACTCGTCATTTTATGTTTAGAGAAACGACATCCTTTCGTCTCAACGAATAAACCCAATACCATATAATGCCCTACACTAGAATTAGGCAGAGAAAGGATCTCCCCTAGCAAGGGGGAAAAAGCGGCCACATCTATTGCCACAACCAGGCCACGATTTTATAAAGAGGCAAAGTAATACCAACTCTTCGTCTTTAAATACTTCGGCAAAAGCTTTGGGGTATGGGATCCCCTCTGCTCTCGCCCTATCCTGCTAGAGTACTCGACAACTATGCGCCTAGGCATAGGGATGACGGACAAAACTAGACTATCCTAACCTGGGAATAGAAAAAAGGCGAATCAATTAGGGTCATAGAAATCGGGTCAGGGTGCCCGGATAGTCCTGCTCCATTCTTCTTAGGTCGCAAGGACGGTCCACATCCCATCGGGGGGCTAATTCCTTCCCTCGCCAATTAAGCATCTGCAAACGGGCTCGGGTCTGTTCCAACACGTGATGGCTGCCCCAGGATATTCCGGAGAACAACCGGCGGCTACAGCGGCGTACGCCAATGAGGACATACCCCCCATCCTCAGCAGGGCCTAAAACCACATCCGCACCTGCTGCCAGAGCAGCAAGTGCGCCATACAAATCCTCGGCCGTTAATCCAGGACAATCTGTGCCAATAAGCACTGCAAACTTCGCCTGCCGTAAAGCGATCGCCAAAGCTCCCTGCATCCGCCTCCCAAGATCCGCACCCTGCTGAGCTTGTAAGGGTACCCCAAATTTACGGCGGCAGTGGGCAAAAAAAGGATGGCGGGTATCCGGATTGCACCACAACTCAACAGGGCAAAGCTTAGCTTCAGTCGCCCGTGTCAGGGTGTATTCACCAAATTGGCGTTGCAACGCCGCCGCATGATAGGCTCCCAGGGCTGGAATCAGGCGTGTCTTAGCCCGGCCTGGAACAGGGGCTTTGGCGAAAACCAATAATCGAGCGTCAGGGAATTCCATTAACTTAATGAACGCCTAGTTTCAGAAACAACGCCCTAACCTAATACCCGCTAGCCATATTCCTTATATTCACTCCGGTAGTAGATCTGCACTAAACGTTCAGGGCTCACACCCAAAAAATAGGCCAGCCGTAAAGACCACATCAACAATATCGTGCGGAGAACGCCTCGCGCTTCCCAATAACGGCTAGAAGCCATCACAGTAGAACTCAAACACAAGGGCCAACTCAAACGCTTTAAGCGCCGGCTCAACACAACATCTTCCATCAATGGTATCTCAGGAAATCCTTCAACCGCCTCAAAAGCTTCCCTCTCAACAAACAGGGCCTGATCCCCGGTGGCAATTCCAGTTAATCGAGAACGCCAATTCATGCTCCATTCAATGACCCGGAACCAAGTTGATCGACCTGAGAGACGCACATTAAAACGCCCCCACTTATAGTGACTCCTTGAAAGTCCAGCTATGATTGCGTTCTCAGCATCTCCCGGCAAGCGAGTATCGGCGTGGAGAAAAAGCAATATCTCACCTCCGGCTACCCTAGCTCCAACATTCATTTGTATACCACGGCCCCGTTGGGCGACTAAGAAACAATCGGCTAGAGGTTGGGCTAGAAAGGCAGTCTGATCGGAGCTCCCACCATCAACGACAATAATCTCATGTCCCTTTACCCGCAGTGGCTGTAATCGTTGGAGGGCCTCACAAATCCCAACCGCTTCGTTGAGGGTAGGAATAATAATGGATATTCGCATTGTTTAGCCACTATATTAAAAATACTGTGCAAAATGAGAGTTTATTAACAAGCTTCTCTATAGACGCACCAAATCGTCATTTATTTCGAATCCTGAGCTTTTTCTTTAATCAGATAGAGACACCCACATCCCTATGACCGAGCTGGTAACCGTCATTTGTCCTTACTGTGGAACACAGTTTGAAACCCTGGCAGACTGCTCAGCCGGGAACCAAACTTACTATGAGGATTGTACACTGTGCTGCCACCCCATTCTCTTCCATCTTCGAGTTGACGAGAATGGGAGATTATTGCGCCTAGAAGCCCTACGGGAAGATGAATAAAGCATAGAAAATGCCTATCTGGCATGATCCTCTTGCAAAAAGAGCCTACCACAAACCATTATTCCTCAGGACACTGTTATCTTTATAATATAATTGAATAATAAATTAATTTTTTTGTTTTTTGGACTATAAGAAAGTTTAGGGACAATGGGCCGGCAAACGACCAAAATAATTCCTTCTATCAGGCAGCAAAAATAATGAGCTTTGAGGCATGGCTGACCCTAGGTGTTATCGTCCTCATCCTGGGATTATTAATGTTCACCCGCAAACCCCCCGATGTTATCGTGGTCGGCGGAGTAACCTTATTGCTACTTGCTGACGTACTCACCCCTACAGAGGCCTTAGCGGGTTTATCTAACCCGGCAATGGCGACAGTCGGCGTGCTATTTATCGTCGCTGCAGGCCTGCGCGAAACCGGCGGCATTGACTGGCTGGCCCATCATCTGCTGGGCAATGACCGCTCGCTAGTCTGGCTCCAAGCCCGGATTATGGTCCCCACTGTCACCGTGAGCGCTTTTATGAATAACACCCCCGTGGTGGCCATGCTTATCCCTGTAATCACTGATTTTGCTCGCCGGCACAGTCTGTCCACCTCAAAGCTCATGATTCCCCTAAGCTACGCGGCCATTTTAGGAGGAACTTGCACCCTCATCGGCACCAGTACCAATCTTGTCGTTAATGGTCTGCTAATCACGCAAGCTAAATATACCGACCTAGGCTTGTTTGAAATCGCCTGGGTGGGAGTGCCTATCGCAGTATTGGGGATTATTTATATACTCCTATTCGGACGTTGGTTACTTCCGGATCGGAAACCCGTTTTCAGCAGCTGGGACGATCCTCGGGAATATACGATGGAGATGCTGGTTCAATCCAGTAGCCCCCTGCTAGGGCGCACCATTGAAGATGCAGGCTTACGCAATCTGCCAGGCATGTATCTGGTTGAAATCAACCGCCAGGATCAAGTTATCCCCGCAGTGCGGCCCAATGAGAGGCTCCAGGCCAACGATCGGCTGATCTTTGTGGGGGTAATCGATACTGTCAAGGACCTGCAGAAGATTCGCGGGCTAATGCCTGCCACTAACCAGGTGTTTAAGCTCGATTCACCCCGCTCCGAGCGCTGCCTGATTGAAGCAGTCGTCTCTAATACCTGCCCGCTGGTGGGGACCACAATCCGCGGAGGCCAATTCCGCAGTGTCTATAATGCAGTCGTCATTGCAGTGGCACGTAATGGGGAAAGAGTCGGCGGGAAGATTGGCGATATTATCCTCCAGCCTGGAGATACCCTTCTTTTAGAAACTCGTCCTTCCTTTTTAGAACAACAGCGCAACTCACGGGATTTTTTTCTGGTCAGCGAAGTGGCCGACTCCAATCCTCCTCGCCATGACCGGGCTTGGATAGCCCTTACCATCTTAGTGGCCATGGTGAGTACTGTGACTTTACAATGGCTCAGCTTGTTAGAAGCCGCCCTCGTTGCTGCCGGGCTCATGATTATGACTCGATGCATTCACACCGCAGCTGCACGCCGCAGCGTGGACTGGCAGATACTTATCGTCATCGCGGCCTCTTTGGCTCTTGGCCAGGCGCTGCAACATACCGGTGCTGCTATAAATATCGCCCACATGGTACTGAGCTTCGTAGGCGATGACCCCTGGATAGCCCTGGCTGTCGTGCACTTGCTCACTGTACTGATGACCGAAGTCATCACCAATAATGCCGCCGCCGTCCTCATGTTCCCTATCGCCTTGGCGACCGCCGATAACCTTGGGGTTAACTTCATACCCTTTGCCATTTCCATCATGGTCGCCGCATCGGCCAGCTTCGCCACTCCAATAGGCTACCAAACGAACTTAATGGTGTATGGTCCTGGCGGCTATCATTTTATGGACTATCTCCGAATCGGACTTCCACTTAACCTCTTGGTATGGGGAATGACTGTTTTTATTGCCCCCAGAATATGGCCATTTTAAATATCTATTGAAGATACTGGGTATTAATTTCTTGGAAAATCCGGTAATATATTTGGACTAGCGAGTACCATAGACCACAATAGTCTTGCCTTTAACCCAAATCAAGCCCTGTTGCTGTAGCTCTTTAAGCACCCTTCCTGCCATCTCCCGAGAACAACCCACAATCCGACTTATCTCCTGCCGGGTAATACGGATTTGCATACCATCGGGGTGAGTCATGGCATCAGGCTGCTGGCACAGATCGAGCAATGTCCGCGCAATCCTGCCGGCGACATCCATAAAGGCGAGATGGCCCACTTTGCGGTTAGTCTCTAGTAGGCGTCGAGTGAGCTGACGCCCAAGAGCGAGGAGGATCCGATGATAATGCTCAGCAAGCGGACCTTGAACTAAAAGCCGCAATCGTTCATAGGTGATTTCCGCTAATTGGCAGGGGGTTCGAGCCCGTACTAACACGCTCCGATTTTGGAGTTCGGTAAATACCCCCATCTCACCGATGAAATCCCCCTTGTTAAGGTACGCTAAGATGAGTTGATTCCCCTCCTCATCTTCCATATAGACGGTTGCTGAACCTTTGCGGATGTAATAAAGGGTATCTGCCGGGTCTCCAGGATGCACAATAGGTGCCTTGGCAGGAAAATTCTTAATATGGCAGTACTCAAGAAAATGCTCAATGGAAGGTTCCCCCTCTGAGCGCAAATTCCGTAGCATTGTCGTCCTTCCTAACAGAGGTTCAGTCATAGTGTGGAGCCCTCATCCTAAGTCAATTCATATAGTAATATTGGCAGCGATAAGAGCATCTTTAATGACACGGGAGTTATCGCCGATGAAGGCACGTATTAAATGGATTGAGGGAAGCAGTTTCGCCGGCCAATCAGGAAGCGGCCACACCGTAGTGATGGAGGGTCCTCCAGAGAGTGGCGGGCGCAATTTGGGCATTCGTCCTATGGAAATGCTCCTGTTGGGAATGGGCGGCTGCACTGCCTTCGATGTCGTCCAAATCCTACAGAAAAGCCGACAACCGATTACCGATTGCGAAGTAGAGATTTCGGCCGAGCGAGCAGAAACCATACCTAAAATATTTACCCATATTCATGTCCACTTTAAAGTCTCCGGCCACGGACTTAAAGCGCACCATGTTAAACGAGCTATTGAGCTTTCTAGCGAAAAGTACTGCTCGGCCTCTATCATGTTAGGACAAACTGCTGCTATTAGTCACAGCTATGAGATCATTGACCTCGGCTAATTTAGGAGAGGAAGCCTAGTCCGCGCCCAATTAGAGACAACGGACTTGTATTAGAACTTATGGTAATGGTAGAACTAAAATTTAGATTTGGGATCAATTGAGAGGGCAGTAATCATTGGATAAGCCTCCAGCAACGGCCGGCCTGCGCCATGTCGCCTTATTCGTGAGTGATCTTGAGGCCTGTGAGAATTTCTATGTAGCCCTTCTGGGGATGCGAGTCGAATGGCGTCCAGATGCAGATAATGTGTATCTTACCTCAGGTCATGACAACCTGGCACTCCATCGAACGCCTCCGGATCAATCCCCGATAGGGCCACAGAGATTGGATCATATTGGCTTTATCATTCCTACCCCTGAGGCAGTAGATACCTGGTATGAGTATCTCAAGGCTCACCATGTGCCTATAAAGGCAACGCCACGCACCCACCGTGATGGCACCCGTAGCTTCTACTGCACTGATCCTGCAGGCACAACGCTACAACTCATTTACCACTCTTCTCTTGCCGAAAAATAGTGAGATAATGCGCCGCCCATGAGGGCGGGCAATATCTCCTAGGGTTGTCATTAGTCAGCGAGGAGGAAAGAGACACAAACAATGACACCTCTCTTTAATAAGATCAAGCTACATGGCTTCAATAATTTAACCAAAACGTTGAGCTTTAACATCTATGACATTTGCTATGCGCAAACACCTCAGCAGCGTCGGGAATATATTGAGTATATCGACGAAGAGTACAACGCTGAACGATTGACCCATATCCTGACCGAGGTGGCTGAAATTATCGGTGCCAATATCCTCAACGTTGCCCGGCAAGATTATGAGCCCCAGGGGGCCAGCGTCACCATGTTGATTGCTGAGGATGATACTAAGGAGAGGGAACAATTCACCAGCACAGAAGAGCCAGGTCCTCTGCCAGAAAGCCTTGTCTGCCACTTAGACAAGAGTCATCTTACCGTCCACACTTATCCGGAAAGCCACCCGGAAAATGGGATTAGTACATTTCGTGCTGATATTGATGTTTCTACCTGTGGTCGGGTCTCACCCTTGCGAGCACTCAACTATCTCATCCATAGCTTAGAATCAGATATCGTGACGATGGATTATCGAGTCCGGGGTTTTACCCGCAGTGTAGATGGAGGTAAGCATTTTATTGATCATGCTATAAACTCCATTCAAAACTTCATCGCTGAAGATACCAAGGAACGGTACCACATGATCGATGTCAATATCTATCAGGAAAACATCTTTCACACCAAGATGATGCTTAAGAATTTTGATCTTGATGATTACCTATTTGGAGGAAATGCCTCTGATCTCGCACCTAGGGAGCAGCAAAAAATTGCCAACCGAGTTAAAACCGAGATGCTAGAGATTTTCTATGGCAAGAATATGCCTCATATTGAATAACTTTGGAAATGATTTTAAAAGTTAAAGTGAAAAAAAACAGGAAATTACTGTCCCTTAACACAAGGGCCTAGATGATTCGATCCGTCTCTTCCATGACCCCCTCAATAATCCCGGCAAGGTGGTCTACCAAGACCGGATCGAAGCTGCCGTCATCAGTGTTTCGAAGTGGGGTAAATAGCTTTTCTAATTTTTTCCGCTGATGCTCTGGGATAGAGCGGGCGCTCGCAGTTTCAGTGGCATTATCAAGGCTGAGAATATCCCGTTGGGCGTGAGTCCGACGTGTTACGGCAGCATGATGATAGAGTGCTCGCCCCAGCACAACATAGGGGAAATTGATATTGCGTGCTGGGCCAACTCGCAATTCTGTTCCACCCAATGGCAACCCTAGCATTTTGACGTCCGAGATACGATTATAAGAGAACCAGGCTGAAGCTCCCACCACCATAGAGCCAACGGCAGCCCCCAGCAAAAAAGAAGTTCCTCCTACGGCTAAATCCACCCCCGATCCGACGAGTGCCCCGCTTGCGGCCCCGGTTGCAAGCAGTTGACGCCGTTTTAGTCCCCAAATATTCCAACTGTCTAGAGAAAAGAGATCCTCATCGAGTATTTCAATTTCTTTTTCTTGACTTTTCAATTCATGGTAATCATAAATATCTTCAATAGCGCGGCGGCCTTTTTGCTCAAAGCTACGTAACTTTGCTTTATATTTTTTAGCCAACGGCAATTCATAGGCGCGGGGATCCTCCTCAGAAGAGACCCGCTTGGTCACGCTAAGCGTAATCATATCCGCTAACATCTCAGCAATGCGCAAAGCACTGCGTTGACGCCGAGCACAACGATCTTCTTCTAGAATTTTCACTGCTCGGCTCAGTGGCGACTGCCATTCCTCTCGCAGTTGACCAAAGGCCTTGAGTAATTCAAGACGCTTGTGAAACTCTGCCGTAACGGCGTTAAATACCCGGACAATCCTAAAATATTGGCTTAATGCCGCGCGCCATTCTTCAATATAATTGTCGTGGCCAATCATATTAATAAGCGCAATGCTAGGTTGCCCTGTCCACCGCAGGATTTCCATCTCAGCTTCATACTCCTCACCATAGGGGCGGGAACCATCAATGACATACAAAATACCGGCCCCCCTCATCAGGGGATCAAGCAGTTCACATTCATCCACAAACTTACCTGTATTGCGATGAGTCTTCACAAATTGGCGGACGACGGCGGCCCGTTCTGCTGCCGTTGCCGCTCGCGCTTTCATCCATGCCAGTACCTGCCGCGCCCGCTGAAACCCGGGCGTATCTATTAAGATATATTGAACCTCGCCATCCACCTTCATGGGGAAGTGACGACATTTGGCGGTAGTACCCGGTATCGATGAAATTTGGACCGATTCATCTTGGGCAAGCGTGGCTACAATACTTGATTTGCCCTTGTTAGGATGACCCACTACGGCAAAGACGGGAGCCGACATTATTAGCTTGCCTCGAAATTTAATGGCCGGAAATCAAGCTGTGGGTCCCCCAGGCCTTGCAGTTTTTTCCGCCAAATCTCTAAGTCATTGGGCTCGGCAGCAACAAGATCGCGCTCATAGTTGAGCGCCAGTGGGATTACTGTAATCAGCCGTTGCGGTCCCAAAGCAGTCCGAAGCGCTTCTAAAAAATCCAAGAAATCCAAAAGAGGAGGTTCCCATGACTTGACAGTAATGATAATAGCGACTTCACCTCCCACCGTACGCAATTCCTCAATGATACGCTGGTCCTGCTCGATGGGATTTTTACCCCCCGCATGGAGTACATGACTGATGTTTACCGCCATAGCCAACCGCAACGCATCTTCCAGGCGGCGTTCATCCATATTAATCCTGGCCCAGTTAACCAGATATCCTTTAGCTCCGGCAAAACTCTCACTATGAAAAGGTTGTATTGCCTCTAGAACGGGTACTACCCTTGCTTCAGGCTCTACCGCCGCTGTTTCAACCACCGCATGATTCATGCGATCAAGAACCTGGGTAGCCCCTGGTGCATGGATTAAAGCGCTATTTAGCGCAGCATTAAAACGCCAATGGGCGAAAGCTAATGTGAAAAGCCTTGGCAATAGCCCATAAAAGATGATGCACATGAACAGAAATTCCCACCACTGCCCAAGTGCCACCAAATCCTTAGTTACCAACTTCACTCCGTTGGGCAACATTCCCCCATTTAATCGATAAAACCGGGTCACTTCAATGAGTTCGACAGAAGGAACCGCCCCCCCTAACCAATCACGCCAGGGCCAAGCCAGTTGCTGCATAAGCCACTGGAACCTTTCAGTTTGGAACTCCAGGGTAGTACTCCACCCAAAAGCCAGATCAGAAATGGTGACTAGATAAAGGCAACTCATTAATGCGCCCAAATTAAAAGCCACGGCGAACACCTGGGAAAGCTGTAATATCAACCATTTTCTCAGTTGACCGTAGGTGATGTGGCGCGCCTTTTGGTGGCCTAAGGCAGCCTCAAGGGCTAAGCGATAGTCTGGTGATAAAAAGCGTACAATGACAGGGGCTAATCGCCCTGGGCTCAACACACCAAAGAGATCCTGCAGCAACCGTGCTCCAGGGATAAATCGGAGTAAATTCCGGGGCAGCGCAATTATAGCGGACATCAACAAAAGCAAGAGTTGAAGCCCCACAAATACTGCTAATACGCTGACCACATTGACCGGTTGCGTACCATCATAGGCGAACACCCCTAAAACAGTTACCCAGCCGGCAATCACCCCCAAAAAAAACAATGTCAGCGTAATTAAACGAAGGATTCTGGCGGCATTATCGCCAGGAAGCTCCCTTTTACCCTCCGTGACTCGCCATAACCAGTGACGAAGCTGACTCCGGGGTTTATTTTCAAGGTGCCTCAGTTCCCGCCCAATATGACGGTCACGGTGGCGCAACTCTCCAGGATCCATGGCTGCATCCAAATCCATTTGCATGCTGAGGTCTACTAAGTCGGCGAGAATCGAACGATGTGATGCATGCTCCATAAAGCCACTGTTTCTAATTCAAAAGGTGACGAGGCCCTTCAAGACAGGACATGATATTTAAACACCGGCTACCCGCCTCTAACGAATTACTAGGGCATGATGGTTTGTGGTATTTACACCCATCATAACGACAGGCTAACTAACTAAAATATTGAGCCAATAGGGGGAGTGTGAAACTACATTTGAACTGTTAGTCTAATTTCGGGTATAACCTAGCTAGTGTAGCATATTTCAGGGCCCTGGCAGCCCCTGGCGGCTTTCCCCTTCATAAATCTCTCGGCTAGTGGTGGTAAAATGGTAAAATCTTCAATCATGCTATTATATTCTGTCAATTTGAGTACACAGGGGGAAAGGAAAGCCTAATCATGGGCGAAAACAACGGTAAACAGACGGTACCGGATCCAGGGCAACCACAGCTCCAAGTGGAAGAGCTGACTTGCCGTCGTGGTGAGCGATTACTGTTTGAAAATATGAGCTTTACCGTTAAGGCGGGAGACGTCCTTGAGGTCTCCGGTCACAACGGCTCAGGCAAGACCAGCTTACTACGGCTACTGTGTGGCTTATTGATACCCGAGAAAGGCACGCTCCTGTGGCGTGGACAACCTATTAATAAGATAAAGCCGCTGTATCACAGCGAACTTGCCTATGTCGGCCATACCGATGCCATCAAGGGAGATTTGACTGCCCGCGAGAATCTCATAATAGCGGGGGCACTCAATGGGGGAGGCATAGACCCAGAACAGGCCCTAGAACGGGTAGATTTATCCAGAATCCGGGAACTCCCTGGCCGTTTCCTGTCGGCAGGACAACGCCGTCGTTTGGCGCTCGCGCGACTCTTAGTAAATCGGGCACGGCTATGGCTTCTGGACGAACCCTTTACAGCTTTGGATAAGGTGGCCATCCGGACCATCGCTACCTTACTGGAGGAGCATGCTGCGGCAGGAGGAATGGCGGTTTTTACCAGCCATCACGCCATCAATATCGCCCACGCTCGAACCTTAGAAATTTCTGCCTAGACTTCCCTATGACTAGTTTAGCCTTACCGATGAACGGCTCTACCCTCTCCCAAGCTTGCTGGTGGCTCGCCAAGCGGGATCTTCTCTTGGTACTCAGACATCGCAGCGATGCGGCCAATCCACTCCTTTTTTTTATGATGGTAGCCAGTATTTTTCCACTTGGCATCGGACCAGAAACTGAGATTTTACGGCAAATTGCACCGGGTATCATCTGGATTGCAGCTTTACTTGCCACTTTGCTTTCTCTAGAAGCAATGTTCCGCTCGGATTTTGATGACGGCAGCCTAGAACAGCTGATTCTAAGTCCTCATCCCTTGCCCCTATTGGTGCTTGCAAAAACTTTTGCTCATTGGCTAGCTACAGGCCTGCCACTGCTCCTGCTAGCGCCCCTTTTAGGGTTAATATTTGGCATTTCGGGTTGGCCTCTGGCTGTCTTATTAATTACTCTCTTGGTAGGCACACCGGCTCTGAGTTTGGTGGGGGCAGTGGGTGTTGCCCTGACTGTAGGATTAAGACGGGGTGGGCTATTGCTTGCCTTGTTACTGCTCCCATTATATGTCCCCATATTAATCTTCAGTGCTGGTGCTGTAGAAACTGCAGCCCAAGGCTTACCTGCCGATGGGCAGCTTTATCTTCTTAGCGCCCTATTAATACTGGCCGCAACCCTGGCGCCCATAGCCACCTCGGCCGCTTTATGTATCCGAATGAGTTGAGCAAAACCGATGCACTACCTACCCTTCCATCATCGATACCAGCATTTGGCATCACCCAAGCACTTTTACATTTGGTCTAGCCGCCTGATTCCATGGCTGGCAAGCATAACTGCGCTCTTGATAATTGTCGGCCTCTACTGGGGACTGGTGATAGCCCCCGTGGATTACCAGCAGGGTGATAGCTACCGAATTATATTCATCCACGTCCCGAGCGCCTGGATGTCTCTGTTCATTTACATGGTTATGGCCTCAGCAGGCGCCATCGCCTTAATCTGGCGGGTCAAGGTTGCGGAAGCCATTGGTAGTGCCAGCGCTCCATTGGGCGCTTCCTTTACTTTGTTGGCGCTGATTACAGGATCACTGTGGGGCAAGCCCATGTGGGGAACCTGGTGGGTATGGGATGCGCGCCTGACCTCGGAGTTAGTCCTGTTATTCCTCTATTTAGGTTACATGGCCCTGCAGTCAGCCATCGAGGATCCCCGGCAAGCCGCCCGGGCGACTGCTATCCTCGCCTTGGTCGGGGTAGTGGATTTGCCCATTATCCATTACTCGGTAGAATGGTGGAATACCCTGCATCAAGGGCCGACGGTCACTAAATTCGACGCTCCTTCCATTCACTGGAGTATGCTGGTCCCCTTGCTCATCATGGCGACCGCATTCATGACTTACTATGGAGCTCTACTCCTGCATCGGACTCGTTCGGAGCTCCTTGAGCGGGAACGCAATAACAACTGGGTCAAACAAGTACTCGGTTCTTCATAGCTTCTTTATTTCCTCGACTGGTTTAAGTTTTGCGAATAACGATGAACTACCATACCCTTTCTAGGGTCCATTTCACGGGCAGACTTTCTCAATGATATCGCTGGACAGGTTTAAATGCCCTAGCAGCTAGGGCATTGTTATAGCCGGAGAAACCACTAACCGGCCTTTGATTACGATAGTACCTAAAATATATTTTCAATCACTACCTCGAAATTTGCTCCTGAGTTATGAATATATTGCAGGAATTTTTCCATATGGGCGGATATGCCCTTTACGTGTGGACGGCCTACGGGATTGCTGCCATCGTATTGGTGGGCAACATTGTCCAAGCCCAAATCCGGCAACGCCGAATAACCCGTCAGATACAGCAGGAGGATAAGTCATGACTGTGCGCCAAAGACGGTTTGCGATGGTAATGCTGGTGGTTGTAGGAGTATCCATTGCCACCGGCCTGGGACTAAAAGCCTTTCAAAAGAATATTCTCTTCTTTTACAACCCAACCCAAATCATGGCTGGAGAAGTCCCCTCTGACACTAACATCCGAGTCGGAGGGGTGGTGGTTGATGGTAGCGTGAAACGAGAAAGCGGTAGCCTAGATGTGCAGTTTGCGCTTACCGATATGGCGGAGACGATGACCGTGGTTTATAGCGGCATCCTCCCTGATCTGTTCCGCGAAGGACAGGGAATCGTTGCCATGGGCAAACTCGGACCCAATAATGTATTCGAAGCCAGTGAAGTTTTGGCTAAACACGATGAAGAATACATGCCGCCTGAAGTTGCCGACGCGCTAGCCAAAACCAAAACCAGCACCGAGGACAAGCTATGATTCCAGAACTTGGCCATCTTGCACTGATTCTTGCACTCACCCTAGCCCTCGCCCAATCAATATTGCCGCTCATTGGAGCACAGCGTGGAGTCATTGGCTGGATGAACGTGGCGCGGACTGCGGCCTACGGGCAGTGTGTCTTTTTAGCTGTGGCTTTCATCTGCCTTGCCATCAGCTTTATCAATAATGATTTCTCCGTAGCCTACGTAGTCAATAATTCCAATTCCGCGTTACCGGTAGCTTATCGCTTCGCCGCCATCTGGGGTTCCCACGAAGGCTCGTTGCTGCTATGGAGTTTCATTCTAGGCTTATGGATGGTTGCAGTCGCTTTGTTTAGCCGCAGTATCCCCCTGGCTTATATCGCACGCGTATTGGCAGTAATGGGCATGATTAATGTCGGCTTTTTGCTGTTCATGATTCTGACCTCCAATCCGTTTTTACGCCACTTTCCCGCCCCCCTAGACGGACAAGATCTCAATCCGTTGCTGCAAGACCCGGGTCTGGTCATGCATCCTCCCATGCTCTATATGGGTTACGTCGGCTTTTCCGTAGCCTTTAGCTTTGCCATCGCAGCGCTTATTGGCAAGCGCCTAGATGCAGCCTGGGCTCGGTGGTCTAGACCATGGACCGTGGTCGCCTGGTTATTTTTATCCATCGGCATTACCTTAGGGAGCTGGTGGGCCTACTACGAGCTCGGCTGGGGCGGCTGGTGGTTTTGGGATCCGGTGGAAAATGCCTCCTTTATGCCGTGGCTAGTCGGCACCGCTCTCATTCACTCCCTGGCGGTGACTGAAAAACGCGATGCCTTCAAACGCTGGACAGTATTACTCGCTATCTTTGCCTTTTCCCTCAGTCTGCTAGGAACTTTCCTGGTCCGTTCTGGGGTACTCACTTCCGTACACGCCTTTGCAACCGATCCTACCCGCGGCGTTTTTATCCTCATCTTGTTGGGAATCGCCGTCGGCGGATCCCTGCTGCTCTATGCCATGCGGGCACCGTTGGTAAAAGACACCGGCCGTTTTCATCTCCTTTCCCGGGAAGGCTTTCTTTTGGCCAACAATGTAGTGCTCATAGTAGCGGCCGGCAGTGTATTGTTGGGTACCCTCTATCCCCTGGTTCTCGAGGGTTTAGGGCTAGGTAAAATCTCAGTGGGCCCGCCCTATTTTGACACCGTGTTTGTGCCTTTGATGGTTATCTTGGCCTTTCTGTTAGGAGCAGGTCCCATAGCACGCTGGAAGCAACAAAGCCTGGGTGAACTCATCAAAAGACTAGGTTTTATTTTTGCCATTAGCCTAACCATCGGGATCTTGGTGCCTTATGCTGTTGATAAAGGAGAATTCTTTAGCGTAGCTGCCGGACTTACGGTTGCTATATGGATCGCCTTAAGCACCCTCCTCGGGCTCTGGAATCGACTTAGAAACCGGGGTGGAATTGCGGGGGTAGGTTCCTTATCACGAAGCTTTATGGGAATGTCGCTAGCCCATTTGGGCTTTGCCGTCTCCATCGTAGGGGTCACCTTAACAACGATGTATGGACAGGATCGGGATGTGGGTGTTGCCATCGGCGAGGCAGCAGAATTAGGCGCCTATGAGTTCCGGTTAGATGACATTCGTGAGGTAAATGGCCCCAACTACCGGGCCCTCGAAGGAACCGTATCCGTTCTCAAGGGTGGAGAATTGATTACTACGCTCCAAACCCAGAAACGTATCTACCGGGTCCAAACCTCCCCCATGACAGAAGCCGGTATTGATGCAGGCCTGTTCCGAGACTTGTTTGTCGCCTTAGGAGACTCACTGGGAGACAATACTTGGAGTCTGCGCATTCAATTTAAACCTTTTGTTCGCTGGATCTGGCTGGGAGGATTGTTAATGGCCCTAGGTGGTACCATTGCAGTCAGCGATCGGCGTTATCGGGTGAGCATGCAGAAAATGCGTTTTAAGCAGCTCAAAACTTCTCAACCTGAGGCTACAGCTGAAGTCTAATGTTGCGCTATACCATTCCCTTAATCATTTTTATAGGCTTAGTGCTATTTTTTGCCGATGGACTGCAACGGGATCCTCGACAGGTCCCGTCGCCGTTCATTGACAAACCGGCTCCAGAACTCGGGGTACCTCGGCTAAAAACGCCTGACCAAGAAATCTACCGCAGTGATCTGCTTGGCAAGCCGGCCCTAGTCAATGTGTGGGCCAGTTGGTGCGTCGCCTGCCGCGCAGAGCATGAGGTTCTGCTCCGGCTAGCAAGAGAAACCCAACTACCCATCATTGGGCTCAATTACAAAGACAAACGGGAGGCAGCACTCCAGTGGCTAGCTAACCTAGGCGATCCTTATACGACCATTGCTGTGGATGCCGACGGCCGAGTGGGTATCGAGTGGGGCGTTTACGGGGTTCCCGAGTCCTTTCTCCTCGATCCCCAAGGTGTTATCCGTTATAAGCAAATCGGACCCTTAACCTGGAAGGTCGTTGAAGAGGAGCTACTCCCTTTAATTCAGTCATTCGAGACCCAAGGAGGTTGAAATGATACGGATGTTGCTTCTGGTCATTGCTTTAATGGGAACCCAGGCCTTTGCCGCCGATCCCGCTATCTTTGAGTTTGACGACCCAACCCAAGCAGCCAGATTTCAACAACTGGCTGAAGAATTGCGCTGCTTGGTCTGTCAAAACCAGTCTCTGGCCGACTCCCATGCTGACCTCGCCGGCGATTTGCGGCGTGAGATTCATCAAAAGATGCAACAGGGCGCCACCAATGAGGAAATCGTTGATTTTTTGGTGCAGCGTTACGGAGATTTCGTGCTTTACCGCCCCCCTGTGCGGCCCACCACTTATCTACTTTGGTTTGGGCCGGCATTACTCTTAGTACTAGGATTCGGCGTGTTCATTGTCTCGATGCGAAGACGTAACCAAAGTTTGACTCCTACCCTTTCTGAAGCTGAACACCGCCGTATGGCCAAATTACTGGAGGAAGAGGACTTATGACCTCCTTGTCGACATTTTGGATAGCTGCAGGGGTAATGGTACTCTTTGCGCTTAGCTTTTTGCTCCTTCCCTTATTGCGTCGCCGTGATCAGCAAACACTCGACGAAACTACCGCAGAAATTGCAGTCTACCGCGAACGGTTGCGGGAACTGCGCGCCGAACTGCGCAGCGGTACCCTAACTGAAGAGCAATTCTCCCAAGCCCGACGCGAGCTAGAAGAGGCCATGGCTGCCGATCTTGCCACGGGCTCCTCTGTTGAACTCAAAACAAAACGGCACTGGGTCACAGCTCTTATTTTAGTGGTATTCACCCCCTCACTGGCTTTTGTAACTTACCAGCAACTTGGGGCAAGTGATGAAGTTGCGCAGTTCCTGGCCATGGAAAAGGAATCTCAGCAAGAAATGGACAGCATGCGTCATGCCATGGAAGGGCTCAAGGCACGCCTTGCAGAGAATCCTGAGGATATCCGAGGTTGGCAATTACTAGGCCGAACCTATCTTGCCACTAATGAGTTTGCGAAAGCAGCAGAAGCATTAGGTCGTGCCTATGCTCTGGATGATCAAAATCCCGATGTCATCCTGGATTATGCGGAGTCGCTTGCTACAAGCCAAGGTCGGCGCCTACAAGGAGCCCCTTTGAAGTTGGTACATCGCGCCCTTGAGATTGCCCCTCAACATCCCAAAGCTTTATGGCTAGCCGCGGTAAATGCGCTTCAAACCAATCAAAATGAGGAGGCTAAAACCTATCTGGAACGGCTTGCTTCTCAACTCCCGCCAGGCAGTGAGG
Organism: Nitrosococcus wardiae; assembly: GCF_004421105.1. Taxonomy (NCBI): domain Bacteria; kingdom Pseudomonadati; phylum Pseudomonadota; class Gammaproteobacteria; order Chromatiales; family Chromatiaceae; genus Nitrosococcus; species Nitrosococcus wardiae. Next base: position 3,982,586 of record NZ_CP038033.1, read on the forward strand.
AAGAACGCATGGTGCGTACTCACCTAGCGCAATTGTCACCAGAAATGGCAGCCAGAGGGAATGGAGCCACAGAAACTCGTGCTCCAGCAACAGCGAGTGCCAACACCGATAAAGGCAGTACCCAAGCCCCTCGCATTGAGGTAAAAGTAGCGCTTGATCCAACCCTGAAGGATGAGGTTTCAGAAACTTCTACGGTATTCGTTTTCGCCCGTGCCGCCCAAGGTCCGCCTATGCCCTTAGCGGCTGCCCGCCACCAAGTAAAAGATTTGCCTCTCACAGTAGTACTTGATGACTCCCAGGCAATGATGCCTAGCATGAAGATGTCCAACTTTAGCGAGTTTAAAGTCGGGGCTCGAATTTCTTGGTCAGGTAATCCCATACCCCAGAGTGGCGATTTCCAAGGATTTGCCGAAGGTACTATTCCGGCAGCCCCTTCCGGTCCCGTATCGGTAACAATCAACCAGCGCGTTCCCTAAATGAATATCGAACCGCTTCCACGACAAAATCCATTTTATAACATAAGGGCGAATCGCTTGCGATTCGCCCTTATTTTTTGACAGTTATTCACCTATTTTGGGGCAGGAACTGTCAACTCCATCCCTACCAGCAATTGGTTGGGATTTTCCAGACGATCCTGATTAGCCTCATAAATCAAGCGCCACTTATTTACATCACCGTAAACACGCTTAGCAATAAGAGACAGAGAATCGCCAGACTGAACAGTCACCGTTTTGGGAAATCCTTCCTGAGCTGTGGGCGTGGGCGGAGCTTTTCTCGATGGTGGAGTTATCGCAGCAAGCTCTTCCTCCTGCGCTTCTTGAATATCCTTAAAGGATTCCTTCGCCTCTCGAGCTTCCTCTAATAACTGCTCAGCCTCACTGAGTTCTTCAGTCAGTTGCTCCGCTTTCTCTTCAACCGCTTTTTCTGCTTCCTTTTCCAATACGGCTAATTCCTCAGCAGAGAGTTGAGCTTCATCCTCGGGGGAGATCGGCGCTTCTTCAGGCACAGCTCCCATCGCCGCCTCACCCTCAGCAGCTGGGGTTTGTGGCTCCGCCATTTCCGGGCTGGGAGCCTCTTCTTCAGTGGATTCTTCGGTACCCCCGAGTTCCTCCAAAATCGAAGCAAATTCGTCTTCTTCCTCGCTAGGGGCCGCAGCGGCAACTTCTTCTTCCACACTAGGCTGAGGAGGCTCCGCCTCCGGAACTGGCTCGGTAGGACTGGGCGCAGCAACTTCCGGGCTAACGGTTTCGATTTCCTCACTAACTACAGCTTCTTCTCCGCCAGTACGACTGAGATACATCCACACTGCACCTCCCGCCAGCACTACAATTAATAAAAGTACAATAATAATGGACCAAATCTGTCCTCGATTTTTGGACTGCCCATAATCGGGTCGTCCAGAACCAGACCGCCTATAGGCGGACCGGACGTAGTTAGAATCGCTACGTTTAATACCGGCCATGGCTTGCTCCTATATAAATATTAATAACTTGAACATCCGTTAGTGACTAAACTTTCTCCTGCATTTGTGAGAAAGGCTATATCCAATAAGCAGTTCGAGTCATCACTTTCGACACGACTCCCATCAAGGCCCTGATGGGAGTCGGTAGCTCTACACCACCGGATTCCAAGGCTACTGTCGCGTGCCGAGCCTCATCCTTTCTCATTTGCCCCAAGATAACTCGGCTTGGGGCATCCTGATCAGGAAGACGCTCTAAATGCCGTTCGAGGTGCTTGACTACTTGGCGTTCCGTCTCAGCAACAAAGCCCAGGCTCCATTTGTCCCCCGCTACGCCCGCCAGGGTGCCAATAGCAAAGGAACCGGTATACCAGAAAGGGTTTAAATAGCTGGTATGAGTACCTAACTCTTTTACTCGCTGCTTGCACCAAGCAAGGTGATCATTCTCTTCGCGGGCTGCCCCCTCCATCGCCTTACGAACCTCCGCAAGGTGTGCAGTCAACGCTTGTCCTTGGTATAAAGCCTGGGCGGCTATCTCACCTGCATGATTGACCCGCATCAAACATCCCGAAAGCCTCTGGTCTTCCTCGCTCATTGGCCCCTCCTCCACAATACCAGCGGCAGGATTAGCCCGCTCGGTCACTTGGGGCTCCCCGAAAACCGTGCGTAAAGCACTATCAAAATTGGTGATGGCGTAGTCAAGCCGCGACAACCTTCTCCCTTCCATTTCCTACTCCGCACTCTGCTACTATTGGTGAATAATTAATCGAAGGATAATCTTCTCCTATTTCTTATGTAACAAAAAGAGCTTACCTTTCCCCCTATGCAGAAACAAAAAAAGATTAAGTATATATTATTATTAAAAATCAAGCTGCCGGACTAACAATTGTACCGGGTGCAAGACTTCGATAGGAAAGCCCGCCTCTCTTATTCCGGCTGCCAAATGCAGAGAACAGCCGATGTTGGATGTCACCAAAATATCAGGCTGAATTTTTTGTAAAGTGTCTATTTTCTCGGCACGCAGAGATTGGGCAAATATTGGCTGGGTAAGCATATAATTTCCAGCCGCGCCGCAACATTGCTCGTTGTCGGGGAGTGGTAAGATATCCGCCTTCGGGATTCGGCGCAGTAAAGCATATACCGCCTTGTGCTGTTGCAAAACATAGCGTAAGCTGCAGGGTTCCTGCACGACAACCCGTTTGTCTAAAGGCTTCAAAGTCCCTTCCGCCGGCCAAGCCGTGTGCAGTAAGAATTGATTAACCTCTCGAATCTTACTGGTAAAGGTGCGGATAGCAGCGACTTCAACTCCCTCCTCTTGCGCCCACTGGGGGTAATCTATCAGGTTTGCAGTGCAGCCACTTGCGGTGCAAATCACCGCTTCCACTTTCGCGAAGGCTTTAACATTTTGAAATGCTAGCGCCAAGGCCTGCTTTGGCTGACCTTCGTGTCTCGCTAAAGCACCACAGCAAACTTGTTTTTTTGGAATATGAACCCCGTAACCCAACCAATTGAGTAATTGCACTGTCGCCATCAACAAAGGCTGTTCAACTATATTGGCCACGCAACCGGTAAATAAAGCAACCTCACCTCGCTCTTCGCCCTGGGCAGGATAAAAGGACTGCCAGCTTCGCTGAGGAGGTAATTTAGGCACAAGAGACTCCAACGAAGCCCATCCTAAAGCTCTCAACAGCCCACTGCGTCGGGCTAACCCAACGACCCCAGTGAGTTGGGCCAGTCTCACTAATCTTCCAAGGCCCTGGAGTATCGCTGGACGAGGCATTATCCATTGGTAGAGGAAATGTTTTTTTAAACGCTGCCAACGGGATCGCTCCCCCCAAACCTGGGCACGGGCAGTGTCAATTAAGCGGCCATAGGGAACAAGAGAGGGGCAGACCGCCTCGCAGGCGCGGCAAGTTAGACACCGATCCAAATGACCGAGTAAGCGTGGGGTGGGGGTAAGCTGATCTTTTGCCAATGCCCCCATTAGGGCAATCCTACCCCGGGGAGACTCGCTTTCATCGCCTGTCAGACGGTAAGTAGGACAATGGGGCAGACACAACCCACACATCACACAACGATCTGACCCTTGTTCCAGAAATGCTATTTTTGGGGTTTTAGGGGGTAAACAGGAGTCCTGCTTGAAATAGGGCATAATGATTATAAATGGTTTAAAAAAGATAGGTAATCGCGGAAATAATCATCTTAGAAACGGTAGCTAGACGTGCTCAAGTGCACGGCTAGCGGGCAAGATGGCAAGGCGCAAGGAGGTCCTGAAGCCGCCTCCCAGAAGGAGGAGCAATACCGCCAATCGTGCCATCAGGTGCGTAGTAATGCTACTTAATGGTGAAGCAGGTCAGCGGCCAGAAAATCGGGATTCATAGCGCCTATCAGTGCTTCTAAGTACTTATGAATAAGGTGTTTTAGGAGCGAGCTGGTGGTGTTCCGCAACCCCGTTTTTCCTCCCTAAAAAAAGGGTTTGATGCGCGCCCCCCTGAGGGACATCCTCCGGATGTCCCGATTCGCTCCCGGCGAACCGGTGCGGGGACTTCCCTGTCCCCTGGCTCCACGCCACCGGCTCGCTCCAGGAATACTTCAAAACTTTTACTGAGATACTCAGCGGTCAACTGCCGTTTTTAAGATTATACCAGACTCACGATCTACCCTTGGCGGGGCAAATATCGCCTTGTCCAGTTTTGTCAGTTCATCGCTTATCTTGCCTATCAAGAGATCGGCGGGTGGGATGCGGTGATTGCCGCAGCGCCATAGGACCTTCAGTTCAACTGGAAATTTCCCATTTACCTCGTTCGGCGTACTTCTTCTGCGGATCTTGGGCGGGTCGAAGTAGCCCCATAGGGGCCACCCCTACGAGTCACACGATGTGTCGCGTAGACACTTATTGCGGCGAGGATGGCAATGATGCTGCCAACAAAGATATCGTTCCACATAGCGGCTATCGCATTGACTCCGGTATAGTCCAGCACGAACGGCGCGATGATCAGCCATAATCCAAAAACGATGTTCGTCCAGCCTACCGATTCATACTGTAAGGGGGCACTTGTTCGAACGACGGCCAGAATAAACACGGCGGTGCCCAGGATAATATCGTTCCACAAAGCATCGGTGAGATGATGGTAGCCCCAGGCAAACGGCGCAATAATCAGCCAAACACCGGCAATAATATTGATGCCACTAGACCAGTGGACCTCCTTTCGGGCTTCCTCTGCGTAGCTTTTGTCAGCCATGGTCTTATGTCCCCGAGCCTTAGCCCGGCTGACGTCGGACCGCGCCATGGGCGCAGGGAGAGCGGTCAGATCCGGACCTTTGCCCTGGAAGAAGGCGTGGACCTTGCGCTCGTCCTCATCACCTAGATCCTCCTTGGGATCGCAGATGGGCGAGGCCTCCACCGTGGCCTTATCGTAGGCTAGGCGAACCGAGTTGTCCCGCGAACTCAGCTTGGCGCCCTGGGCGGGAATGACGTGATTGGTGTTGCCGTGCGTCAGGATGCCCAAAAAGTACGGGTGCTTGTTGTCGTCCACCCAGACGTTGGCAATCCTAGCGAATTCTTCGCCGCTACGATCGTAGACGGGGGCATTAAAGAGTTGATGGGTGTCCACGTTCGTGGCGGTATGCTGTGCCATAGCGTACCTCCTTTCAGCCATTGGCTGAGATGGAGCCATTTAACCGATTGCGTTACCCTCTTCTACTGTAAAAACAGGAAAGGGATTTCTAATTATAGACGCACCATAGAGAAGATGATGACCGTCTTCCGAAATGGCGCATTCACTTACGATTTCTCCTCCCCATCTTCCTTTTCTTCAGAGGCGGGAGATTCTCTTCCGGTAGTTCACTCCACTCCTTGAGTCGCTGCTAGACTGTCTGGAGGGAGGTCCGCTGATCGTTCTGCTTCCGAAACACGCTCTTTTAATTTGCCCCCGCGGGGCGCCCGTGGTGGGGTGGTATGGGGTTCCGCCCCCGTGCCTGCTGGCGCAGGACCGCCACCGGCAATAAATGCATTCGTTTTCACCCATCCACATTCCTAACCGCTCTTTCTCCCCCTCTAGATTGACCGCGGGGGCCAGGTACACTGCCTCGGTTTTCACCATGCCCTCCTGGCGCGATTTCACAAACAGCGGGATGGGATAGACGGCCGACAGGGGACGGTTTTGCCAGACCCGCACCTCCTCCAACATCGCATTGGTCTGATAATTGTTATAACGAATGAGAAAATTAGCCTAAGCTTAAAGTCAATGGAAGAGATGACACAAAATACACAAGAGCACACCTCCTCGGCCTATACCTACCCCCTCTTGATCGGCGATTTACTGACTGCCGGCGTGGCGCAGGTGCCGACCCAAGAGATCGTCTACGGAAATGATTATCGCCTGACCTATCAACAATTGCAGGAGCGAGTTCACCGTCTCGCCTCCGGTCTGACTCATTTAGGGGTCAAGCCCGGCAGCCGGGTGGCCGTCATGGATTGGGACAGCCATCGCTACCTGGAGTGCTTTTTCGCCATTCCCATGCTGGGAGCGGTGCTCCACATGGTCAATGTGCGTCTATCTCCCGAACAGATCCTCTACACCCTTAATCACGCCGAAGCCGAGATCCTCCTGGTCAACCGGGAATTCCTGCCCCTCCTGGAGGCTATCCGCGAGCGGCTCGAAACCGTCAAGACTTTCGTTTTGTTAGAGGATAACGATCAGCCTCTCCATACGCCGCTGGCATTGACCACAGAATATGAAGCGCTCCTCAAAACAGGAGATCCTCACCATGTGTTTTCAGACTTCTCCGAGGAGACCTGGGCCACCCTGTTCTACACCAGTGGCACCACTGGCTTACCCAAGGGCGTGTCCTTTACTCATCGGCAATTGGTGCTGCATACCTTCGCTGCCCGGAGCGCCCTTGCAGGCATAGGCCAGGGGCTATTCAATGGGGATGATGTCTACATGCCCATGACGCCCATGTTTCATGTCCACGCCTGGGGCTGCCCCTATTTGGCCACGCTGCTGGGAACCAAGCAAGTCTATCCCGGGCGCTATCAACCCGAGACCCTGTTAGGATTGATCCAGCAAGAAGGGGTGACGTTTTCCCATTGTGTGCCCACCTTGCTGCGGATGCTCCTCTCCCATCCCAAACGGAAGACGGTGGTTCTGTCCCGCTGTAAGATCGTTATTGGCGGTGCCGCTCTTCCCCGATCTCTGGCCAGCCAAGCCCTGGATGTGGGGATCGACATTTTTGCCGGTTATGGCCTCTCGGAGACCTGTCCCATTTTAACCTTATCCCAGCTTAAACCTGAGATGCGAACAGGGGATAGAGAACGGCAGCTAGCCGTCCGTTGTCAGGCGGGCCATCCTTTTCCCCTGGTCAAATTACGGATTGTGGACGAGCATATGAAGGACCAGCCCCACGATGGCCAGTCCCAAGGAGAAGTGGTGGTGCGTGCGCCCTGGTTGACCCCCGGCTACCTGAAAGACCCGGAGGGCTCCGAAGCGTTGTGGCGTGGAGGCTGGTTGCATACCGGCGATATAGGCACTCTGGATGCCGAAGGCCACTTGAACATTACCGACCGCCTCAAGGATGTCATCAAGAGCGGTGGTGAGTGGATTTCTTCCTTGGACTTAGAGAATTTAATACTCACTCATCCAGCACTCGCTGAAGCCGCCGTCATTGGGGTCACCGATCCTAATTGGGGGGAACGGCCCCTGGCCCTGGTGGTGGTCAAACCGGATCAAAATGGCCAAGTAAATGCCGCCGACATCAAAGCGCTATTAAACCAATATGCCAACCAAGGCCTCATTTCTCAGTATGCTGTTCCAGATCGGATCTTGCTCGTTGAGAGCCTCCCCAAAACGAGTGTGGGCAAACTCGATAAGAAATTATTGCGCCAGCAATACAAATCTTGAGATCTGGCGCCTTTCTTTTTAAACTATTTTAATTTTTACCTAGCTTCTAATGTTCGCCGGTCAAGGGAAATGATGATCGTATAATTATTACGTATCAAAGGCTTATTATACATTTATCCACCCAAAAAAAGCTTTGGGTAGCAAATAGGGTAGCATTTCAAGGGCTCAATGCGGTTTTCGGCTCTTTTACAACCTCCACTGCCTCCGTTTTTTATAGGTACCGCAAAATTCCCCTGTTAGAGGCTCCAAAAATTATTTTTTCTAAACACCTACAGTGAGATAGTGCCAAAAGTGCCAAAAGCCCCCTTTAGGGAGCCAAAAACTGTAGCCTTTTTACGGACTAAAGCAATTACCCATGTTTATAAGTTATAAAAGTAATCAATCCCGCGTGTATGATGATGGGCCGCAAAAACTTAGCCGGTTTGCCCTTTTTATAGCCTCGCTTATATCTTAATTCATTCCCCACCTACACAGGGGAGCCTTTTTTAGGGACTCCGAAAATTCACCCCCGCACCCAGGGCTAACTGCTTAGCCACCATCGCCGCGAAACGCCAGGGGGTAATCTCTCTACTCGTGGGATTTTTCCTGTCTGCTCATCTCACTAGGCGGTAATATGCTTGCCCCATAAAGGAAAAGGGCACGCAGCAAAGGAGCTACGTGCCCGGCACTTACTTACTTATGCCCGTATTAAGAGCAGGTGCGGTTAATGAGAAGAGAGCACAACTCTTTAACGCACACCTATCATTAAAAATAGCTTTTGCTTGGGTATGTGCAAATTCACTTGCCCAAAGTGTGATATAGGTCACATTTAAGCGCATGAGACAAAAAAATAGCCCGGTGGGAGAGCCGGGCTAGAGTGCGAATGTTGGTATGCGCCACGAAATTTCCGCCTCGTGGCCGGCGGTGTGAGTGAAACTCTTAATATTTGAGTGTATCTCCTGCTTGATGGTGTTCTATAAGGAATATCCCTATCAGGGGGAACTCCGCTCTGTTATTGCGCTTGCAAGATGGCTCGCAGGAATTTCTGGTAAGTCAAGGTAGTAGTGGGTAATTGGCTATTTGGCAGATAATCTAAGAAGGGCCTGTACGCCAGGTGGAATAAAAACCTGGACAGGATTCTCTGGCTATATACAATATTGAATTACTCAATAATGCGTAGTTTCCTTAGGCGGTACTCCATCGCTTTGCTTGATACTTCAAACTTATCTGCCATACCCTCAACAAATGTGGTCAGAAGGGCTTTTTCTTCACAGGTCTTTTTTATAGATTCGATTAATTTCTCCCCCTCTTCCAGGATAAGATCTTGGGGCATTAAGAGCTGTGCAGCGAAGTTATTTGCCTCGGATTCATAAGAATCCCAATATGACTCGCTTCTGCTCATTGCTTTCTTTGAATCAGTAAAACCTTGTTTAGATTTAGCACTATGAAGGCAGTAGTGTCCAATCTCATGCGCCAAAGTAAACCTTCTTCTAGGGGAATACGAATTCTGTAGAGGATTGATTTTTACAATAGGTGTCTCATCTTTAAAGAAAATCTCCCCTACGATATTCCTTGAGTCGAGGGAAAAATCTAACTCTACCAGAATACCTAGCTCCTTTGCGATTCTGTCAACATCAATTGGTGCTTTAACTTCAAAGGCCTTCTCCTTGGCAAGGTAAAATAAAAGCTCAGACGCATTAGAATAAAGCCTTTTTTCCTCGTTAATCATCGTTTTCCTTCCCTTTTAGCTGACTAGCTAATTGCTTAGTAGCTGCACCTGTTCGATCAATTTTTGTCGCTGTTACTTGATTGTCCTCTATACGTTCCTGAATAAGTTGCTCCACTTTAGATATTAGCTTTATCTTTAAGTGCCGTTTAACATCCGGATTCTCTAAAATGGAATTAGCTAATTTTATCCCGCAGCCCTCATCCGATTGAATTTTTTCTTGTAATTCCTCAGTTATTTGCTTCTCTAGAGACTCTTTTGAAGCTGAGAACTGCTGCATAAATACATATCCTGCTATTGCAAGAACTACGGTGATGCCAACAAATATAATTGTAGTGAAGACTATGTAAGTATTCGCAATCGCGATTGCATTGGATGGGCTTTGTACAGTAGCATTTTTGAGCCATCCCAAGAACCAAGGTGCAATTGCACCGCCGATAAACCCAGCCAGCAGCACCGCTATAATTTTACACACTTTTTTCAACAATTAGAGTTCTCCATTCTTCGATGAGGAGTCGAATAGGAAGCCCCATGAATTTAAAGGTAAGCCGTGAAACCCTAAGGAACTACCGACAAAGCACCTCACAAGGCACTCCATCCCCATCGCCATCAAGCCTAGACAGCCCACAAGCCAAATACCTCAAAGCCTCCGTACAGCTATCCATATGACCACAATACCTCTTAGGTCCACATTCAGAAGCCGCCTGCTTGGCCCTGGTCCGCTTATCCCGCCTCCATTCCCATCATGGCACCCTCTGCGTCTCTGAATGCGCCTACAAGCTCCTATAGGCCGCTCTCCTTGGTTCACCTTCATAGGGATTCATTGCCTGTAGACCCAGATAGATTCGTGAGCCGCTCAGTATGGACCCGCATGCCTCGGTGATGTGGGGACTGGGGGTTAGAAGTCCAGTAGCGGCTTCGAGAACCTTTTTCCCCAATCAATTATTTGGGGACCTCGTTGACCCCTAACTAATTTTCTAATCTCCACTCACAGAAGCAGCACAGAAGGCAATCCCCTCTCCCACCCAACCTCGTGAGATCATGGCACCGTATTCCCGAAGTGAACTGACAAAACGGTGGTTGGAATCATTATGCATCCAGCGATTGTTATAGACTTGGTAAATGGGAGCAGAGTCGCCCGGGCAGACGCCGTCAGTGGGCAGTTTGGCATAGAAGGCAATCCCTTCATAAGTCCATTGATCAGGGGCCAACACATTGTCGGGATTGAGGGAACGAAGATAAGCGCAGTCTTCCCAGTTCGCCGTATAAAAGTGGGAATTTGCCCCCTGGGTATAAAACCGGCAGACGGGCAGCGCCCCTTCTTCTGGTCCCGACCACGCATAGAAATAGCGCTGAGTATCGTACCAACCCGGTCCCGCCCCGCCTTGGTTGACAATCGCCGCATCTTCTTTAGAGCCTGTTAGAAAGTAATGATTAAGATCGACATTGTAGAATTCATAGACGAGGCGGTAACGATTGAGCACATTGGCAAGGACTACAGACCCATGCCCATCCGCGATTCCTATACCACAGAACCCATAGGTCGCGCACGCGTTCCCAGCGGGAAAAGGCTTACTAGCAAATTGAAGCACGGCATTGAGTTCTGCTCCCACTAAATGCGGATTCACGGAGAGCATCAGCGAGGCGATTCCAGAGATATGGGGGGCTGCCATGCTGGTGCCTTCACTCCATGCATAGTCGAACCCCTGAGGAGTGGCGGCGCCATTATCCATGGTAGAGAGGATTCCAGCTTCTAAGTGGCCATACCAGGAGATATCTCCGCCGGGGGCGGCAATTCCCGCGCCAGTAAAATCCAGATTGGTATATGAAGCGAGTTCCCCTTTATGATTCGTGGCAATAACGGTAAGCACGCCCTCGCAATTAGCGGGATAATAATATCTAATATCATCACTCTTGTTGCCGGCGGCCACCACCACAAGTACGCCCTTCCCTAGGATTTTATTGATGATTTCCTGATGTGATCGCGGGCAAGGTCCATTTCCCCCTAGGCTGAGATTAATCACCTGGGCGGGATGGAGATTGGGGGGAGCGCCGGGCACTGGAAGACCCGCCGCCCACGCCATCCCGTTGGCAATATCGCTCGCAGTTCCACCACATCTCCCTAGTACCCGCACGGGGAGAATTCGGGTATGCCAATCCACTCCGGCCATACCGAAGCCATTGTCACCGCGCGCCGCAATGATCCCCGCCACATGAGTCCCGTGCCAGGAGCTATCTCTTGCAGCTTGACCCCCGCACTCACCCTCCACGCGCCAGTTCCCTGGGTCCGTGGCATCGCTATCCATACCATCCCCATCATTCGCGCTGCCGGGTTCAGAGACAAAGTCATACCCTGGCAACAAGCGCGCGGCGAATTCCGGGTGAGGTCTTATTCCACTGTCCACCACCGCCACAATCGTATCGGCGGAGCCGCGGGTGATCTCCCAGGCACGAATCGCCTCGATTCCGCCTAAAAAACCTTCCTTTTCACCTTCCAGATTCCACTGGTGGTGGAAGAAGGGGTCATTGGATAGCGACTGGGCTTCCATGCGTGTATCCGCCTCGATCCACTCGATACCGGAAAATCGCTCTACACGCTGGAGGAGAGAGAAAACCGTCTCGCTCTCCTTGGGCGCTAAAAAGCGGAACACGTGGGCCTCATTGACCATCGCTCCGTGGAACACCAGTGCTTCACCCAAAGCCGATTCCAGTTCGGCAATCACCTCTTTAGGAGGCGGCAAATTAGCCCGGGCGAGTGCTTGGATTTGAGGAGATTTAAAGCGGACGATGATTCCTTCCACGATCACCGCCGGCGGGGGCGTGGGTTCCAAACGAAATCTATTCGATTCTGAAGACTGGTATTCAGCCTGCTTAGCCACCGCTTCTCTTGCCGTGGAAACTCGCTGATTGAGAGTGAAAGGAAGGGTTGTTTTCTCTAGCAATAGGCCTTCGATCAGCGGGGACAATATCGAGGCGCTCAGTTTGGCCGGCCTCTCTTCCAGAATTTCTCCAGCAACGCTATGCGCGCATAGAACAAGGCCGAGAAAAGTCCAAGCCCATACATACATTCCAATTTTAGAGACTAACATTCCTCCCTCTTACAAAGGTTATTAATTGGTTATCCTAAAAGTTTGCGGTTAGAAAAAGGGCTGAATCTTCCCCAGAGAAAAGTCGCCTTTGTGCTGAGCAAAGCGTGATGATTGGCAGTAAAATGCTGCTGCCAATTTTGGAGCAACATTTGCTTTCTTCATTTTTAAATTTCGAAGGACAAAGACCACATGCAGGCCGTTGGGAAACTGGGGTTAGAGAGTTCCCGGTTACCGGATTTTAGGCGCACTGCTACTCTTCAACGCCAGATACCTGTTGTTTATTGCCGTCTGCTGCTTCTTTGATGGGAATTGCGGGCTTTGGAGTAATGAATGCATCGCACTTTTTCTGGATTGCGGCCTTTTCTAGGGCGTCTCTCTCTCCCTTTAGCCGACCATATTCAGCCGCCTCTGGTCCATCACCCCCCTCCAAGAAAAACAGCGCTGGCCAAAAAACAACCATCCCAAGTGCCATCTGGGCTTTATCGTTATCTGCTGTTTTCTTAAGGTTGCCATGCAGTTCATTGGCGCGATGTGAGATACGTCCCAACTCACCCGCTATCTGGTCACAGTCATAGTTTTTGTATTGCATCGGTGACACGTAAGAGGTTTGGATTTTGTCAGGACTTGAGGCACACCCCACAATCATTACTGCTAGAGCAGACCCAAGAAGTACTTTCTTCATTTTTTTCCTCTTTTGGTGAATGAATGTCCCTCACGAAACTGAAGCGGTGGCGATCGAGTGGGTCATAGCCAGACGAAGTTCAGCTACTTGCACTTTCAATGCGCGTTACAACCATTGCCGCTAGAGCCCCAGAGAGTGCCAGCTTCAATGCCAATAGTAAGGGGCTCGCCTGCATAGTTGAAGATCAAGGGAGGGGTTCCGCTGGCAAGGCCACCTTACGGTATTCCTGTATTTTGCTATCGGGTATAAGGTTTTACGGCGCCGCTTGCAAAATCTTTAGGAAAGACTTCCTATGGGCTACTGGTCCTATCAGAATAGGAAGTAGTGGTGCTCTGGCAGCTGCAAAGAAACCAATCGCCATGGGATATTCTTACCAGCATGGGTTTCTTAGCGGGCAGAGCACACAGAGAGGCGGTCAAGTGCGTTGAGGAAAGACCCGATAGTTCGAGAGAAACAAGCACCAGGTCTATGCTATGGCGGTTGTAATTGCATGGAATTCGTCAGTGCCGGTGGTTTCCCTAATACCGGTGCTGGGGTGGTCTAGAGTAAGGGCCAATAAGCCTAGGGGGGATGTTTAGCTCCCAGCTTCATGGCTGCCTCCCTGCAAGGGCGCATCACCATGAATCATTCCCAGGCTAAGACTAAGGAAACTGTAAAAATTCGCCCCCGCTCGCCCTGCGGAAAGCCCTGCACCCCAATTTCCGTTCAGCATTGTTACATCACAAGCTAGATAACTCATCGCCTCGGCACAGCTAGCCATCTGCTTGCAATACCGCTTAGGCCCACACTGTGCCGCCGCTTTCTTTATCCTATCCCGTTTGTTATGCCTCGCCTCTGGAAGCGCTCACAAACCCCTGTGCGCCTCCCTGGCGGCTTTCTCTATGTCCAATAGGGTTCGGTCCCGTAGATAGTCCCTGTAGACCCAAGCCGCGCCCTGGCGCACCATTTCCCGGTTGACATCCACGCCATTGACAAATACATGACCCACGGTACGCCCATAGCGATCTACAGTCTCCACCACTACCCGCGCTTGTTTGCCGAATAGCAAATTAGAGAGAGCCTGCTTTGCCCGGCTGCCATAGGGTTGCCCCTTCTCGGGTGTGTCGATCTCGGCTAGTCGGACTTTAACTTGCTCTTTGGCGGGGGGCAATAAGGAGGAGAAATAGAAACAAGGCTAGTGCTTTCTTCATGGGACCTCATGGCGCGCATCACTGGCAGCAAAAAAACAGAGCGAGTAACGAGCGGCGCTTTTTGATGTCCGAGTTCATAACGTTTTTAGGCATTCTGTTCCCAATACCATGCATTTGCTTCGATTGATCTCTTTTTGATGTTTTCAAAGATATTGATAAGAGCTTGGTATAACAATTCGAAATCAAGATCAGGCACCGGATTACCATTGAACGTCGACTCACTGAAAGTAACAGTACCAGCGGAAATGTCGTGCACAAGCTCACTTCGCACCCTTTCGTACGAAATGGCGGCGATTGTCCCTTTGAAGAGATTCTCCTGTAGCCAAGATTCCTGCCTATCAGATAGATTGCCACTAAGCTTGTCACGAACCACTTGCTGGGGTTGCAACTCATTTCCAAATTGATCGATCAGAGGCTCGATTTTGGATAAATCGACCTTGAAAGGTTTGGCATTCTGGATCACGAGACGAAGCCGCTTCGGATGCACCAATGAAAATAATAGGTTGCCGCTGTCTTCTTCGAGAATTCTTGCGTAATTTTTTAATTTCCGACTCGATTGATGGTGTTTCCGGCTTCCGAGAGCCTCAATATAGCAACAGCAAAGCATGAGCGCCTCATCGGGGTGTCCCTCCTCTCTAAGGCGAGGCAAAAACTTTATTCGAGCCTCAAGGTCATCGAAGTAAGCCTGAATCATGAATGCCTTTGTATTATTGTCCAAGTAGGAACTCCGCCTAACGCTACCGATAAGCCGCAGTGCTTTCCGGCGTTGGTTTCATCGGTTTATTAGGTAAGTTGCGTCTTGATTCGGATGAAGTCATGTTTCAACTCGATTAGCAATAAGAGGAACGAATTCGCCTCGAACCCATAGAGGCCCTGCCACTCATCCCCACCCTTCTGGACAGGATAGCGATATAGAATGCTAGGAGCTGGTATTTCCTTTCTGAAGGCGTCTATTTCTGCCTCAGAAAACCCCACGGGAAATTCCCCCTGAAAGGGAATATCCCAGTTGAACGAAGGCTCAGGAAAGTGTGACCGGTAGTCTGCTGCAAGCTCATGAAGATTGTGGCCTCGGTTCCCAAGATATGTTGAGGGTTCCCGCGCGAGAATAGCTCCCTTTAGAAACAGTTCGACGGCATGCGCCGCAAGCATTAAGACCACCGCCGCGTTTGACCATTTTCCCGAAGCAGGGTCCTGTACCATCTGCTGGCACATGGCATTGGCCGCTCCCAGATATGCCTCAGCATATGTAAAGAACCGCTCTGGCGCGGATAAGGACCGAATATCTTCATACGTAATCATGTCCCACGTCATTTGATTGGACTAAACAATTCCCATCGAGGAGGCGAGAGTACGGCTGTCCCCCCTCTGGTGTGTCGGCTCCAGATAATCGGACTTTAATCTGCTCTTTTACGGATGTCAGTAGGGTTAGGGTATCGCCATCGGATATGCCCACCACGCGGCCATGGTAGTCGGCTAGGGCGGTAAGGGGGAGAAATAGACACAAAAACACTATTATTTTTTTCATGGTACCTCAGACAAAAGAAAACCCCGCCAGGGCAAACCATAGCGGATATAGTAAAAGAGGGTTATCCCGCAAATATTGCTTGTAAACCTAGACAGCTTCGTGAACTGCTTGGTGCGGACCCGCATGTCGCGGTAGTGTGGGGACTAGGGGTTAAATGCCCCCGCTTACATAGCTATGAGCCGAGACGTTGCAATTTGAAGTAAGCCTTTCCAAGTGGCCTTAACTCCAATTTCGGTGGATTGCCTTTGGGCCAAGGGGCCAAATCAACTTCCAACAACCACTTCCCTATCTGGCTGTGAATAAGCTCTCTACAAGTTCCGCTCCAAAAGGACTTCTTGCCAACATTTACCTCTATTTCAGCCCCATCTTCCAGCGTGAGCTTCACTGATTGCCAGCCACGCTCAAAATAGCGGTCTCGATCCTCAATGGACAGCTTTACACCATAGCCAGCGCCTGATTTTTTGTGGCTTCCGTTACTCCACGCTATTACCTGCATAGTTTTTTCCTTCAGGCTCAATGATGAAACTCAGCCGCAGCTCTGGCGGCGCGAAGCGCCGACATAGACGTTGGCTGGAGTGCGTTGTTATGCATACTGGTACCAGGCCAGAAGACGCTCCAAACCATCTTGTGAAAGTATGGTTACCTTAAACGCGTGATGATTGAAGCCCAAAGTCTTTGTGATTAGCTCAAGATTGGAATGCCTTCCTATTTTTGATGCCGTTGGAGTATATGTGCCGTCCGGCACAACATCAGGCATGTGCTGCGGAATGCAGCTCAGGTACACAGAAACCTTCCTTTCATTCTCTTCGAGAAGAGCGATCTCGCGACCAGAGCGAAGCCTGAATGCCGATAGCTTGTCTCGCTCGTCGATAAACGATACGAGCGCAGATCCGTCCAGACATTCGCGTGCTTTATGTGGATTCCAAGCCATTTATTTTCTTTCAACTCCGATGCCTGCTCGGCTCAACCGCCCGCAAAAGCGGCACGCCATGCGCAAGAAAAAAACCAAGAGCTGACCCAATTTTGCAGATCAGGCTGGAGCCGAATGTTAGATTGATTCGGCCTAGAGGAGATCATCGACTGAAAGATTTAGATGTTTTCCATCAATAATTTCCTTGCCAAACTGGATAGCATGGCTCTCCGCATCTTTTCTTTCCTTGAATGCGTTGCTGGCAGAGAACGGCTTCACTAGTGACTCGTCGCGGCTATCGTGGTGCTTTGTGATCATTACTCTCACCGTCCATTCTCCCGTCTCCCGCAACTGGTATGGAGAAGGAGACAATTCAAATCCTTTGTAGATGGTAGCAAGCATGTATCCTCCTTCAATCTAACGCCGCGGCTTACCATTCCGCTGCATTCCAGGGTAAGCCGTGATCGAGGCGGCTGTTATGTGCCTCCAGTTATTCCGAAAAAATGTCAGTAATATCCTTCGCATGCCCAGTACGAAACAACTATGGCAATAGCTCGGTTTTGAGTTGTTTCGGCATCTTACCAAAAACCTGTATATTAAGCGCTGCAGAAAGGAGCAGCGCTGCCACTATACCGGCACAGAAAATGCATTTAAGTCTTTGAAAAAATGAAACTTTATGGCTTTAAGGTAGAAGCTCAGGCCTCACCCACCAGGCTCGTATCTATTCCGTAAGCTGAAGCCCAGGCCAGACACTCTTCCCCCTCTTTCCCGGTGGTGGCATGTGTTCCCGTGCTTAGATGGGTGAGACTAAAGGCCAGCAACCTAAGTTCTGGAGTAAGAGGAGAGTGTCTCCAAGGTGAGTACCGAGGTACCACAAATCAATAGCAGCTCCAAGTCTTGCGTAAAGCATGGGGGCACGTCAAAATCTAATCTATTACTAGAATTCTTATTCATTAAATTCTCGGCTTAGAGCACGCATGTCATTGGGACAGCCTGATTTATTTGAAGTATTTGGCCTTGGCGACTCTCGATCTCGCCCAAGTTATGGAAATTATATTCTAAAGGAGCGATTCTCCCCCTTATTGAAGTGGCCTGGGGGTAAAACGGCGGAGCTTAGCCTTATATTGCCTCGAATGCCGCAAAGAATTGGTCGTTTTTTCGAGCCATTTGTTGGAGGGGGTGCGGTATTTTTTTCGCTTTCAAGTAAAGTTCCCGCTTATCTCAACGATTTCTGTACTGATTTAATTGCTTTTTACCGGCAGGTGGCTACTTCAAACGAAGATTTTTATTCGATGCTAGAGGCGATTAATCGCTATTGGAAAAATATTGAAGAGGTAACAGTATGTTATTCCGGTGATCTTATCCGTATTTATCTTCAGTATAAACATAACTACTTAAATAACCATGACCTTAAAAATCGCCTCGTTGAATTTATTATTCAGAATTCTGAAGAGTTCAACAGCATATTCAGCAATGCATTTAATTATGACATACAGCATCTAATTGGCGAGATTGAGTCAAACCTCTTCAATAAGATGCAGCGCATGAAAAAACTAGAAGCAAAGCAGGGGGAACTATCACAAAAAGACTTACAGAGCAATTTAGAGGGTGCAATAAAATCTGCATTTTATATGCATATGCGATACCTATACAATTACCCATGCAAACACAACATTAGCGAAGCAAAGTTTGCAGCGATTTTCTTCTTTATAAGAGAATACGCTTATGCTGCAATGTTCAGATTTAATAAATCCGGCCAATTTAATGTTCCCTATGGTGGAATTTCCTACAACAGAAAAGATATAAAATTAAAAGTAAATCGTTTACGTCAGCGGTCACTTCTAGAAAAGCTAGAGAAAGCTGTTTTCGAAAACATGGATTTCGAGGAGTTTCTTGAAAAATTTAGACCTAAGAAAGGCGATTTTATTTTTCTAGATCCACCTTACGATACGGACTTCAGCGACTATGACAAAAACATTTTTGATAAAAGTGATCAAAAGCGTTTGGCTAATTATTTAATTAATCACTGCCAGGCAAACTTCATGTTAGTTATCAAAGCAACTGATTTTATTATTTCTCTCTATGAAAAGAAAGATCTTAATATACAAGCCTTTGATAAAAAGTATATGTGGACTATAAAAGAACGCAACATACGCGAGACAAAGCATTTAATGATAACCAATTACAAGCTATGATAATAGTGTGGATAGACTATGCCAGATCGCTCAGAAAAGGATTTGATCCTACCTGCCCTATGGCTCATGTCTAATTCAGAAAATTACACAACAGACACAACAACCCTCATTGAGAGTCTTACTGAGATCCTTAAACCCATAGACAAAGATGCTCGACAACTGAAAAATCGTAAGGATACTCACTTTTCACAGAAAGTGAGAAACCTGAAATCTCACAATGTACTTGATGGGTTAGCAGTTTACCAGTCTATGGGTGGGGGTAAATCGGGCTTATGGACCATCACTCCCAAAGGCCAATGCATTGTTAAAGATAATGTGGAATTGCTTACCTACCTATTCGAAAACGATTTTACTGGGGATGATATAGTCACCGGACTTAAGCAATTTGCTACAGAAGAGGTGCGCAGGCTACTTAAAATAGTGAATAAAAGAGGCAGTGAGGGCGCTGGAATTACTAACCAAGCTGTTACAGCTAGAGCAAAATCAAATAAAAATAGCCAAGTCTCGCATCTAAAATTATTTGACGAAAATGTCCTGATTAGGGAAGGTAAAAAGAAAATCACTGAAAGCAGCACTTATGAACGATCAAAACAACTTCGAGATTATGCCGTAAATTATTACTCGCAAAATGGACATATTAAATGCCAAGTCTGCAGGTTTGATTTCTTAGAAAAATACGGTGAACTTGGTCGGAATTTCATAGAAATTCATCATAAATATCCTATTTTCATGACTGAGGGTGAAAATCTCCAACAGAAGCTAAGTGAAGCCGTTACAAAAGTTTCTCCCCTCTGCTCAAACTGCCATCGGATGATCCACAGGAGTCGAAAAAAACTAATTAGTGTTGAAGATTTGAGAAGGAAATTTGAACGAAATAATCAACAGTAGAAGAGAAATTTTCTCCTAGTGCTAACTTAACTTTACCCTGCCTTTGCACCTATGGAATTTTAACTCAGGAATAACAGCTACATATACATAGCCTCCCCATAACTGACTACAGGTATAAGATATACCCCCTACTTAATTTTGCGGATGCAAAAAAATGGCTGCCCATCCGGTTTTGGTGCATGAAGTTGTAGAAATTTAGGGTAGGCGGGTACTTATATAAATTTTGTGGACATAAAGAATTGGCTACTCGTCCGGTCTAGAATCTGAAACCTCTAGAGATGGAGAACAGGGGATATTTACATAAACCCCAGCACCATTCATTGTAGTTGAATGCGTTTCACCAAATCTCTACCGATGCTGGCGCGCCACATTTGGGCTTTTTAGGGTATCTATATGCCTCCTTTAAACATGGCATCAAACGACTGGTAATCGCGATGCCTTTTTAAAGACTGCTCCTTGCCAACAAGCCCTCCATAGTTCGCCAAGGAGGCTAGCAGGTGATTCCCTTCCTCTGGCGTGATCTCCCCCTTACTGACTGCCTTTAAAATCTCTTGGCCTTTCTCAAGTAATGACTCGCCATTAAACTGAATGGATACCGGCTCTGCCTGGGGTCTGAGGTTAGGGATTAGTTTATCTAGGCACAACTTTAACGCAGTGGCATCCCCCTCTAAAGCCATCTCTACCGCCTTCTTAATTAAATCCGGCGCATGGGGGCGCAACAGCTCCCTAAACTCAGTCCGCTTGTCTTTGGTCCCTTTCGGTCTCCCTGCTGGATTGCCGCTTTTCCCAGGCTTAAAACTCATCAGTTGATCTCCTTCTGTAAATATCAGTAGACATTAAACTAATTCCTTGGTTTAAACCGCTCGCCAGTTCTACAACTGCCCCCTAAACCCCTCACACCGCCTAGGAATATCCGGCACCGGGTAGTAACGCCTCGGCACCGCCCCGGCTTTCTCGGCGTTCAGGCATAGGCCGTTACTCTTTGCTAGGTATATGCATTCCTGGCAGGTAATACGGTTGTCCCACCATGGGCGCTTGTTCTTCCTGCCTTCCTCTATGGGGATAACGGTAGCAAGCGGCCTTCTTTTGGGCAGGCTGTGAATCTTGTCAAATAGGCTCATATACATTTTCCTAGGGTTAGGGGGTTACTATTTTTGCTATTCTTGCTACCGAACGCCTGTAGCCCTTGTCCCATGGGGATTTCAGCGGTAGCGGGCGTTTGCTACCGTCTGCTATTCTTCTGCTACCGTTCTGCTATTTTTGGAAACGGCAGCGGAAAAATAGCAAACGCTAGCAGAAGAATAGCAAGGAGCTACTACCGTCGGAGCCCCGCCCCCCACGGGCTAGAGCCCAACGGTAGCAAAAATAGCAAGAATAGCAGGGAGTAGAAGGTCATGAACTGTAAACAACACGCCCCAACAGCTTGGGGTTTACCTCGATGAACTTCTTTCTGCCTTCCTGAACTCTTCTTACCCTATTCAGTGCTGCAAGCTCATCTATGGCCGCGTCAAGCTTTGCCTTTTCTCTCAGCTTACCGGGGGCATACTGCTGGATAAGCTTGGTAGGAGCCCTTGTAGTTCTATGCTGCTCGCAATACGAAAGCAACCAGTCCTCGATTTTTTCGGCGTTCTCCCTCCCCTCTGGTGGGGCAACCTCGTTGAAGAACCGGAGACTTTCACCCAGGTGCCACAGGGTTATGCGACTGGCCGAATCGAAAGAATGGGCGCTTATGGGGCCTCCAACGCCATCAAAAACATGGAACAGGGCCGCCATCCTGGCCGCGTTTTCAGCAATTTTGCTTGCCACGTCTTTAATGTCTTCGAGCTGGCCCCCGGCTTTTAGCTCGCTTTCAATCTCATCGTGAAATTCAACCCAAGCATCTTTTGCCCCCGGCGATAGGTCGAGCATATTAGGGGTTAGCTCCCAGTTTTTATCCATTAGCGTGGGTGCGTCTAGAATTTCCGCGATCCTATCTTTGAAGCTGTCAAGGGCTGGCCAATCCTCGTTGGGGTCCGTAAAAAAACGAGTCCCCTGGGTGGACCTTGGCCAGGAAATTAAGAAACGGGCCATAAAACCAGTCCCCCTAGCCAACCCCCCCGATTGCTCAAAGAACCGTTCTAAAACTGATTTTTGTATCTGCAAATAAGCCGACACCCTTGCCCCTCTCACGATAAAGCATTCGCTTGTACGTCTGCTTATGGGCATTGCTGTCCCGTCCCACAATTTGTTTAGTGTGGCCAAGCTTCGCATGATGGAATCCTTGCCCATGCCATGAGAGCCAAGCACAATCCCCGCCTCGGACGACATAATCCCAGCCGAAGGCCATTTCGTGGCTAAGTCCCACTTCAACCCCTCTGGTGTAAAGTCTTCGTAAACCAGCCTGGGGGTTCTGTGTTCCTCTGGCCTGTTGTGGTCTAGCTCTTTCAGCCTTTCTCTTTCCTTCTCTGTACTCTTGCCCTCCTTTGCCAGCCTTTTGATTTTGTCCTTAACGCCGCTATACTCGGCTTCCCAGGCCGCTTGCTCGGCCCTGTAGTCGCTGAGCAAAGGCTTTGCTTGCTCTTCCTTCTGCTTTTCCCAATTTTTGATAGGGTCCAGGAAATATTTATCGCAACTCGATTTTCTCTCTCCGCTATCAGCGATCACCAGCATAAAAAGGCTGGTAGGACCATCAAGCTTTGATGCTCTCCTAACATCAACATGGGCTTGAGCGGCCAGAGATAGCGCCGATATGGCGGAAGACGCCACCATGGGGACGGGTGCCTTAACAAACTGTTGCACCTCGATAACGGCTTCTTTAACCCTGGCGGGTAGCGCGTCTATTGGGTATTCAATGGCGGGGTGCTCTATCTTTAATTGCTGAGGGTCCGGCCAGTCTTCAGCCGTACCACTCTTTAAAGCCTCAGCTACCTCTGCCCCATGCCCTCTAGCTGGGTCCACCCATCCATGCTCCTCGGCAAGCCTCCTGACAGTCCCTATATCAACAGGCGGGCTACCATTACCGTTGCGTTTGAAAGAGGTCCATTTCTCTACGATCTCGCTTGTCCCTTTATACTTATCAGATTTGGCACTCCATTCATCCCAGAGGCGGAATCCATTCCTAGAATCTATCCTATGGAGGGCCATGCCTACCCCTATCCATGTGTCATAATTATCAGCCGGTATTGCCTCAAGCATCTCTTTAATGTTTAGAGGAAATTCCCCGCTAGGCTCGGGCAAGTCCTCCACTGAGTGGAGGTGCGGCTTTTCCTCTATGAGTTCAATAAACCACTCTGGCGGGTCTACGGGCAAAACTCCCTCGGTAGGGTCTGAACTCGCCTCCCATTCATAGCGCCGCCATGACTCATGCAGGGATGGAGGGGCCACGATATAGCCCCCATCGGCCCGGCTATCTACCCCTGGGGTTGGTTTGAGAATATTGGTATAGGTTCTGTATTTCTTATCCGTTTTCGGCCTGATATAAATTAAATGCCGCCCACCGGAACCTGTGGTTTGCTCCACGGTGTCAGGGAGTTGTCTATCCCCAATAGCTTCTTCTCCATCAATGCCTTCCTTCCTGTCTATGTCTATAACGACAATCCCCGACCCTTTCCCTGTGGCAATCCCGATATTGGCACCGGGCCATTTGCACCACCAGCCCTCAATAACCTGGGGGTCTGTGGTGGCGTCTTTCAGCCCGTTCCTAGTGCGCGGGTGTTTGCCGACGTTTTCACATTTAGGATTTCTGCACGAACAACCCCCGCCTTTTATTGGAGTATGGACAGGAAAAACCCGCCATCCCCATTCAGCATATAGTAGGGCGTGCGCTTTCAAGTCATGGGGGGCTAGGGTATAATAGGGGTTAATCTTTTCCAGTTTTGCCCCATCAGAAGCCCCTCCCCCCAGTGGGGCTTTTCCATTTCTAGAGACGCAACCTTCTCGCCCCGTTTCCGGGCTTAAGTTTTGGTATTTCATTGAGCACCCCCTTAGCCACGCGGTAGGCTTTTCAGCCAAGCGTCAACTTCATCGACAAGCCAAGCTTTCTTTCCGCTGGGGAGGATAATGGGGGAGGGGACTTTGCCTTGCTTCATCCAACGCCATAGCGTTGATTCATGAATGCCGCCGATGGCTTTGCGTAGTTCAGGGGCAAGGAGAACCTTACGAGCAGGATCGATCTCGCAGTCAAGACCACAATAAGTTAATTTCTTGTTAGACATTTGTTGGCTCTTACTCCTATGTTTAGGAGGCCAACAGCAAGGCGGGGTAGCAACCAAGGGTTGTGTGTTAGTTTTACTAACTGGTACACTTTGTCTTGTTAACCCTAAGTTAACGACCCTTAGCCCAATAATTAGGCTGGGTAAAAATGTCGAGTTACTTGCACTAACTACGACCATGTTTTAAATGCCTTGCTGAAGGCCGATTGTAAAAAACAAAAACCCCGTTACCGTTGGCGCGGTGCGGGGTTTCCCTTTATAGGACCCCGCAGGGTTATCCAATACAGTACCACGTTTTAATATTGCTTGCAATAAGCATTTGTTTTCGTTAACAAAAATATTAATACAGTTAATATTTTTTTAGCACCACCACCTCGGCACACTCCCCACCATAAACAATTTGGTCCACCTTCCGCCCCCAAGCCTCCAATGCTTGCCGCTTCTCAGCGTTATAGTCGTGGCGATCGTAGATAGCGGTAATGTCCCCCCGGTCTGTGTGGTTGAGTATTTTGGATACGACAAGCCTAGGTATTCCTATCCCCGTCATGTGGCTGGCTGCCGTACGCCTTAAATCGTGGCTGGTAAAATGGTTAGTCCCCAGGGTAGGCAACGCGAGACGTAATTCCTTATCTATGTTCCGCCCCGTCATGGGCCTATCGCCTTTTTTACCGGGTAGCAGGTAATCCCCGCCAAGGAAATGAAGCCGCTGGGCTATCTCAAGGGCTTGGGGACTTAAATGTACGGTGTGGGTCCGTCCGTTTTTGGCAATGCTACCGGGGATAGTCCAAACTGCCTGGTTAAAGTCAAATTGGTCCCATATTGCTGAAAGTATTTCGCCTTTACGCTGGGCGGTGAGTAGCTGAAACTTGAGGGCTAACTGAATCCGTTCAGCCATATGGGTTTTCTCAAGCCCCGTCCAAAACGCCTTAATTTCATCCTCGGAGAGTACCCGGTCCCTTGGGGTTTCCTTTGCTGGCGGACGTATCCCGGCGGCGGGGGAGACATCCAGCATGGCCCGCTCAACGCCAAAATTAAACAGCCTTTTAATTAAGGATAGGGTCCGATTGGCGGCCACTGGTGCACTCCGGTCCTGTATCCCGTCTAACAGCAAAACCACATCACGGCGGGTAATGCCTTTAGCTTTAATCCTCCCCCAGGCGGGTAGCACGTCCTTGTTCAACATTCGTTCGTCAGCTTCCCAGCTTCGCTTATTCGGTTTGGCATGCCGGATCAGGTATTCCTTAGCGAGTGTGTTTACCGTAATAGCATGGCGTTCTTGCTGTTTGCGTGCGGTTTCCAAATCGCCAGGGTCCAACCCTTGGGAGAGCAATTGCTGAGCCTCGGCATGCTTTAAGTGCGCCGTGTACAAGTCCACTTCCGGGTAGCTGCCAAAGGTGACCCGCCTGGGCCGTCCATTGTGGCGATACAGCCAAAACCATGACTTTTTGCCCTTGGGGGTCACACGCAAGCCGAACCCTGGCCGCCCATCCTCAAAGACTTCAAAGCGGCTTTCTTTGGGTTTGAGTTTCTTTATAGCAGAGTCGGTAAAGCGCATTTGCTACCCTCGGGTTTCAATAGGGTAGCATTATGGCCGCAATAGAATGCAAAGACAAGGTGCAATGAGTTGCAAAGAAATAAAAGGCTATAAATACAAATACAATAGATACTTATATGAGTATTTTTGGGGGATATTGGGCTTGCATTTTGCTGCTTAGGTTTTCTTTTATTTGCAAGTTCTAATGTTCGCCGGTCAAGGGAAATGATGATCGTATAATTATTACGTATCAAAGGCTTATTATACATTTATCCACCCAAAAAAAGCTTTGGGTAGCAAATAGGGTAGCATTTCAAGGGCTCAATGCGGTTTTCGGCTCTTTTACAACCTCCACTGCCTCCGTTTTTTATAGGTACCGCAAAATTCCCCTGTTAGAGGCTCCAAAAATTATTTTTTCTAAACACCTACAGTGAGATAGTGCCAAAAGTGCCAAAAGCCCCCTTTAGGGAGCCAAAAACTGTAGCCTTTTTACGGACTAAAGCAATTACCCATGTTTATAAGTTATAAAAGTAATCAATCCCGCGTGTATGATGATGGGCCGCAAAAACTTAGCCGGTTTGCCCTTTTTATAGCCTCGCTTATATCTTAATTCATTCCCCACCTACACAGGGGAGCCTTTTTTAGGGACTCCGAAAATTCACCCCCGCACCCAGGGCTAACTGCTTAGCCACCATCGCCGCGAAACGCCAGGGGGTAATCTCTCTACTCGTGGGATTTTTCCTGTCTGCTCATCTCACTAGGCGGTAATATGCTTGCCCCATAAAGGAAAAGGGCACGCAGCAAAGGAGCTACGTGCCCGGCACTTACTTACTTATGCCCGTATTAAGAGCAGGTGCGGTTAATGAGAAGAGAGCACAACTCTTTAACGCACACCTATCATTAAAAATAGCTTTTGCTTGGGTATGTGCAAATTCACTTGCCCAAAGTGTGATATAGGTCACATTTAAGCGCATGAGACAAAAAAATAGCCCGGTGGGAGAGCCGGGCTAGAGTGCGAATGTTGGTATGCGCCACGAAATTTCCGCCTCGTGGCCGGCGGTGTGAGTGAAACTCTTAATATTTGAGTGTATCTCCTGCTTGATGGTGTTCTATAAGGAATATCCCTATCAGGGGGAACTCCGCTCTGTTATTGCGCTTGCAAGATGGCTCGCAGGAATTTCTGGTAAGTCAAGGTAGTAGTGGGTAATTGGCTATTTGGCAGATAATCTAAGAAGGGCCTGTACGCCAGGTGGAATAAAAACCTGGACAGGATTCTCTGGCTATATACAATATTGAATTACTCAATAATGCGTAGTTTCCTTAGGCGGTACTCCATCGCTTTGCTTGATACTTCAAACTTATCTGCCATACCCTCAACAAATGTGGTCAGAAGGGCTTTTTCTTCACAGGTCTTTTTTATAGATTCGATTAATTTCTCCCCCTCTTCCAGGATAAGATCTTGGGGCATTAAGAGCTGTGCAGCGAAGTTATTTGCCTCGGATTCATAAGAATCCCAATATGACTCGCTTCTGCTCATTGCTTTCTTTGAATCAGTAAAACCTTGTTTAGATTTAGCACTATGAAGGCAGTAGTGTCCAATCTCATGCGCCAAAGTAAACCTTCTTCTAGGGGAATACGAATTCTGTAGAGGATTGATTTTTACAATAGGTGTCTCATCTTTAAAGAAAATCTCCCCTACGATATTCCTTGAGTCGAGGGAAAAATCTAACTCTACCAGAATACCTAGCTCCTTTGCGATTCTGTCAACATCAATTGGTGCTTTAACTTCAAAGGCCTTCTCCTTGGCAAGGTAAAATAAAAGCTCAGACGCATTAGAATAAAGCCTTTTTTCCTCGTTAATCATCGTTTTCCTTCCCTTTTAGCTGACTAGCTAATTGCTTAGTAGCTGCACCTGTTCGATCAATTTTTGTCGCTGTTACTTGATTGTCCTCTATACGTTCCTGAATAAGTTGCTCCACTTTAGATATTAGCTTTATCTTTAAGTGCCGTTTAACATCCGGATTCTCTAAAATGGAATTAGCTAATTTTATCCCGCAGCCCTCATCCGATTGAATTTTTTCTTGTAATTCCTCAGTTATTTGCTTCTCTAGAGACTCTTTTGAAGCTGAGAACTGCTGCATAAATACATATCCTGCTATTGCAAGAACTACGGTGATGCCAACAAATATAATTGTAGTGAAGACTATGTAAGTATTCGCAATCGCGATTGCATTGGATGGGCTTTGTACAGTAGCATTTTTGAGCCATCCCAAGAACCAAGGTGCAATTGCACCGCCGATAAACCCAGCCAGCAGCACCGCTATAATTTTACACACTTTTTTCAACAATTAGAGTTCTCCATTCTTCGATGAGGAGTCGAATAGGAAGCCCCATGAATTTAAAGGTAAGCCGTGAAACCCTAAGGAACTACCGACAAAGCACCTCACAAGGCACTCCATCCCCATCGCCATCAAGCCTAGACAGCCCACAAGCCAAATACCTCAAAGCCTCCGTACAGCTATCCATATGACCACAATACCTCTTAGGTCCACATTCAGAAGCCGCCTGCTTGGCCCTGGTCCGCTTATCCCGCCTCCATTCCCATCATGGCACCCTCTGCGTCTCTGAATGCGCCTACAAGCTCCTATAGGCCGCTCTCCTTGGTTCACCTTCATAGGGATTCATTGCCTGTAGACCCAGATAGATTCGTGAGCCGCTCAGTATGGACCCGCATGCCTCGGTGATGTGGGGACTGGGGGTTAGAAGTCCAGTAGCGGCTTCGAGAACCTTTTTCCCCAATCAATTATTTGGGGACCTCGTTGACCCCTAACTAATTTTCTAATCTCCACTCACAGAAGCAGCACAGAAGGCAATCCCCTCTCCCACCCAACCTCGTGAGATCATGGCACCGTATTCCCGAAGTGAACTGACAAAACGGTGGTTGGAATCATTATGCATCCAGCGATTGTTATAGACTTGGTAAATGGGAGCAGAGTCGCCCGGGCAGACGCCGTCAGTGGGCAGTTTGGCATAGAAGGCAATCCCTTCATAAGTCCATTGATCAGGGGCCAACACATTGTCGGGATTGAGGGAACGAAGATAAGCGCAGTCTTCCCAGTTCGCCGTATAAAAGTGGGAATTTGCCCCCTGGGTATAAAACCGGCAGACGGGCAGCGCCCCTTCTTCTGGTCCCGACCACGCATAGAAATAGCGCTGAGTATCGTACCAACCCGGTCCCGCCCCGCCTTGGTTGACAATCGCCGCATCTTCTTTAGAGCCTGTTAGAAAGTAATGATTAAGATCGACATTGTAGAATTCATAGACGAGGCGGTAACGATTGAGCACATTGGCAAGGACTACAGACCCATGCCCATCCGCGATTCCTATACCACAGAACCCATAGGTCGCGCACGCGTTCCCAGCGGGAAAAGGCTTACTAGCAAATTGAAGCACGGCATTGAGTTCTGCTCCCACTAAATGCGGATTCACGGAGAGCATCAGCGAGGCGATTCCAGAGATATGGGGGGCTGCCATGCTGGTGCCTTCACTCCATGCATAGTCGAACCCCTGAGGAGTGGCGGCGCCATTATCCATGGTAGAGAGGATTCCAGCTTCTAAGTGGCCATACCAGGAGATATCTCCGCCGGGGGCGGCAATTCCCGCGCCAGTAAAATCCAGATTGGTATATGAAGCGAGTTCCCCTTTATGATTCGTGGCAATAACGGTAAGCACGCCCTCGCAATTAGCGGGATAATAATATCTAATATCATCACTCTTGTTGCCGGCGGCCACCACCACAAGTACGCCCTTCCCTAGGATTTTATTGATGATTTCCTGATGTGATCGCGGGCAAGGTCCATTTCCCCCTAGGCTGAGATTAATCACCTGGGCGGGATGGAGATTGGGGGGAGCGCCGGGCACTGGAAGACCCGCCGCCCACGCCATCCCGTTGGCAATATCGCTCGCAGTTCCACCACATCTCCCTAGTACCCGCACGGGGAGAATTCGGGTATGCCAATCCACTCCGGCCATACCGAAGCCATTGTCACCGCGCGCCGCAATGATCCCCGCCACATGAGTCCCGTGCCAGGAGCTATCTCTTGCAGCTTGACCCCCGCACTCACCCTCCACGCGCCAGTTCCCTGGGTCCGTGGCATCGCTATCCATACCATCCCCATCATTCGCGCTGCCGGGTTCAGAGACAAAGTCATACCCTGGCAACAAGCGCGCGGCGAATTCCGGGTGAGGTCTTATTCCACTGTCCACCACCGCCACAATCGTATCGGCGGAGCCGCGGGTGATCTCCCAGGCACGAATCGCCTCGATTCCGCCTAAAAAACCTTCCTTTTCACCTTCCAGATTCCACTGGTGGTGGAAGAAGGGGTCATTGGATAGCGACTGGGCTTCCATGCGTGTATCCGCCTCGATCCACTCGATACCGGAAAATCGCTCTACACGCTGGAGGAGAGAGAAAACCGTCTCGCTCTCCTTGGGCGCTAAAAAGCGGAACACGTGGGCCTCATTGACCATCGCTCCGTGGAACACCAGTGCTTCACCCAAAGCCGATTCCAGTTCGGCAATCACCTCTTTAGGAGGCGGCAAATTAGCCCGGGCGAGTGCTTGGATTTGAGGAGATTTAAAGCGGACGATGATTCCTTCCACGATCACCGCCGGCGGGGGCGTGGGTTCCAAACGAAATCTATTCGATTCTGAAGACTGGTATTCAGCCTGCTTAGCCACCGCTTCTCTTGCCGTGGAAACTCGCTGATTGAGAGTGAAAGGAAGGGTTGTTTTCTCTAGCAATAGGCCTTCGATCAGCGGGGACAATATCGAGGCGCTCAGTTTGGCCGGCCTCTCTTCCAGAATTTCTCCAGCAACGCTATGCGCGCATAGAACAAGGCCGAGAAAAGTCCAAGCCCATACATACATTCCAATTTTAGAGACTAACATTCCTCCCTCTTACAAAGGTTATTAATTGGTTATCCTAAAAGTTTGCGGTTAGAAAAAGGGCTGAATCTTCCCCAGAGAAAAGTCGCCTTTGTGCTGAGCAAAGCGTGATGATTGGCAGTAAAATGCTGCTGCCAATTTTGGAGCAACATTTGCTTTCTTCATTTTTAAATTTCGAAGGACAAAGACCACATGCAGGCCGTTGGGAAACTGGGGTTAGAGAGTTCCCGGTTACCGGATTTTAGGCGCACTGCTACTCTTCAACGCCAGATACCTGTTGTTTATTGCCGTCTGCTGCTTCTTTGATGGGAATTGCGGGCTTTGGAGTAATGAATGCATCGCACTTTTTCTGGATTGCGGCCTTTTCTAGGGCGTCTCTCTCTCCCTTTAGCCGACCATATTCAGCCGCCTCTGGTCCATCACCCCCCTCCAAGAAAAACAGCGCTGGCCAAAAAACAACCATCCCAAGTGCCATCTGGGCTTTATCGTTATCTGCTGTTTTCTTAAGGTTGCCATGCAGTTCATTGGCGCGATGTGAGATACGTCCCAACTCACCCGCTATCTGGTCACAGTCATAGTTTTTGTATTGCATCGGTGACACGTAAGAGGTTTGGATTTTGTCAGGACTTGAGGCACACCCCACAATCATTACTGCTAGAGCAGACCCAAGAAGTACTTTCTTCATTTTTTTCCTCTTTTGGTGAATGAATGTCCCTCACGAAACTGAAGCGGTGGCGATCGAGTGGGTCATAGCCAGACGAAGTTCAGCTACTTGCACTTTCAATGCGCGTTACAACCATTGCCGCTAGAGCCCCAGAGAGTGCCAGCTTCAATGCCAATAGTAAGGGGCTCGCCTGCATAGTTGAAGATCAAGGGAGGGGTTCCGCTGGCAAGGCCACCTTACGGTATTCCTGTATTTTGCTATCGGGTATAAGGTTTTACGGCGCCGCTTGCAAAATCTTTAGGAAAGACTTCCTATGGGCTACTGGTCCTATCAGAATAGGAAGTAGTGGTGCTCTGGCAGCTGCAAAGAAACCAATCGCCATGGGATATTCTTACCAGCATGGGTTTCTTAGCGGGCAGAGCACACAGAGAGGCGGTCAAGTGCGTTGAGGAAAGACCCGATAGTTCGAGAGAAACAAGCACCAGGTCTATGCTATGGCGGTTGTAATTGCATGGAATTCGTCAGTGCCGGTGGTTTCCCTAATACCGGTGCTGGGGTGGTCTAGAGTAAGGGCCAATAAGCCTAGGGGGGATGTTTAGCTCCCAGCTTCATGGCTGCCTCCCTGCAAGGGCGCATCACCATGAATCATTCCCAGGCTAAGACTAAGGAAACTGTAAAAATTCGCCCCCGCTCGCCCTGCGGAAAGCCCTGCACCCCAATTTCCGTTCAGCATTGTTACATCACAAGCTAGATAACTCATCGCCTCGGCACAGCTAGCCATCTGCTTGCAATACCGCTTAGGCCCACACTGTGCCGCCGCTTTCTTTATCCTATCCCGTTTGTTATGCCTCGCCTCTGGAAGCGCTCACAAACCCCTGTGCGCCTCCCTGGCGGCTTTCTCTATGTCCAATAGGGTTCGGTCCCGTAGATAGTCCCTGTAGACCCAAGCCGCGCCCTGGCGCACCATTTCCCGGTTGACATCCACGCCATTGACAAATACATGACCCACGGTACGCCCATAGCGATCTACAGTCTCCACCACTACCCGCGCTTGTTTGCCGAATAGCAAATTAGAGAGAGCCTGCTTTGCCCGGCTGCCATAGGGTTGCCCCTTCTCGGGTGTGTCGATCTCGGCTAGTCGGACTTTAACTTGCTCTTTGGCGGGGGGCAATAAGGAGGAGAAATAGAAACAAGGCTAGTGCTTTCTTCATGGGACCTCATGGCGCGCATCACTGGCAGCAAAAAACAGAGCGAGTAACGAGCGGCGCTTTTTGATGTCCGAGTTCATAACGTTTTTAGGCATTCTGTTCCCAATACCATGCATTTGCTTCGATTGATCTCTTTTTGATGTTTTCAAAGATATTGATAAGAGCTTGGTATAACAATTCGAAATCAAGATCAGGCACCGGATTACCATTGAACGTCGACTCACTGAAAGTAACAGTACCAGCGGAAATGTCGTGCACAAGCTCACTTCGCACCCTTTCGTACGAAATGGCGGCGATTGTCCCTTTGAAGAGATTCTCCTGTAGCCAAGATTCCTGCCTATCAGATAGATTGCCACTAAGCTTGTCACGAACCACTTGCTGGGGTTGCAACTCATTTCCAAATTGATCGATCAGAGGCTCGATTTTGGATAAATCGACCTTGAAAGGTTTGGCATTCTGGATCACGAGACGAAGCCGCTTCGGATGCACCAATGAAAATAATAGGTTGCCGCTGTCTTCTTCGAGAATTCTTGCGTAATTTTTTAATTTCCGACTCGATTGATGGTGTTTCCGGCTTCCGAGAGCCTCAATATAGCAACAGCAAAGCATGAGCGCCTCATCGGGGTGTCCCTCCTCTCTAAGGCGAGGCAAAAACTTTATTCGAGCCTCAAGGTCATCGAAGTAAGCCTGAATCATGAATGCCTTTGTATTATTGTCCAAGTAGGAACTCCGCCTAACGCTACCGATAAGCCGCAGTGCTTTCCGGCGTTGGTTTCATCGGTTTATTAGGTAAGTTGCGTCTTGATTCGGATGAAGTCATGTTTCAACTCGATTAGCAATAAGAGGAACGAATTCGCCTCGAACCCATAGAGGCCCTGCCACTCATCCCCACCCTTCTGGACAGGATAGCGATATAGAATGCTAGGAGCTGGTATTTCCTTTCTGAAGGCGTCTATTTCTGCCTCAGAAAACCCCACGGGAAATTCCCCCTGAAAGGGAATATCCCAGTTGAACGAAGGCTCAGGAAAGTGTGACCGGTAGTCTGCTGCAAGCTCATGAAGATTGTGGCCTCGGTTCCCAAGATATGTTGAGGGTTCCCGCGCGAGAATAGCTCCCTTTAGAAACAGTTCGACGGCATGCGCCGCAAGCATTAAGACCACCGCCGCGTTTGACCATTTTCCCGAAGCAGGGTCCTGTACCATCTGCTGGCACATGGCATTGGCCGCTCCCAGATATGCCTCAGCATATGTAAAGAACCGCTCTGGCGCGGATAAGGACCGAATATCTTCATACGTAATCATGTCCCACGTCATTTGATTGGACTAAACAATTCCCATCGAGGAGGCGAGAGTACGGCTGTCCCCCCTCTGGTGTGTCGGCTCCAGATAATCGGACTTTAATCTGCTCTTTTACGGATGTCAGTAGGGT
This sequence comes from Nitrosococcus wardiae, assembly GCF_004421105.1. NCBI lineage: Bacteria > Pseudomonadati > Pseudomonadota > Gammaproteobacteria > Chromatiales > Chromatiaceae > Nitrosococcus > Nitrosococcus wardiae. The sequence continues at coordinate 4,016,103 of NZ_CP038033.1, forward strand.
TAGGGTATCGCCATCGGATATGCCCACCACGCGGCCATGGTAGTCGGCTAGGGCGGTAAGGGGGAGAAATAGACACAAAAACACTATTATTTTTTTCATGGTACCTCAGACAAAAGAAAACCCCGCCAGGGCAAACCATAGCGGATATAGTAAAAGAGGGTTATCCCGCAAATATTGCTTGTAAACCTAGACAGCTTCGTGAACTGCTTGGTGCGGACCCGCATGTCGCGGTAGTGTGGGGACTAGGGGTTAAATGCCCCCGCTTACATAGCTATGAGCCGAGACGTTGCAATTTGAAGTAAGCCTTTCCAAGTGGCCTTAACTCCAATTTCGGTGGATTGCCTTTGGGCCAAGGGGCCAAATCAACTTCCAACAACCACTTCCCTATCTGGCTGTGAATAAGCTCTCTACAAGTTCCGCTCCAAAAGGACTTCTTGCCAACATTTACCTCTATTTCAGCCCCATCTTCCAGCGTGAGCTTCACTGATTGCCAGCCACGCTCAAAATAGCGGTCTCGATCCTCAATGGACAGCTTTACACCATAGCCAGCGCCTGATTTTTTGTGGCTTCCGTTACTCCACGCTATTACCTGCATAGTTTTTTCCTTCAGGCTCAATGATGAAACTCAGCCGCAGCTCTGGCGGCGCGAAGCGCCGACATAGACGTTGGCTGGAGTGCGTTGTTATGCATACTGGTACCAGGCCAGAAGACGCTCCAAACCATCTTGTGAAAGTATGGTTACCTTAAACGCGTGATGATTGAAGCCCAAAGTCTTTGTGATTAGCTCAAGATTGGAATGCCTTCCTATTTTTGATGCCGTTGGAGTATATGTGCCGTCCGGCACAACATCAGGCATGTGCTGCGGAATGCAGCTCAGGTACACAGAAACCTTCCTTTCATTCTCTTCGAGAAGAGCGATCTCGCGACCAGAGCGAAGCCTGAATGCCGATAGCTTGTCTCGCTCGTCGATAAACGATACGAGCGCAGATCCGTCCAGACATTCGCGTGCTTTATGTGGATTCCAAGCCATTTATTTTCTTTCAACTCCGATGCCTGCTCGGCTCAACCGCCCGCAAAAGCGGCACGCCATGCGCAAGAAAAAAACCAAGAGCTGACCCAATTTTGCAGATCAGGCTGGAGCCGAATGTTAGATTGATTCGGCCTAGAGGAGATCATCGACTGAAAGATTTAGATGTTTTCCATCAATAATTTCCTTGCCAAACTGGATAGCATGGCTCTCCGCATCTTTTCTTTCCTTGAATGCGTTGCTGGCAGAGAACGGCTTCACTAGTGACTCGTCGCGGCTATCGTGGTGCTTTGTGATCATTACTCTCACCGTCCATTCTCCCGTCTCCCGCAACTGGTATGGAGAAGGAGACAATTCAAATCCTTTGTAGATGGTAGCAAGCATGTATCCTCCTTCAATCTAACGCCGCGGCTTACCATTCCGCTGCATTCCAGGGTAAGCCGTGATCGAGGCGGCTGTTATGTGCCTCCAGTTATTCCGAAAAAATGTCAGTAATATCCTTCGCATGCCCAGTACGAAACAACTATGGCAATAGCTCGGTTTTGAGTTGTTTCGGCATCTTACCAAAAACCTGTATATTAAGCGCTGCAGAAAGGAGCAGCGCTGCCACTATACCGGCACAGAAAATGCATTTAAGTCTTTGAAAAAATGAAACTTTATGGCTTTAAGGTAGAAGCTCAGGCCTCACCCACCAGGCTCGTATCTATTCCGTAAGCTGAAGCCCAGGCCAGACACTCTTCCCCCTCTTTCCCGGTGGTGGCATGTGTTCCCGTGCTTAGATGGGTGAGACTAAAGGCCAGCAACCTAAGTTCTGGAGTAAGAGGAGAGTGTCTCCAAGGTGAGTACCGAGGTACCACAAATCAATAGCAGCTCCAAGTCTTGCGTAAAGCATGGGGGCACGTCAAAATCTAATCTATTACTAGAATTCTTATTCATTAAATTCTCGGCTTAGAGCACGCATGTCATTGGGACAGCCTGATTTATTTGAAGTATTTGGCCTTGGCGACTCTCGATCTCGCCCAAGTTATGGAAATTATATTCTAAAGGAGCGATTCTCCCCCTTATTGAAGTGGCCTGGGGGTAAAACGGCGGAGCTTAGCCTTATATTGCCTCGAATGCCGCAAAGAATTGGTCGTTTTTTCGAGCCATTTGTTGGAGGGGGTGCGGTATTTTTTTCGCTTTCAAGTAAAGTTCCCGCTTATCTCAACGATTTCTGTACTGATTTAATTGCTTTTTACCGGCAGGTGGCTACTTCAAACGAAGATTTTTATTCGATGCTAGAGGCGATTAATCGCTATTGGAAAAATATTGAAGAGGTAACAGTATGTTATTCCGGTGATCTTATCCGTATTTATCTTCAGTATAAACATAACTACTTAAATAACCATGACCTTAAAAATCGCCTCGTTGAATTTATTATTCAGAATTCTGAAGAGTTCAACAGCATATTCAGCAATGCATTTAATTATGACATACAGCATCTAATTGGCGAGATTGAGTCAAACCTCTTCAATAAGATGCAGCGCATGAAAAAACTAGAAGCAAAGCAGGGGGAACTATCACAAAAAGACTTACAGAGCAATTTAGAGGGTGCAATAAAATCTGCATTTTATATGCATATGCGATACCTATACAATTACCCATGCAAACACAACATTAGCGAAGCAAAGTTTGCAGCGATTTTCTTCTTTATAAGAGAATACGCTTATGCTGCAATGTTCAGATTTAATAAATCCGGCCAATTTAATGTTCCCTATGGTGGAATTTCCTACAACAGAAAAGATATAAAATTAAAAGTAAATCGTTTACGTCAGCGGTCACTTCTAGAAAAGCTAGAGAAAGCTGTTTTCGAAAACATGGATTTCGAGGAGTTTCTTGAAAAATTTAGACCTAAGAAAGGCGATTTTATTTTTCTAGATCCACCTTACGATACGGACTTCAGCGACTATGACAAAAACATTTTTGATAAAAGTGATCAAAAGCGTTTGGCTAATTATTTAATTAATCACTGCCAGGCAAACTTCATGTTAGTTATCAAAGCAACTGATTTTATTATTTCTCTCTATGAAAAGAAAGATCTTAATATACAAGCCTTTGATAAAAAGTATATGTGGACTATAAAAGAACGCAACATACGCGAGACAAAGCATTTAATGATAACCAATTACAAGCTATGATAATAGTGTGGATAGACTATGCCAGATCGCTCAGAAAAGGATTTGATCCTACCTGCCCTATGGCTCATGTCTAATTCAGAAAATTACACAACAGACACAACAACCCTCATTGAGAGTCTTACTGAGATCCTTAAACCCATAGACAAAGATGCTCGACAACTGAAAAATCGTAAGGATACTCACTTTTCACAGAAAGTGAGAAACCTGAAATCTCACAATGTACTTGATGGGTTAGCAGTTTACCAGTCTATGGGTGGGGGTAAATCGGGCTTATGGACCATCACTCCCAAAGGCCAATGCATTGTTAAAGATAATGTGGAATTGCTTACCTACCTATTCGAAAACGATTTTACTGGGGATGATATAGTCACCGGACTTAAGCAATTTGCTACAGAAGAGGTGCGCAGGCTACTTAAAATAGTGAATAAAAGAGGCAGTGAGGGCGCTGGAATTACTAACCAAGCTGTTACAGCTAGAGCAAAATCAAATAAAAATAGCCAAGTCTCGCATCTAAAATTATTTGACGAAAATGTCCTGATTAGGGAAGGTAAAAAGAAAATCACTGAAAGCAGCACTTATGAACGATCAAAACAACTTCGAGATTATGCCGTAAATTATTACTCGCAAAATGGACATATTAAATGCCAAGTCTGCAGGTTTGATTTCTTAGAAAAATACGGTGAACTTGGTCGGAATTTCATAGAAATTCATCATAAATATCCTATTTTCATGACTGAGGGTGAAAATCTCCAACAGAAGCTAAGTGAAGCCGTTACAAAAGTTTCTCCCCTCTGCTCAAACTGCCATCGGATGATCCACAGGAGTCGAAAAAAACTAATTAGTGTTGAAGATTTGAGAAGGAAATTTGAACGAAATAATCAACAGTAGAAGAGAAATTTTCTCCTAGTGCTAACTTAACTTTACCCTGCCTTTGCACCTATGGATTTTAACTCAGGAATAACAGCTACATATACATAGCCTCCCCATAACTGACTACAGGTATAAGATATACCCCTACTTAATTTTGCGGATGCAAAAAATGGCTGCCCATCCGGTTTTGGTGCATGAAGTTGTAGAAATTTAGGGTAGGCGGGTACTTATATAAATTTTGTGGACATAAAGAATTGGCTACTCGTCCGGTCTAGAATCTGAAACCTCTAGAGATGGAGAACAGGGGATATTTACATAAACCCCAGCACCATTCATTGTAGTTGAATGCGTTTCACCAAATCTCTACCGATGCTGGCGCGCCACATTTGGGCTTTTTAGGGTATCTATATGCCTCCTTTAAACATGGCATCAAACGACTGGTAATCGCGATGCCTTTTTAAAGACTGCTCCTTGCCAACAAGCCCTCCATAGTTCGCCAAGGAGGCTAGCAGGTGATTCCCTTCCTCTGGCGTGATCTCCCCCTTACTGACTGCCTTTAAAATCTCTTGGCCTTTCTCAAGTAATGACTCGCCATTAAACTGAATGGATACCGGCTCTGCCTGGGGTCTGAGGTTAGGGATTAGTTTATCTAGGCACAACTTTAACGCAGTGGCATCCCCCTCTAAAGCCATCTCTACCGCCTTCTTAATTAAATCCGGCGCATGGGGGCGCAACAGCTCCCTAAACTCAGTCCGCTTGTCTTTGGTCCCTTTCGGTCTCCCTGCTGGATTGCCGCTTTTCCCAGGCTTAAAACTCATCAGTTGATCTCCTTCTGTAAATATCAGTAGACATTAAACTAATTCCTTGGTTTAAACCGCTCGCCAGTTCTACAACTGCCCCCTAAACCCCTCACACCGCCTAGGAATATCCGGCACCGGGTAGTAACGCCTCGGCACCGCCCCGGCTTTCTCGGCGTTCAGGCATAGGCCGTTACTCTTTGCTAGGTATATGCATTCCTGGCAGGTAATACGGTTGTCCCACCATGGGCGCTTGTTCTTCCTGCCTTCCTCTATGGGGATAACGGTAGCAAGCGGCCTTCTTTTGGGCAGGCTGTGAATCTTGTCAAATAGGCTCATATACATTTTCCTAGGGTTAGGGGGTTACTATTTTTGCTATTCTTGCTACCGAACGCCTGTAGCCCTTGTCCCATGGGGATTTCAGCGGTAGCGGGCGTTTGCTACCGTCTGCTATTCTTCTGCTACCGTTCTGCTATTTTTGGAAACGGCAGCGGAAAAATAGCAAACGCTAGCAGAAGAATAGCAAGGAGCTACTACCGTCGGAGCCCCGCCCCCCACGGGCTAGAGCCCAACGGTAGCAAAAATAGCAAGAATAGCAGGGAGTAGAAGGTCATGAACTGTAAACAACACGCCCCAACAGCTTGGGGTTTACCTCGATGAACTTCTTTCTGCCTTCCTGAACTCTTCTTACCCTATTCAGTGCTGCAAGCTCATCTATGGCCGCGTCAAGCTTTGCCTTTTCTCTCAGCTTACCGGGGGCATACTGCTGGATAAGCTTGGTAGGAGCCCTTGTAGTTCTATGCTGCTCGCAATACGAAAGCAACCAGTCCTCGATTTTTTCGGCGTTCTCCCTCCCCTCTGGTGGGGCAACCTCGTTGAAGACCCGGAGACTTTCACCCAGGTGCCACAGGGTTATGCGACTGGCCGAATCGAAAGAATGGGCGCTTATGGGGCCTCCAACGCCATCAAAAACATGGAACAGGGCCGCCATCCTGGCCGCGTTTTTCAGCAATTTTGCTTGCCACGTCCTTTAATGTCTTCGAGCTGGCCCCCGGCTTTTAGCTCGCTTTCAATCTCATCGTGAAATTCAACCCAAGCATCTTTTGCCCCCGGCGATAGGTCGAGCATATTAGGGGTTAGCTCCAGTTTTTATCCATTAGCGTGGGTGCGTCTAGAATTTCCGCGATCCTATCTTTGAAGCTGTCAAGGGCTGGCCAATCCTCGTTGGGGTCCGTAAAAAAACGAGTCCCCTGGGTGGACCTTGGCCAGGAAATTAAGAAACGGGCCCATAAAACCAGTCCCCCTAGCCAACCCCCCGATTGCTCAAAGAACCGTTCTAAAACTGATTTTTGTATTCTGCAAATAAGCCGACACCCTTGCCCCTCTCACGATAAAGCATTCGCTTGTACGTCTGCTTATGGCATTGCTGTCCCGTCCCACAATTTGTTTAGTGTGGCCAAGCCTTCGCATGATGGAATCCTTGCCCATGCCATGAGAGCCAAGCACAATCCCCGCCTCGGACGACATAATCCCAGCCGAAGGCCATTTCGTGGCTAAGTCCCACTTCAACCCCTCTGGTGTAAAGTCTTCGTAAACCAGCCTGGGGGTTCTGTGTTCCTCTGGCCTGTTGTGGTCTAGCTCTTTCAGCCTTTCTCTTTCCTTCTCTG